>CANCSY010000112.1 GCA_947380915.1 Beijerinckiaceae bacterium
ATCGTGAACCAGCTCGTCATGCCGGTGAAAACGGTGTTTGAAAAAAAGTATGGCGTGAAAATCAATTATGTCCGCGCCAACACCGGGGATGTGGTTCTGCGCGTCCTCAACGAGTTTAAGGCGGGGCGGGTGCAATGCGATGTCTTCGACGGTTTGTCGACCGTCGCGACCCTTGTGCGAGAGCCGGGCGTCGTTCTCAAATGGACGCCGGACGAAGCTCGCGACTATCCCGCCGAGCGCGTCGATCCCCAGGGTTACTGGACCGCGACCTATCTCGCCGTCGCCGTTCCCGCAGTGAACACTGATCTGGTGCCCGCCGGACAGGAGCCGCGCAACTGGGAAGACCTGCTCGCGCCCAAGTGGAAGGGCAAGATGGCCTGGAGCGTCAGCAATTCCAGCACCTCGGGCGCTGGCTTCGTCGGCACTGTGCTCGACGCCTGGGGTCGCGAGAAGGGGATGGATTATCTGAACCGTCTCGCGCAGCAAAATGTGACGAATATCCAGGTGGCGAGCCGTGAAATTCTCAATCAGGTCATCGCCGGCGAATATGCGATCGCCTTGCAGGTCAACAATCACCACGCCTCCATCAGCGCGCGCATGGGGGCGCCGGTGAAATGGCTCAAGTTCAGTCCGGCCCAGGTGAACTCCGGCAACATTTCCGTCGTGCAAAAGGCGCCGCATCCCAACGCGGCCAAATTGCTGGTGGATTTCCTCGTGTCCGCCGAGGGGCAGGCGATCTATCGCGACAATGGCTACATCCCTGCAAATCCAAAGGTCGCCGCGCTGGACGCTGACCTGATTCCCGATGGTAAGGAACTGGTCGGCAAGTTCTACACGCCGGAAAAAATCGACGAGGAACTCCCCAAATGGGAGAAAACCTTTCACGAGATTTTCCGTTAGAGCAAAATCCGATCAAGTTGCATGGCGCCGGAGGGGCCACGTCTCGTGGCCCCCGTCACAAAAACCCGACCCAGGCATCGCGCGCTGCTTTTTGGCGGACGGGACGTCCGGCCTCCCGAGGTTCGTCGCGTTGCAAACTGATGGGATTGCGATCTAGGCGCCAGATTTTTCTGATCCAAACAAAAAGGGCGCGGTCCGAAAACCGCGCCCTTGTTCATTTTGATCTGCCCAGGTCCTATTCGATGCGTCCGGCGGCATGGGCCAGCATCGTATAGACCTTGCCCTGATCGGAGATCAGATAGCTGCGGCCGACGCTTCCATCGCGATCATCGCGTGCGACATCGGTGAGGACGCGCTCGAATTCCTGGGTGTAGCGATCAACCGTATCGCGGAAATCCGGATCGGCGCTGTAGCGGCGACCGATTTCGTCGAAGGTCTGCTGGCCCTGGCCCTTGTAGATGCGGCGCGAGAAAGCGCGGCGCTCGTTGCGATAGTAGCGATCCCAGGCGTCGACCACGGCCGCATGATCGACCATGCGGGAGATGTCGTGGGAGATAGTGTCGAGCGATTGGGACGCCCGCGCTTGCGGCTTCAGGGTCGAGCCTGCGGCGCCGGCATCGCCCTCATCCTGGGAGGCGCGGGCGAGGAGGTCGCTGAGCCAGCCCGGGCCCCGGTCCGGGGACATCCCGCGGATGGAGGCCGCCGTGGGGCTGCGCAGGCGTGACTGGTCATCGGCCACCACCGGCGCGATGGGCATCGGCGGCTCGGCGCGAGGCATGCGCGGCTTGTCGAGGGTGCGCTGGGGCTCGAGGCGCGGCGGCTCGACGCGCGTCTGCGGCATGGGCGCAGGCTCCGCCAGATCCAGATTGCGGCCCGACCGCTGCACGACCTCGGTCAGGTCGCTCAGGGCCTTGATCTGCTCGGACACGACGCGGCGCATGGCGGCGGCCTGTTCGGCGGATTCGCGCGGCAGGTCGGCGGCTCCGCGCTGCACTTCTTCGCGGGCCAGGTTGATCTCGTGATGGATTTCCTGCGCCACGCCGCGCATCTCTGTCGCAGAGGCGCGGAAGCGGTTCAGCGCATCGCCGAACAATTGCTGCACCTCATGGCTCGCCGATTCATAGGCGTCGCGCATGGCGATGAGAGTCAGTTCACGCTCCTTCGAGGTCTCGTCGCGCACCAGGGCGAACTTCTCGTTGAGCGTGCCAACCACGTCTTCGCTTGAGCGAGCGAGCAGGGAGCCGATTTCGTTGGCGCGACGTTCGGCGTCAAGGAAGGCGCCTTCGATGAGGTTGTTGAAGGCCTTCATCACATTGTCGATGTCGCTGGTCTTCTTGTCGACGCTGGCAAGCAGGTCATACATCGAGCGGCGACGCGCCTCCAGGCTCTCTTCCAGTTCACGCTGCGTGCGGTTGAGATCGGCCAGGGTCTGGCCAAGCTCCGCATTGTGGCCGCGCATGTGGTCGCCAAGCTGATCGATGCCGTTGACCGTGTTGGACGCGGTATGGTTGAGCGTGTTGATCTGGAAGGAGACCGAGCCAAGCGCGGTCTGGAGCTTCATCACGCTTTCGCTCAGAGAACCATCGATATTGCCGAGATTCTGGTCCGTGACGGTGATCAGTCGACGCAGGGTCTCGCCCGTCGACTCCAGCTTGGAAAGCGTGGACGAGAACTCACTTTCGATCTGCGCGCCCAGCGTCATCAGGCTGTGAGCGGAGTTCGAAGCGCTCTGTTCGATGGCTTCGCGCAGGGTATGCGACGTGACCTCGGCCACTTCCATCAACCCGTTCGATGTCGCCGAGATGGCGTTGGTGAACTGGTGCTGCTTTTCGGTGAGGTGCTCGACGATGGCGCTGGCGCGGCCCTCGATCGTGTTGGTGACGATCTCGCCCAGCTTCACGACTTCGCTGGAGAGTTCGGCGCCGGTCGTCGACACGCTGTTGAGCGTCTCGGTCATGTTGCGAGCGGTCGTGTCCAGCAAGGTGTGCAACTCGCTGGCGCGGGCGCCCATGTTGTCGTTGACGATGCGGCTGGCGCTATCCAGCGTCTCGTGAATGACGCGGGCGTGTTCGGTGATGGCCTCGGTGATCTGCGCCGACCGGTCATCCATGGAGCCGACGCCGGCTTCCACGGCCTTCTGCATTTCCTCGATGCGGGCGGTGAGGGTCTTGCTGAGGCCCTCGATGTTGTTGGCGAGGACTTCCTCAAGGGCTGCGGGGTCGAGCATCCCCTTGACCTCTTGCAGGCCGCTGCCAATGCTCCGGGCGATTTCCAGCGCATTGGTCGCCAGCGACTCCGAGAAGTTCTTCGAGCGGATTTCGAGGCCGGTGTCGATCCGCTGCACGAGGCTTTCGAGGGAGTTGGTGACTTCCTGCGTGCGCATGGTGGTGCGCTGCTCGAAGTCCTCGATCTTGCTGTCGAGCCCGGTTTCGATGCGGCTCACGAGGGTCTCGATCGCTTGCGAGGCGTCCTGCGTGCGCGTGGCGCTGCGCTGCGCGAAATCCTCGATCTTGCTGTCAAGGCCGGTTTCGATGCGGCTCACGAGAGTCTCGAGCGAGGTCGCGACATCCTTTGTACGCACTGCGGTGCGCTGCTCGAAATCCTCGATCTTGCCATCGAGGCCGTTTTCGATACGACTCACGAGAGTCTCGAGCGAGGTCGAGACATCCAGCGTGCGCACGGCGGTGCGCTGCTCGAAGTCCTCGATCTTTCCATCGAGGCCGGTTTCGATGCGGTTCACGAGGGTCTCGAGCGAAGTCGAGACATCCTGGGTGCGCATGACCGTGCGGCGCTCGAATTCATCAACCTGCTTGTCGAACACCGCCGCAGCTTCGCGGGTGCGCTCGCCGAGCTTTTCGTTGAAGGCTGCGCCATGGGTCGTGAACGTGTCTTCCAGGGTGGCCAGCTTTTCGTTCACATCGCCGCTGAAGCGGTTCGACTGCTCTGCGAGTTGGTCGGCCAGCACATCGCCCAGAGAGACGACGCCTGTCTTGAAGTCGACGAAGCGCGCCGAGAGGCTTTCGGCGACACGCTCGGAGTGCACGGCCATGGCCGAAATGACTTCGTTGGTAGCGTCGGCGAAATTCGAGCCCGCCGCATTCGCATGTTCCCCGAGCGCTTCACGCAGGAACTGGCGATGGGTTTCGAGCTGGCTGCTCATCTCCAGATGGACCGCTTCGATCTCCTCGCGGGTCGTGGAAACGTGGCCTGACAGTTCCGCCGTGACGCGGTTGCTGATGTCCAGCAGATCCTGCCCGGTCGAGGAAAGCGTCGAACGCGCCAGTTCCGTCTGCGTCTCGACAAGCCTTGCGAGGTGCTCGCCGGATTCGCTGAGATCGCGGCTGCTCGCCATGATCGTGGCGTGAACGGACGCGATCCGGGCGCCGATGGTGGCCGCGACTTCGTCGCCAGCTTCAATGAAGCCGCCGCGGGAGTCGTGCAGGGCCTCGCGCACCGCAGTGATGTTTTCAAGCAGCGAGGCAATGAGCGATTCGCCGGCGTCGTTGAGTTGTGTCTGCTGCTGCATGAGAGCAGCCCGGGCGGCTTCGGTATTCTCGGCCATTGCGGCCGCGATCTGGTCGCTGGTGTCGGAGACCGCCTGCTGCGAGGACAGCAAAGTCTGGCGCAAGCCCTCCACCCGGTCGGTGAAAGTCTGGGCGGTCTCGCCGCTCACCTGGGTCAGCGACTGGCGTAGCGCCTCGACCTGTTCCGTGAAGGCTCGGGCGGTGTCGTCGCTGGTGCTGTTCAAAGCGTTCCTGAGCGCATCCGTGCGCTCGGCGAAGGCGCTGGTCGTCATGTCGCTGACGTCGGTCAGGGACTGGCGCAGGGCTTCGACGCGATCCGTGAAGGTGAGCGATGTGCTGTCCCCGACATAAGTCAGAGCTTGACGCAGCGCCTCGACGCGCTCGGTGAAGCTCCGTGTCGTCTCGTCGCTCACCTCGATGAGGGAGTTGCGCAGGGCGTCGGCGCGCTCGGTGAAGCTCGCTGCGCTGCTGTCGCTGACTTCGCTCAGGCTGTGGCGCAGGCTCTCGACGCGATCCGAGAATGTGCGCACCGTCTCGTCGCTGACCACGGCCATCAGTTGGCGCGAGTTCTCGAAGGCCGTGCAGACCTCGTTGGTCTTTTCGGTGAAGCTCGCTGCGAGCTGGTCGCTGGTCTGGGCGAGGGTCGCCTGAGAATCGTTGAGGATGTCGCGCAGGGCGACGGTGCGATGGGCTATGGCTGATTCCACATGGGCGGCGGCGTTGAGAACCTCGTCGCGAGATCCGGCGATGGCCTTGCTGAAGGCGGCCGTGCGGACATCCATGTCGCCAGCCACTTCGGCGCCTGCAGTCGAGATGGCGGACCGCGCCTCGGCAGCGGCGTCGGCGATGGCCCTGCGGTGTTCGTCAAGGGAGCCCTGCAGGGCTTCATTGGCGGTTGCCAGATCCAGGCTCGTGACCCGGACGGTTTCGTTGAAAGCGTTGACGCGGGCTTCCAGCAGGGTCGAGACATTGGTGCTCGTCTCGGCCAACTGATCGCGCGAGATCAGGAAGATATCCTTCACCTTGTTGACGTTGTCTGCGAGTGCGTTCTCGATTTCGGCGCTCGTCATGGTCAGGTCGGTGCGGGCGCGGCTGGTCAGTTCCTCCAACTCGCGGTTGCGCGCGACGAAGAGTTCCTCGAGGTGCCTGTTGTGATCGCTCAGCGCCTGGGCGGATCCATGGAAGATCTGGGCCGCGCTGTCGGTACGCTCGCCGATCATGATGGAAATGTTCTGGCAGGTGGCGTTCAGCGTGTTCGACAGATCCTCGCGAGCGCGCTCGGTCAGATCTTCAAGCTCGCGGTTGCGGGTGTCGAAGAGAGATTCGAGGTGCCTGTTGTGCTCGATGAGCGCCTGGGTGGAGGTTTCGAAGATCTGCGATGCATTGCCGGTACGCTCGGCGAGCATGGTCGAAATGCGCTCGCCGGAGTTGGTGAGCGTGTCGGCAAGTTCCTGCGCCTGGATGATCACCGAGCTATGGATCCGCTCGCTTGTTTCCGCGAAGCGGGAAATGAGGCCATCGCCACGCTCGGAAATGGTGTCGGCGATTCGCGCCGTCGCCGCATCGATGCGATCGCCGATGGCGTTGGAGCAGATCTGCAGCTGTTGTTCGACGGATTCGGCGCGATCATTGATGGTTGAGTCAAAGAGCTTGGTCGAATCAAACAGGCGAGTCGTGATGGCTTCGCCCGTTTGCGTCAGTTTCTGGATGAAGCCTTCACCCTGGACGCTGAGCGTGACGACCATTTCTTCGCCGGCGGCGCGCAGCTGGTTGGTGATGTCGTCCGCATGGCCGCCGAGCAGGACGTTCACGTGAACGCCCGCCTCATTGACCTGTTCGGCGATGCGCGATCCCGCCTGCGCGACTTCGCGGGAAATCATTTCCTGTGCGCTGGTGACGGACTGGCGCACACGGTCCGCATTGGTGACGATGGCCTCGCGCTCGGAGGAGAGTTCGTCGATGAGGGCGCGCATGCGCCTCTCATTGTCCGCATAGGAGCGTTCGAGGTTGGAGACCTCGTTATGCACCATCAATTCGAGTTCGCCGGCGCGCGCCAGGGCGCGCTCGACGCCATCGCCCATGGAGGCTATCTCGCGGCGAATCGCCTGCGAGAGAATCATCACCTGCTCGGTGGTGAAGCTGTCGGGGTCGGCGAGCCGCACCGCCACTTCACCCATGGAGCGCGCCGTGTGGCGCATTTCCTGAACCCGCTGGGTCAGGGTCGCGATCATGAAAAAGAAAGCTACGGGGCCAACGGCGGCCAGAGCGAGCATCGCCATCGCGGCCTGATCGAACGGGCCGCTTCTTGCGCCAAGGGCATAGACGCCCACCATTGCGAGCCAGCCGACCGACAGGCCCGCGGCGATGACTTGCGCGGTCCGGCTCGGGCGGTATTGCAGCGCCTGAAGGATCTGGCCGACCGAACGGCGGTCGTCATTGGCGGGCCGTGAGGAGGGGGAGACTGGCGGGGGATCGATATCGGCCCGGCGGCGGGCGAAGTCGGAGCCGCCGTCCGCAGTCAAGGGGCGTCTTGTCAAGTCCTGGGAATCGTCAACTTTCGGCAGACGCAGGGAGTCCGTCCGGCGCTGGTCGGCCTCACCCCGCAGATCCTGGGGGGTGAGGTTCAAAGCTTCCTCGATCGCGGACATGGTTGCGTCAGCACCGTCCAACTTCGCGTCGGCGGCGATCATAGGGTCTATGCGCGCGCGCAGAGCGCGGATGCGATCTTCGACTTGAGCAGCCTCGGAGTCCTCCGTCGGCTTCTGTTGTGTCGCCATGTCAAACCGCCTCACGTAAACAAACGCATGCGCCGCCGATGCTGGCGGCTCTGGCTGATCGGCGGGGTGGCCGCCCGGCAATCAGCTTTTTAACCATTTGGAAATGTACCCGCCCGTTCATCGAAATGAAACGGGCCCGAACTGTTAAACGCAAACGTCGTTAACGCCTGTTTCACCATAGGAGAAGATTCTTCTCGGGCCACTTCGCATTCAGAGTTGCCAAGTTCCCTGATCGGTAGGCGAATACAAGCGTTGCCATGCACTTATGCACAAAATTCCGAAATTCCGCGCCTTTTGGCTCCGCTTGTGGCCTGGAGACGCGGTTGCGGTCTCGCCAAGGCGGTGTGTCTTTTGATAAGAGGATGAGCGGCCTTGCCGTCCCCTTTCCGCGCGATTCCGCGCCTCGTGAGTTAATCTGATGACCAAGATCACCTTTATAGACGCCGCCGGCCAGTCCCGCACCGTGGAGGCCGAAGATGGCTCCACCGTCATGGAGACGGCCCTCAAGAACGCCATTCCGGGCATCGAGGCGGAATGCGGCGGCGCCTGCGCCTGCGCCACCTGCCATGTCTATGTGGACGAGTCCTGGCTCGAGCGCCTGGGCAAGGCCGAGCAGATGGAAGAGGACATGCTGGACTTCGCCTTCGATGTGCGGCCCACCTCGCGCCTGTCGTGCCAGATCAAGGTGCGGCCCGAGCTTGACGGGCTGACGGTCAATACCCCCGAGAAGCAGGGTTGATCGCATAAGAATAATCACATATTATATGCGTGATTATTCCTGCTTTCCAAAATTGAGATGTTGAATTATGGAGGCGGTGGCCGATGGCCCCCGTCTTCGGTTGGTGGCCAGTCATGCCAGCCAGGGTTCAGGGGCCCTGAGCTCCGGCAGCGCAATGGAACGGAACATCATGAGCGAGATCATCAAGACAGACGTCGTGATCGTGGGGGCTGGCCCCACCGGCCTCTTCGCCGTGTTCGAACTGGGCCTGCTGGACATCAAGTGCCATCTGATCGACATCCTGCCCAAGCCCGGCGGGCAATGCGCCGAGCTCTATCCCGAAAAGCCCATCTACGACATTCCCGGCTTCCCCATGGTCACGGGGCAGGGACTTGTGGATAACCTGATGCAGCAGATCGAGCCCTTCAGCCCCACCTTCCATTATAACGAGATGGTCGAGGGTCTGGAGGTGCTGGGCACGCCCGAGGCGCCGGCCTTCCGGGTGCGCACCGATGGCGGCAAGGTCTTCGAGACCAAAGCCGTGATCGTGGCGGCGGGGGGCGGCTCGTTCCAGCCCAAGCGCCCGCCGGTGGCCACCATCGAGACCTATGAGAACAAGTCTGTTTTCTACGCCGTGCGCAAGATGGAGGATTTCCGCGACCGCACGGTGCTGATCGTGGGCGGCGGCGATTCGGCGCTCGACTGGACGCTGAACCTGCATCCCATCGCCAAGCGCATCATCCTCATGCATCGCCGCGACGATTTCCGCGCCGCGCCCCATTCGGTCAACGCCATGCGCGAACTGGTGGCCAGCCAGCAGATGGATCTGCTGATCGGCCAGATCGCGGGCCTCAAGGGCGAGGACGGCCAGCTCAGCGCCGTCAGCGTCAAGACCGCCGAGGGCGTGGTGGATGTGGCCTGCGACCGCATGCTGCCCTTCTTCGGCCTGACCATGAAGCTCGGCCCCATCGCTGACTGGGGCCTGAACCTGCATGAGCAGCTGGTGCCCGTCGACACCGAGAAGTTCGAGACCAACGCCCCCGGCATCTTCGCCATCGGCGACATCAACACCTATCCCGGCAAGCTGAAGCTGATCCTCTCGGGCTTCCACGAGGCGGCGCTGGCGGCGCAGAAGGTGCATCGCTACGTGTACCCCGAGAAGAAGCTGCTCTTCCAGTACACGACCTCCTCGACCAATCTGCAGAAGAAGTTGGGCGTCAGCTGATCGCAAAAGTGACTGGGGAAGCGGCGTGGGAAGCTGATATAGTCGGCCCATGACCGCTTCCGCCCTCTCCCAATGGCTGCCCTGGACCGACCGCGCCGGGCGGACCTCCCTCCTCAAGCTCGCGACCTTGCTCGCGCTGCTGGCGCCCGCCGTGTGGATGGTTGTGGAATGGCGCATGGGCTGGCTGTCGCCCAAGCCCGTGACCGAT
>CANCSY010000113.1 GCA_947380915.1 Beijerinckiaceae bacterium
CGATGATTGGCCCGGCCGATACGTTGCAACAGGCGGCTTGCGCCCTTGGGCGCACCCACGTTCACCACAAGATCCACATCGCCCCAGTCGATGCCCAGATCCAGCGTCGAGGTGCAGACGACAGCCTTCAGCCGCCCTGCCGCCATGGCCTCCTCCACCCTGCGCCGCTGGCCCGCATCAAGGGAGCCGTGATGGAGCGCGATGGGCAGGGCGTCTTCGTTCACATGCCAGAGCTGCTGAAAAACGGCTTCCGCCTGCGCGCGGGTGTTCACGAACACCAGCGTCATCCGCGACGCCTTGATGCGTTCATAAATCTCGCCAATGGCGTGGCTGGCGCCGTGGCCCGACCAGGGCAGGCGCTCGCGGGTGTCGAGCATGGCGAGCGCGGGGGGCGCGCCGGGGGCGGCCACCACCAGCTCGGCCATCTCGCCTGCGCCCCGCTGGGGCACGAGCCAGCGGCGCAGCTCATCGGGATCACGCACGGTGGCCGACAGGCCCACCATCGACATCTGCGGCGCCAAGGTGCGCAGCCGCGCCAGCCCCAGCGACAAGAGATCGCCCCGCTTGGAGGTGACGACCGCGTGCAACTCGTCCAGCACCACCCGCCGCAGGGTGGCGAAGAGATGCTCCCCATCGGCGCTCGCCAGCAAAAGCGCCAGCTGCTCGGGCGTGGTGAGCAGGATCTGCGGGGGATCGCGCCTCTGGCGCTGGCGCTTGGAGGCGGAGGTGTCGCCGGTGCGCGTCTCCACCCGCACCCGCAGGCCCATTTCCGCAATGGGCGTCTCCAGATTGCGGGCGACATCGACGGCCAGCGCCTTCAGGGGCGAGATGTAGAGCGTATGCAGGCCCTGGCCCTTCGAGCCCGCGCCCGAGGCCAATTCGATCAGGCTGGGCAGGAAGCCCGCCAGGGTCTTGCCCCCGCCCGTGGGAGCGATGAGCAGCGCGCTGCGCCCCTTTTGCGCCAGTTTCAGCAAGGCGAGTTGGTGCGCGCGCGCAGCCCAGCCGCGCGCGGCGAACCAGGAGGCGAAGGGAGCGGGGAGGATATCGGGTTGGCGCGTCACGGCGTCACTTTAGGACGCGGGGGCTTGCGGAGCCAGTCGCCCTTTTGCTTCGCCGCCAAACCGGGTAGCCTTGTGCAAAAGGGAGCCTTTTCATGTCCGTTCTGTTCTCACCCCTCGATATTGGCCCGGTGCGCGCGCCCAACCGCTTGGCCATCGCGCCCATGTGCCAATATTCGGCCAATGACGGCTGCGCCAGCGACTGGCACCTGCACCAGATCATGAGCTACGCCATGTCAGGCGCTGGCGTGGTGACGCTGGAGGCCACCGGCGTGACGCGCGAGGGGCGCATTTCTCTGGGCTGCCTCGGACTCTATTCGGACGAATGCGAATATGCGCTGGCCCGTGTGCTGCAAGCTGCACGCGCGGTTGCGATGAAGGACACAAAATTTTCGATCCAGCTCTGTCACGCCGGCCGCAAGGGCTCGACCCACAAGAACTGGGATGGCGGCGCGCCCTTGCAGGCCCATGAGAGCGCCTGGCGCACCAGCGCCCCCTCCGCCCTGCCCTATGGCGACAACTGGCATGTACCCGACGAAATGAGCGCGCAGGACATCGAGCGCGCCATCGCGGCCTATGGGCAGGCGGCGGCGCGGGCAGCCCGCATCGGCTTCGACATGGTGGAGCTGCATGCGGCCCATGGCTATCTGATCCACCAGTTCCACAGCCCCATCTCCAACAAGCGCACGGACGCCTGGGGCGGCGATGCGCAAAAGCGCCTGCGCTTTCCCATGGCGGTCGCGGAGGCGGTGCGGGCGGCGACGCCAGCCCATATGGCCGTTGGCGCGCGCATCACCGGCACGGATTTTCTCGAAGGCGGCCTCACCGTGGAGGATGGAGTGGAGATGGCGCGCGGCTTCAAGGCGCGGGGCCTTGATTATGTCTGCGTCAGCTCGGGCAATATCATCGCGGGCGGACGCCCGGCGAGCGGGCCGGGCTTCAATGTGCCCAACGCCGCGAAGGTGCGGGCCGAGGCGGGCATCGTGACGCGCACGGCGGGCTTCATCGCCGACGCCAGACAGGCAGAAGAGATCGTGGCCGAGCGCGGCGTCGATCAGGTGGCGCTGGCGCGCGCCTTCCTCGATGATCCCCGCTGGGGCTGGCATGCGGCGGAAAAGCTCGGCGTGACCCTGCAACTGCCCAGACAGTTCAACCGCGTGGCGCCAAAGGTCTGGCCCGGCGTAAAGATCGCGCGGCCTGCCTGAAGGGTCTTACTCGGCGGCGCCGCGCGTCACGCGCCATTGCGACAGCAAGGCGCGCAGGGCGGCGGGCCGCAGCGGCTTGTTGAGCACCCGGATATCATGGCTTGCAGCGAGATCGCGCACTTCGGGCGAGCGGTCGGCGGTCGCGAGAATGGCGGGAATTTCGTTTCCATAGGCCTCGCGCAAGGCGCTGATGGTCGAGACGCCGTCGCTGTCATCGAGGTGGTAATCGGCGATGATCACACCGGGCTTGAGCCCGCGCGCCTCCAAAGCCGCCTTCGCCTCGGCGAGGTCGGCCCCGATGGCGACGGTGCAACCCCAGCCCATGAGAAGATGGTTCATGCCCGCCAGAATGCGCGGCTCGTTGTCGATGGCCAGAACCGTGAGCCCCGAGAGCGGGGCGGGCGGCGCGGGCGAGGCTTCCTCCACGCTTTGGACGGCGGCCACATCGGCGAGGGATAAAGGGACCACGACGGAAAACAGCGAACCGACGCCGGGCTTGGAGCGCACATGGATCCTGTGATCCAGAACCCGGCTGATGCGCTCAACAATGGAGAGACCCAATCCCAGCCCCCGAGCTGTTTTGGCCGCTGCGGCAAGACGTTCGAATTCGCGGAAGATGGCCTTTTGCTGCGACTCGGGAATCCCCAGACCCGTATCGAGCACCTGCACCTCGATCATGTCCGCGCGCCTGCGCACTCCCACCAGCACGCGGCCCTTCACCGTATATTTGATCGCGTTCGAAATCAGGTTTTGCAGCAGACGGCGCAACAGGCGACGGTCCGAGCGAACGTTCAGCGAACAAGGGATGAAATCAACCCGCAGCCCCTGCTCACGGGCCAGCGGCGCGAGTTCAATCTTCAACTGGCCGAGAATGTCGTCGATGCGGAACACCGAAAGTTCGGGCTTCATGGCGCCGGCATCCAGCCGCGAAATATCAAGCAGCGCGGTGAGGATTTCCTCCACCGCCTCCAGCGAAGCGTCCATGTTGCGGACGAGTTCGGTTTCCTTGCCAACCGGGTCCTTGTCGATACGCTCCACAAGGGTCGTGGCGTAGAGACGAGCGGCGTTGAGGGGTTGCAGGATGTCGTGGCTCGCCGCCGCAAGAAAGCGGGTCTTGGAAAGATTGGCGTCGTCCGCCTCGCTCTTGGCGCGCGCCAGTTCCGCATTCAGGCGCACCAGTTCCTCGGTGCGCTCGCGCACCCGCTGCTCCAATGTCTCATTGGTCGCGGCCAGCGCCTCTTCGGCCTCCACGGTTTCGGTGACGTCCGTATAGGTGGTGACGAGGCCGCCATCGGGCATGCGCGCCGTGCGGATCTCGATCACATTGTCACTGGGAAACAGGCGCAGGCGAACTGGCTCGCTATCGTTGATGAGCGAGCGGATGCGGACGGCGACCTGATCCTCCACCTGCCCGGGGCCATAGATGCCCCGCCGCGCGTTGAACCGCAAGATTTCCTCAAGGCCCATGCCCGCAGTCAGGCCTTCGCCGGGAAATTCGAAAAGCTCCCGAAACTCGCGGTTCCAGCAGATGAGCCGCATGTCCTTGTCGAAGACGGTGATGCCCTGACGCGCGAAGTCCAGCGCATGCTGCAGGAGGTCGCGGTTATATTGCAGGGCGGCCGAGGCGTCGTCGATGAGCTTCAACGCCGCCTGACGCGACACCGTGCGACGACGCAACAGCAAGGACAGCACAAGACGCGAGGAGGCCGCGCCGATGGCGGAGGCAAGTTGGTGTTCGGCGAAGCGCAGCAGATGAATGTCCGCCTCCGCCGAAGGGGCGACAGCCTCGCCGCGCGAGGCGAAGAAACGCTCGAACGCCAACTGCGCCTGCTCCGCGCCCAGATATCGCGCCACGGTGGCCTCCAGTTCGCCGGCCGTCGCGGATGTGCGCCAAAAGCGGAAGGCCTCGCTGATCGGCGGCCCGCCAGGTCCCACGAACACATCCGCCTGCAACCGTTCGATGGCGGTGGCGCGGCGGGTGAGGGAAAAGCCCGTGAAGGCCAGAATATTGACGGTCAGGCTCAATAGCACCCCATGGACCAGGGGAGGCAGGCCAAGATCGAGAAGGGCCGTCGGACGCAGCCAGCCAAGGCCCAGCGGACCATATTCAACAAAGGCGGCGATCACGCTGGATGCTGACGCCAACGAGGGAAGCAGGAGCGTGTAGGCCCAGACCAGGGTGCCACAAATCAGGCCCGCCATGGCTCCTCGCGCAGTGGCGCGACTCCAGAACAGGCCGCCCAGAAAAGCTGGCGCGATCTGCGCTATGGCGGCGAAGGACAAGAGGCCGATGGAGGCCAGAGCGGCTTCGCTGGACGAACGGAAATAAAGGTAACCAAGACCCAGCATCACGACGATGGCCGCGCGGCGGATGAACAGCACCACGCTCCCCGTATCGCTCAGGTTCGCGATGGTTCCGCGCGCCTGCCCGCGCAGCAGCAGAGGCATGGCCAGATCGTTCGAGACCATTATGGAGAGCGCGACGCATTCCACGATGACCATGGCGGTCGCCGCCGACAGGCCCCCGAGCAAGGCGATCAGCGCAATGACGGAAGCATGATCAGACAGTGGCAAGGCGAGCACCGTCATGTCCCGGTCGATCATTCCCTCGGGAAAGATGAGCAATCCGGCCACCGCCAGCGGAATGACGAAAATGTTGATGGCGACCAGATAGAGCGGAAACAGCCATGCGGCGGTGCGCACATCGCGTTCGTCACGGTTCTCCACCACCGCCACATGGAACTGGCGCGGCAGGAGCAGAATGGCGCAGGCGGACAATAGCGTGTTGGTGATCCAGGTCGCCCCATCGAACGGCGCGGCCAGCATCTTGCGCACACTTTCGCTCGAGGCCGCCTGAAAGGTGAGATCGCCCACCCCATCGAAAACCCACCAGGTCACATAGAAGCCGACGCAGACAAAGGCGACAAGCTTGACCATGCTCTCCGCCGAAATGGCGGTCATTAGGCCATCATTGTGTTCGGTGGCCGTGATCTGGCGGGTGCCAAAGACCATGGCGAAACCGGCGAGCACGATGGCGACGCCAATCGACACATTCGAGCCGGAGGACGAAAGGACAATGGCGCGCCCGGCATCGAGGGAGTCGAGCACCGTGGCAAGCGAGCTGGAAATGGCCTTGAGTTGCAGCGCGATATAGGGCACCGCGCCGATTACCGCGATGATGGCGACCAGCGCCGCCACCTGCTCGGACTTGCCGTAGCGGGCGGCGATGAAATCGGCGACGGAGGTGATGTTCTGCGCCTTGGCGAGCCGCACGATGCGCAGCAACAGGGGATAACCAAAGGCGAAGACGAGAATGGGGCCAAGATAGATCGGCAGGAAATCCAGCCCCCTGTAGGAGGCCAGCCCCACCGAGCCGAAGAAGGTCCACGAGGTGCAATAGACGCCCAGCGCCATGGCGTAAATGAAGGGGCGTGCGCGCCCGGCGATGATCCGCCGCCCCTGCGTCTCGCCAAAATGGGCGACGGCGAACAGGGCGCAGATATAGATCAAGGCGGTCAGCACCGCAGCCCATCCGGCGATCATCGGGCCTCCCTCAGGATCGAGCGACGGTCGGGGCGTATCCCCGACCGTCAGTGTTCGTCTCAGATCTTGAAGGACTCGTGCGTCTCCGGCGCAAACAGCTCTTCCGGCTTGAGCAGACGCTTGGAGAGGCCACATTCGAAATGGTACTTGAGGAAGGTGGAGAGCACCTTCTCGTTGTCCTGCAGGCCATAGGCCCAATAGTTCGTTCCCATTTCCTTGATGGTCTGGTCCACTTCCCAGTTCAGGAAGGGCAGCATGGCCTTCAGCACGGCGGTCTCGCGCAGGTCGGCATAGGTCTTCTTCTGCGCTTCCACGAAGGCCTTGTAGAGCGACTGGGCGACCCAGCGGTTCTGCTCATAGACATCGCGGCGGATGGCGATCGTGTGCATGATCGGGAAAATGCCGGTCTTGCGGAAATAGTCCCGCTCCACATCCCCGTAATTCTCGAACAGGCGCACCACATTCTTGCCGTCATAGGTCGAGGGGGCGCGGGCGGTGTGCAGGGCGTCGATCTCGCCATCGCGCAACATCTGCGAGAGGGTCTTGTCGTCGGCGATGGCTTGGACCTTGATATTCGCGGGCAGGTCCAGCGCCAGCTTCTCGGGACGTCCGGGCTCTTCCTCGCCGCCTGTGTAATAGGTCACGCTGTCGACCGGCACGCCATAGTGCTCGGAGAGCGTGCCGCGAATCCACACGGGCGCGGTCATCTGGAACTCCGGCACGCCGATCTTCTTGCCGATGAGGTCCTTGGGGGTGCGAATGCCGGACTTGGCGTTCACATAGATGCAGGAGTGACGGAAGAAGCGCGAGGGGAAGATCGGGATCGCCACGAAGCGGCGCGGCTCGCGGAACAGCGAGACCGTGTAGGACGAGAGCGACATCTCCGCGAGGTCGAACTCCTGATGGCGCAGCATGCGGAAGAAGGTCTCCTCCACCGGCAGGTCATGGTAATTGATGTCGATGCCATCGGGCTGGACGGAGCCATCCTGAATGGCGCGCGTACGATCGTAGTTCCAGCAGGCGAGCGTCAGATTGAGTTTCGACATGGATCCCCTCCCCGGGGTCTGGTTTGCAAGGGCGGATCGCGCCCGGCTCAGTAGGAAGCCCGGGCTTTATACCCGAGCCGGATGGAAATGACATTGGCCGTCTCGACCACCAGCGGCGCATAACGCGCCAGCGTCTCGTTGGACAGGCGTTGCAGCGGTCCCGCCATGCCCACGGCGCCCACCACAAGGCCGCTGGAGTCGCGGATGGGCGCAGCGATGGAACGCATGCCCATTTCGCTTTGCTCGTCCTCGCGCGCATATCCAAGCTGGCGCACCTCCTCCAGCGCCGCCCGCAAGGCGTCAGGCGCCGTCTCGGTCCTGGGGGTGCGCGGACGAAAGCCCTCGCGCAGCATGGGCTCGACGACCTCGGGCGGATGGAAGGCGAGGATCGCCCTGCCCTCTGCGGTGCATAGCGCCGGTCGGCGGGCGCCCAGATTGGCGCGCATGCGGATCGCCTGGGTGCTCTCGAGATCATAGACATACATGATCTCGGACTGGTCCAGCACCGCCAGATGCACGGTCTCGTTGGTCGCCTCGCGCAGGTCGAAAATATAGGGACGACCTTCGTTCGACAGATCCATGCGCTGGCGCACCAGCGCGCCCAAAGCGAAGAGCGCGATGCCCAGCCGGTATTTCTCGGTCTCGGGATTCTGCTCCAGCATACCTTCGGCCACCAGCGTCGAGGCGAGCCTGTAGACCGTGCTCTTGGCGACCCCAAGGCGCCGCGACAGGCTCGTGACGCCAATCTCCGCCTCGCCCTCGGAGAACATCTTCAAGAGCCGCACGGCGGTGGTGACGGACGAGAGGCGGGAGGTCGTGCGTTCGCCCGTAGCTGTCATAGGCCCCTCCCCTGCGTGAGGGCGCTGGCGATCTCGGCGGCGGGGCGACGGTGGGCGATGATGGTCACGCCAGAACGATCGGGGGCGCGCAGGTCGGTCGCTGCGGGGGTGATGTCGAGATTGTCCGGCGTCGCCTGCACAACCATCCAGTCGCCGGTGGAGAGTTGCACAAGCCCCTTCAAGCGCAGCAGGGCGCCGCGTCCTTCGGCCATGACTGCGCCGAGGCTCTCGCGCAAGGCGGCCTCGTCGAGCCCTTCCAGAGACGCGAAGACGCTGGTCAGGCCCTCCGTATGCCAGGCGTGACTATGGTCGTGACCGCAGGCAACTTGCTTGCGGCCTTCCAACGCGTCCAGCAGGGCCGTGGCGGGCAGATCGGCATTGGCGGATATGAGTACGGGGGCGCCCGGCCGCAGGCATTCGAGGCAGGTCCGGGCCTCAATCATATCCTCGGCCGAGGCGATGTCCGTCTTTGTCAGCACGATCACATCCGCATGATCGATCTGGCTGCGGCATTCGGGATACATCGTGACGTTCCAGGGGCCGCGCCGCGCCTCGAAGGTGGAGACGAGGCCCCGCACTTCGTATCGCTCGCCAACGATACCCTGCTCCAGCCTTTGCAGGATGGGCACGGGATCGGCGACCCCGGTGGTCTCGATCAGCACCCAGGAGAAGGGGGGAATGCGCTTGTGCAATCGGTCGAAGAAGAGGCGCTCCAGAGTGGCGGAGAGATCCTCGCCCGCCGCGCAACAGGCGCAGCCATTGTCGAGCAGAAGGGGCGCATCCGACGAAGTCTCGATGAGCCGGTCGTCGAGGCCAACCTCGCCCAGTTCATTGACGATGACCAAGGCGCCCGCGAAGGCCTCCTCGCGCAACCAGCGCGCGAGAAGGCTCGTCTTTCCGCTGCCCAGAAAGCCGGTCAGTAACAGGATGGGGACGCGTTGGCGCGGAGCCATGGAAACTCCCGCAGACGGCTCAGACCTCGATACAGACGGTCTCGCCTTCGGTGACGACCTTGTAGGTCTTGATGGGGATCATGCAGGGGGGATCGACGACTTCGCCGGTCTTGATGTTGAACGATCCGTTGTGGAAATCGCATTCCACCACATCGCCGGAGATCGGTCCCTCCGACAACGAGCCCGGACCATGGGTGCACAGGTCGTCGGTCACATAGAAGGCGCCGTTAAGATTGAAGACCGCCAGTTCAAGACCATGGGTCTCGACCTTGATGGCGCTGCCTTCCATCACATCGGAAGTTTTGCACAATTCAATCTTCTGCGCCGACATGGGGCTCCTCGTTGACGTTGCACCCCGGGGGGTGGTAAATCGCTGGTCATCGCTTTGCGGAACGCTGTTCCGCATACAAGAACTGCCCGTCCATAACAAGTGGCGCAGATGCGGTCAACGCTTCTTGCCTTTTCAACAGGGTGGGAAGCCGCCAGAGGAGTTGGGTCCATGCTCAAGAAAGAACAGAACGACTACGTCACCCAGACGGGCCCCGGCACGCCCATGGGCAATCTCTTCCGCTGCTACTGGATGCCGGCGCTGCTCTCCGAGGAACTGCCGGAGAACGATTGCCCGCCTGTTCGCGTGAAGCTCTTGTCCGAGCGCCTGCTCGCCTTCCGCGACAGCGAGGG
>CANCSY010000114.1 GCA_947380915.1 Beijerinckiaceae bacterium
AGTTCGGCGGAGTCGAGCATGAAGCCGGTGTTGTAGGGGTCCGACTTGAAGCGCACGTCGTCGAACACGAAGAACTCGGCCTCGGGGCCGACGAAGCAGGTGTCGCCGATGCCGGTGGACTTCAGATAGGCTTCCGCCTTCTTGGCCATCGAGCGGGGATCGCGGCCATAGGGCTCGCCTGTCGAGGGCTCGAGAATGTCGCAGGTGATGACCATGGTGGACGCCGCGAAGAAGGGGTCCATGCAGGCCGAGGTCGGGTCGGGCATGAGGATCATGTCGGACTCGTTGATCGCCTTCCAGCCAGCGATGGAGGAGCCGTCGAACATGGTGCCTTCGGAGAACATGTCCTCGTCGACGAGGGACTGGTCGAAGGTCACATGCTGCCACTTGCCGCGGGGGTCAGTGAAACGCAGATCGACATACTTGATATCGTTGTCCTTGATCGCCTTGAGGACGTCCTTGGCGGTCTTCATGTCAGAGCCTCTCTTCAGTCGGTTTTGTGTTGAGCGGTGGGGGTAGCGTCAGGTCCGGTGCGTCAGATCGCGTCGGTGCCGGTCTCGCCCGTGCGGATGCGGATGGCGCCTTCGATATTGGAGACAAAAATCTTACCGTCGCCGATGCGGCCCGTCTGCGCGGCCTTGCGAATGGCTTCGACAGCGGAATCAACCATTTCATCGGCCAGCACAACTTCGATTTTCACCTTGGGGAGAAAATCGACCACATATTCGGCGCCGCGGTAAAGTTCGGTATGGCCCTTCTGGCGGCCGAAACCCTTGGCTTCGGTGACGGTGATGCCCTGAAGCCCCGCCTCCTGCAGGGCCTCCTTCACTTCGTCGAGCTTGAACGGCTTGATGATCGCCTCGATCTTTTTCACGGCGCAGCCTCTCTTGAAAAGATCTGGCCAGGCCGTCCCTGAATGGGGCCGGCGGAGGTCAGGAAACGGCAGATTGGTAGCATCTGCCGAGCCAAACCGCCACGGAGATTTTTGCGCGTGAACGAGATTTTGACCGAAATTTGCGCAAGACGCGCGAAAACGAGGCCTGGAGACGCATTTCTGGTGGGTTTTCAGCGGCAGAGTCGGGTAAATTCGCTTTTGGCGCGCCAAATCAGCCGCCCGCAATGCGGGCGGCCGGGTCGGGCTCAGGCGGGCTCAGGAAATCGTTTGTCGAAGGGCGGCCCGCTTCAGACGGTCTCGAAGATGCTCGCGGGGGCGCGAGCGGGCGCGGGCGCCTGCTCCACCATCTGGACCACGACCGCAGAAACCCCGCTGTTGAGTTGCTGGATCGAGATTTCCTTGCCATTGGCGAAGCGAAGTCCATCGCGATAGGCGCCGTGATCGAGGCGCATGAAGGTGACTTCCTCGCAGGCCTTGATCCGCAGGCTGCCCTGCAGATGCAGCGGGATATTTTCAAGCCGCAGCCTCGAACCATACTGGACGCAGACCGCCGCGCCGCAATCTGTCGGCGAAGCAAGGCCGATGCTCCCCGAGGGGAAGCGCACGGTTTCATAGGGTTCGGATTCGCGGGCCGGGCGTGACCCGTACATTTCCAGTGAATAATCGCACATCGCTTTTGCTCCGTGTCTCGAGACCCCAGCCCTTTGCTGCCTGGCCGCCTGTCTGACCGCCCCGCATGAGTCCAGAAACGAAGAAGGCCGGGCTGAGGTTGCCCGACCTTGTCAGAGAATTGCGTTGGGGGATGCGACCTGCGGCTCAGTCGGTCGCGACCGGGAGATCGGAGCGTCCGCCCCATTCGGTCCATGACCCGTCATAGAGCCGCCCCAGGGGCTGGCCAAGCCGGGCCAGCGCGAGCGTGATGACCGCCGCCGAGACGCCGGATCCGCAGGTGGTGATCACCGGCCTGTCGCCGCTGACCCCGGCGGCGGCCAGCGCCGCCTCGAGCGCCTGCGGGTCTTTCAGCCGCCCTGCCGCGATCAGGTCGGTCATGGGAAGGTTCAGCGCGCCGGGCATATGGCCGCAGGCCAGCCCGGGCCGAGGCTCTGGCGCCCGGCCGAAGAAGCGATCCGCCGAGCGCGCGTCAAGCACCTGGGCCGAGTCCGCAGCAAGGGCCGCGCGCACCTGCTCCACATCCGCCACGGCGGCGGCGTTGAAGCGGGGGACGAAGCTGCGCGCCATGGGCCGGGCCTCGCCACTATCGAGGGGGCGGGCCTCCGCCGTCCATTTCGGCAGGCCGCCATCGAGAATGGCGACCTTGTCATGGCCGAAGATGCGCAGCATCCACCACAGGCGCGGCGCCGAAAACAGGCCAGCGCCGTCATAGACCACCACCCGCCTGTCGTTGCTGACCCCCAGCACGCCCATGGCGCTGGCGAAATCGTCCGGAGAGGGCAGCATATGGGGCAGGGGGCTCTTGTGGTCGCTGACCGCATCCAGATCGAAAAAGGCGGCGCCGGGAATATGACCCGCCAGAAATTCGCGCCGCCCGTCCCGCCCGGTGGCGGGCATGTGCCAGGAGGCGTCGATCACCACGAGGTCGGTATCGGCCAGATGGGCCATGAGCCAGTCAGTGGACACGAGTAGTCCGAAATCATTACCTGAGCTCATTGGCAAAGTCCTATGATTTCAAACGAAATCAGGCTTGATCGTGGGTTTGCGCAAGAGCCAGCCTGGCGCAGGCAGGTTCTTCGACGCCAGAAACTCCGGATTATAGAGCTTGGAGGCGTAGCGGGCGCCTGAATCGCAAAGGATGGTCGCGATTGTGTGCCCCGGGCCTAACGCCTTGGCGAGGCGAATGGCGCCAGCCACATTCACCCCTGAGGAGCCGCCCAGCAGCATGCCCTCATGTTCGGCGAGATCGAAGACGATGGGCAGCGCCTCTTCGTCGCTGATCTGGAAGGCCATGTCGATGGGGGCGTCCACCAGATTGGCGGTAACGCGGCCCTGTCCGATGCCCTCGGTGATCGAGGAGCCTTCAGCCTTGAGTTCGCCGCGCGAATACCAAGCGTAAAGCGCCGCCCCCATGGGGTCGGAGATGGCGATCTTGACGGCGGGGTTGCGCGCCTTGAGCGCCATGCCGACCCCCGCGAGGGTGCCGCCTGTGCCCACCGCGCAGGTGAAGCCGTCGATCTTGCCGCCGGTCTGGTCCCAGATTTCCGGGCCGGTGGTGGCCTCATGGCCCGCACGATTGGCCACATTATCAAACTGGTTCGCCCAGATGGCGCCCTCGGGGCATTCGCGCGCAAGCCGCTCGGCCAGGCGCCCCGAAAGCTTCACGTAATTGTTCGGATTGGAGTAAGGCACGGCCGGAACTTCGATCAGTTCGGCGCCCTGCATCCGCAGCATGTCCTTCTTTTCCTGGGATTGGGTCTCCGGAATCACGATCACCGTGCGAAACCCCATGGCGTTGGCCACCAGCGCCAGACCAATGCCCGTATTGCCAGCCGTGCCCTCGACGATGATCCCGCCGGGCTTGAGCTGGCCGCTCGCGATGGCGTCCCGCACGATGGCGAGGGCGGCGCGGTCCTTCACGGAACCGCCGGGATTCATGAACTCGGCCTTGCCCAGAATGGTGCAGCCGGTTTCCTCCGAAGCGCGGCGAAGCTTGATCATCGGGGTCTTGCCGATGGCCCCGATAACGTCATTATAGTCGGACATGATGCGCCTTTCGCAATTCCACACCTCAATTAGGGGGGAGGAGGCAAATCCGCAAGACGCCGGTGTTTGCACGCCTCTGGCGTTTTTGAACATGTTCGGGAATGATCCGGTGATCCGATCCCGAGATTCGTCCGTAACCCGTCTGCCTTCGTCTCACCTGAGCCGCCAAGAGCGTTAAATGCAAAATGAATCCAATCTCGTAGACTATCAAGACCCGGTAAAACCACTCGACGCCCTTCTTGCGTCCTATTGTGTCGGCGCGCTTGACAAGCCGACCCACGCCCTTGTTGCGTCTCATCTTCTTTTGAGTGCGGCCAATCGTCGGTTCGTCGCGGCCCTTGAAAATCTCGCCGCGGGCGAGGTCGAGCGTCTCGCTCCCAGTCCCCTGAGTGATCGTGACGAGCGCCTTGCGGCCATATTCGCCAGCGCCGCTCCCCGGTCGATCCCCTCGCCATCTTCCATTCTGCCCGCGCCTCTGCTGCGGCTCGTGGGGTCTGACATCGCGGACATCAAGTGGCGCAAGAAGCTGCCGGGCGTGCGGGAATATCGCATCAGCGACAGCGAGCGGGGCGAGGCTTCGCTCCTTTGGATTGGCGCAGGGCGCAAGATTCCCTCCCATACCCATGACGGCTCCGAGGTCACCCTTGTGCTCACCGGCGCCTTCTCCGATTCCACCGGCCGCTACGGCCGGGGCGACATCGCCATAGCCGAGGCGGATCTCGATCACCGTCCCTTGACGGGCGAGGCGGATGATTGCCTGTGCTTTGCGGTGACCGACGCGCCCTTGCGTCTCACTGGCCCGGTCGGTCGGATTCTCGATCGTTTCTTCGGGCGTCCGCACTGAAGTCTCTGAAGCGGTTCCTCTCGGGAGCATCCCATGCAGACGACCCGCACCCAGCCCTCGGATGGGCTCGCCTGGATCACCGGGGCGAGTTCGGGAATTGGCCGCGCCGTCGCGCTTGAACTGGCGCGGCGGGGCTGGCGGGTGGCGGCCACGGCCCGCCGCGCTGACGAACTCGAGAAGCTTGCCGCCGAGGCCGCGGCGCAGGGACTGACGATCCTGCCATGTCCCGGTGACGTCACCGACCGCGCTGGCCTGGCGCAGGTCCTGGCGGATATAGAGTCCAGAGGAACACCCATCGCCCTCGCCATGCTCAATGTGGGCACCTTCTTTCCCGATGATTCCGGGCAATGGGCGGGCGACGCCTTTCGCCAGACCTATGACGTCAATCTCTTCGGCACGCTGAACGCGCTGGAGCCCTTGCTGCCGCGCATGATCGGGCGGGGCAAGGGGCAGGTGGCTATTGTTTCGTCTGTGGCTGGTTATGTTGGCCTGCCACGGGCCGCCGCTTACGGCTCTTCGAAAGCGGCGCTCATCAACATGTGCGAATCCCTGCGCTTCGGGCTGGAGCCTCTGGGCGTGGGCGTGCAGGTGATCTGCCCGGGTTTCGTCCACACCCCGCTCACCGCGAAGAACGATTTTCCCATGCCCTTCGTGATCGAGGCTGACGACGCTGCGCGGCGCATTTGCGACGGGTTGGCGTCCGAGCGTTTCGAAGTGGCCTTCCCCCGACGCATGGTCTGGCTGTTGAAGACCCTGCGCCTGCTGCCCTATTCCCTGTTCTTCAGGCTGGTTGGCAAGGGAACCGGGCGGGGCTAGCTCCGCGCGAACACCATCTGCCGCACATCAATGGTCCCCGCGCGGAAGCCCGCCTCGCAATAGGCGAGGTAATATTCCCACAGGCGCCGGAAACGCTCGTCGAAACCCAGTGGCGTCAGCGTCGGCCAGGCCGCGCGGAACCGCTCGCGCCAATGCACCAGCGTCAGCGCATAATCCCGCCCGAAGATCCGTTCGTTATGCAGCGACAGCCCCACCTTGGCGCCGAGATCGCGCATGATCGCGCCCGTGGGCAGCATGCCGCCGGGGAAGACATAGCGGCGGATGAAGTCCAGTTCGCGCCGGTAGCGGTCGAACAGGCTCTCCTCGATGGTGATGACCTGAATGCCTGCGAAACCGCCGGGCTTCAGCCGCTCGCGCACCTGCTGGAAATAGGTGGGCCAGAATTCCTCGCCCACCGCCTCGAACATTTCGATGGAGGCGATGCGGTCATAGGCGCCCTTTTCGTCGCGGTAGTCCTGCAGCTTGAGGTCGACCTTCTCGTTGAGGCCGGCCTCGAAGATGCGCTTGCAGGCGAAATCATATTGCTCCTGGCTGATGGTCAGGCCCGTGACCTTGCAGCCGATCTCCCGCGCCGCATATTCGGCGAAACCGCCCCAGCCGCAGCCGATCTCCAGCACATGATGGTCCGGGCCGATGGCCGTGCGCTCGGCGAGCGCCGCATATTTGCGCTGCTGCCCGGCGACGAGATCGCGGGATTCATCGAACAGCGCGGAGGAATAGGTCATGGAGCCGTCGAGCCAGGCGCTGTAGAAATTGTTGCCCAGATCATAGTGGGCGTGGATGTTGCGGCGCGATCCCGCCTTTGTGTTGCGGTTCATCCAATGGCGGGCCATTTGCAGCAGACGCACGAGGGGCTTGCCATCCATCAACCGCTCCAGGAAGGGCTGGTTGACGCAGAACAGTTCCAGAAAGGCGGTCAGATCAGGGCTTTCCCACTGGCCGCGCAGAAACGACTCCGCAATGCCGATTTCCCCTTGCGAGAGCGTGCTGGCGAAATCCAGATCCCGGATCACCATCATGGCGTGGGGACCGGGCTTGTCGCCGGTGATGCGATAGGCGCAGCCATCGGGCAGGCGCAATTCGAGCTGGCCCGCCTCGATATGGGTGGCGAGCTTCAGGGCTTGCCGAACGGAATAGGGGTAATGCGCGCTCAGCGTGGCTGCGTTGGCGCTGGTGAGTTCCATGACCGGAAAGGCGGCGTTATCGTCTGGCATGGCGTGCGTCGATCCTAGGAGTTCGGGCGGATAGAGGGATGCGGGGGCGCGCTGGGCGCTTCTGGAATATATTTCGCGCCCTTGAGCCAGAGCTTGAGCGCCTGCCAATGGATGGCGGCCACGACCTTGAAGGTCATGAAGGGCAGGGCGAGGCAGGCGCGGGCGAGGGTTGCTGTGGTGAGGGGCTGACGCTCGCCCTGGAAAGTGGCGGCGAGGACAGGGTCCTGAGCATCCAGTTCGAGAATACGGATATGCACGCTCTCGCCGGGCGGTCGCATGCGGAAGCGATAGCGATGGTCCATGTGCAGAAAAGGCGAGACATAGAAGAGCTTCGCCTGCTCCTGCCGCAGGCCCCGCGCATCCAGCGCGCCCTCGCTCACGGGCAGTACATAGGGATGCATGCCGCCGAAGGTGTTGCGAACCTCGTAGATCAGCGAGGTGATGCGCCCCTGCGCGTCATAGCAATAATAGACCGCCAGCGGATTGAAGGTGAAACCCAGAACACGCGGATAGGCCAGCAGCAGAATGCGCGCGGGCGCCTCCAGCCCCTGCGCCGCCAGCAGGCGCTCCACATGGGCGCGCAGGTCGGAGCCGTCCCTGGGGCCATGATCGCGCGGGGTGAAAGAGACCAGATTGAACCGTCCGATGGAGAAGATCGGGGAGCGGCGGCCAGCCTCCGCCAGATGGTCAAGATCCAGCAACATGGAGAAGACACGATAGGTGAATCGATGACCGAATGGTTTCAGCCGCGCATGCATCACGTCGCCCACATAGAGTGAGGCGGCGTCTGCTGGAGGCTGAAACAAAGGCTTGTTCATTCGCTCGACTACTCCGCTGCTGCCCGCAAGGCTTCTTCCGTCACGGCCCATGGCGCGCTGGCGCCGAGACTCGCCGCCACGCCCAGACCCGAAACCAATCCGTCCTCGTGGAAGCCGTGCCGCGTCCAGGCGCCGCAGAACCAGGTCCGGCGGCGGCCCTGAATGGTCCCGAGTTTTTCCCGCGCCTCAAGAGCTGGAAGGTCAAACTGCGGGTGATCGTAACTGTAACGCCCGAAGACCATAGCCGGATCCGGCTCGAAGGGCGGATTGAGGGTGATGAAAACCGGCCGCGCGGGGTCGATGCCCTGTAAGGCGTTCATCCAGTAGGTGACCGCGACCTTGCGGGTGGCGTCGGTTCCCTCGCGCAGAAAATTCCAGGCGGCCCAGGCGTCCTTGCGTTTTGGCATCAGGCGGGGGTCGCGATGCAGGATCACGTCATTGGCCGAATAGCCGCATGCGCCCAGCACATCCATCTCGTTGGCGTCCGCGTCCGCCAGCATGGCGAGGGCCTCGGGCGCATGGGCGGCGATGACCACATGATCGAAGCGCTCGCGGCGTCCATCCGCGTCCAGAACCTCGACGCCGCTCTCGTCGCGATGCACGGCGGTGACGCAGGCGCCAAGCCGCACGCTGTCGCCGAGCCGCCGCATGACCGCAAGCACATAGGACCGGCTGCCCCCTGTCACGGTGCGCCATTGCGGGCGCTTCCATTGCAGCAGGCAATGGTTGTCGAAGAAGGAGATGAAACTGGTGGCCGGGAATTCCAGCATCTTGGCGGGAGAGGTGGACCAGATGGCCGCGCCCATGGGCACGAGATAGTCGTCGCGCAGCCGAGCGGAGAATCGGTGTCTATTTAAGTAGTCACCCAGGCTCCCCTCACCGATGGTTCCCCGCTCAAGATCGCCCCGCGCCTGGGTCTGGAATCGCCCGACTTCAAGCAGCATATGCAGGAAGCCTGCGGAGAAGAGATTGCTGCGCTGGGCAAAAAGGGAGCGAAAAACGCCCCCGCTGTCACGCCCGCACCATTCGAGCCGCCCCTGATCCGCTGAGACCGAAAAGCTCATCTCGGAGGCCTGGGTGGCGACCCCGAGCCATTCCAGCATGGGCGTAAAATTAGGATAATTCAGAGTGTTATAGACGATGAAACCGGTGTCGACCGTGATTTTTGCGCCGGTATGCTCGATGTCCACCGTCGCCGCATGGCCGCCCGGGCGCAGATCCTTCTCGAAGAGAACGATCTCGTGACCGGCATGGGACAGGGCGAGGGCCGCTCCCATTCCGGAAATGCCGGATCCGATGATGGCTACGCGCATGAGGTCCCACTGGCGAGGTGACAGGCAAATCCGTAAAGGTGAATTGACACCTACGCCTATCATTAACCGCGAAGGCCGCGCTTTGCGAGAGGGTTTTTTTGACTTTTTTCGATCTTGTCAGGCCGTGGCCACCTTGAGACTGGCGAAGCCCGCCAGCGCACGATCCCGCGCCATGGCATGATCCACGATGGGCAGGGGGTAGTCCCGGGGCAGGGCCACATTCGCGGCTTTCAGCACCAGGGGCGGCGCTTCCCAGGGCTTGTGGATCCACGCATCCGGAAGGGCCGCCAGTTCCGGGATCCAGGTTCGCACATAGGCGCCGGCGGGATCGAACTTGAGGCCCTGCAGGATCGGGTTGAAGACCCGGAAATAAGGGGCGGCGTCAGCGCCCGAGCCCGCCACCCATTGCCAGCTCGCCGCATTGCTGGCGGGGTCGGCGTCGCAGAGCGTGTCCCAGAACCAGTCCTCGCCGATGCGCCAGTCCGCCATGAAATCCTTCACGAGGAAGGAGGCTGCGATCATGCGCACGCGATTATGCATCGTGCCGGTATGCCAGAGCTCGCGCATGCCGGCGTCCACGATGGGAAAGCCGGTGCGTCCGGTCTTCCACGCTTTCAACTCAGCGCTGGCGGGCTTGCGCCACGGGAAGGCGTCGAAGCGGGCCTGAAAATTCTT
>CANCSY010000115.1 GCA_947380915.1 Beijerinckiaceae bacterium
GAAATTTGCGCGCGGCGGGTCACGAGTATCAGGCGCCCGCTCCAGTTCGCCTCGAATTCCGACCAAGGGCGGATCATGGGCCGCACGTCGGTCATGCACTGGCAGAACACGCCATCCTCTGCGAGTTTGCCAACCACCATGACAGAACCATCGCGCATCATGGCGAGGGCGGGGAAAGGGGTATGTTGCAGCTTGTCAAGGCTGGAGTTTACCGCCTTGACCTTGACAGGAAAGCGCCTCGCGGCGCGAAGCAGATCCGTCTCCGAAAGAGCGCCAACGGCGCCTGCGTCATGAACAATCTGTGTTGCGTCGGCGGCAAGACCGAGCACCTGCAATATCAATGCAAGCGCCCATGCGCCTTGGTCGTCTGAAGGTTGGGTCATGTTGGCGCGCCAAACGAGTACACTTTTGCCAAGTCTTAGGCGCTAATGGTTAAAGTTTTACAGCACAACAATAAAAGCCGATTTTCGCACAAACGAAAATCGGCTTTGCCAAGGTTGTGTTGAGGCGGACAGGTTTGGTTTTAACCTGTCCGCCTCAGGATATGTCAGACGATGAAGTTGGAACTCGCGACAGCCGCCGCACCAGCCAACTTGATCACAGCATCGCCGGTCGCCGAGAACGCAGCGGTGGCGTCGTTGATCACTAGATAGCGGCCATTGTTACCGGGATCATTACCGTTATTCAGGGTGACCACCGTGGCGCCATTGGCGATGAAGTTACTGGCGGTAGCCAAGGCGGCGGCAATATCGGTCGCCATGACGCCGGTGTTAGTAGTACTAGCCACGGACTTAAGATTGGCTGAACTTATCGTACGCCCAATCTTGAACGAGTCCGTTGTTTTAAAGTCTTGGATCGTATCATAGGTGGCGGCGAGAGAGTTGGTCAAAGTCGTGTAAACGAAAGTGTTCGCTCCAGTGATGCCGCCCGTAATGTCGTCGGCTCCCTTACCGCCCGTGATCACGTCCGCACCCGTACCCGCCACAATGGTGAAGCCTTCAGTCTGCGTGCTGAGGTTCAACGTCGCACCAGCTATACCGGTGACATCGACTTTTTCCACGTTGGTGATCAGTGCGTTGCCGGCCGCGCCAAGAGCAGTTGCCTGCGCAGCAGTGGTCAACACGATTTGATCCGTGCTTCCCGCGCCACCATCAATCGTATCGCCGGTAGTGTAACCATTTATGATGTCATTGCTCTCACCGCCAGTGATATTATCGGCGCCTCCCCCGCCGGTGATGTTATTGGTCCGGTGGTTCGTGCTATCGTTAGCGCCCTTGATGATGAAGCCCCCGGTCTGGCCAGTCAGGTCAATCGTTATATTGCCGCCTGCTTCATTCTGTGCGTCGATAATCTCGACGTTTTTGAGAAGAGTCGTGGTCAAAGCATAGGCCCCGCTGGCAGTGAGCACCAGTGTGTCGTTTCCAGCGCCACCGTCAATAGTGTCACCGGCGCTCCAGCCGGTGAAGGTGTCAGCTCCGACTCCACCTGTCAGCGAGTCCGCCTGGTCAGAAGCGCCAGAAATCGTATTTGCGCCCTTGCCACCCTTGATTTTGTTCGTGTAGCCCGAAGTGACGCCCTTGATATTGAAGCCTTCAGTCTGTCCACTGAGGTCCAGCACAACAGCCCCACCATTTGCGCTGGCGTCGATGATTTCGACGCCACCGATCAATGTATCTGCAACATTGCTCAGAATGGCAGCACCGCTTGCCTGGAGAACCAGCTTGTCCGCAGATCCAGCACCACCGTCAATGGTATCGCCAGCAGTGTAGTTATTGATGATATCAATGCCAGCCCCGCCGGTGATCTTATCAGCCGCCGAACTCCCGGTGATATTATTGGTTGTAGCAGACGTCCCAAGGGACGCATTCGCGGCGGAGCCGCCAGCGACGATCACGTTGGAATGGGTGTCCTCACCGATAATCGTAAAGCCCTCAGTCTGGTTCTGGAGATTGATCACAACACTGGTGGTCGCGCTGCTGAAGTCCAAGATTTCCACGTTTTGGATATCGCTGTCTTTTGCCGCATTCAGACCGGCGGTGGCGCCAAGGAGGACGTTGATTGTGTCGCTACCAGCAAGACCATCGACAGTGTCCCCAGCAGTAAAGCCATTGATCGTATCCGCTCCGGCGCCACCGGTGATCACATCGGCGCCCTTACCGCCGTTGATCGTGTTGGTGTAAGTGCCACTTGTGGTCCCGATGATTGTGAAACCTTCTGCCTGTGCGTCGAGATCAATCGTGACATTGGCGCCTTTAGCGTGCGCGTCGACTGTCGTCACATTGATTATTTGGGCATCAGTCAAGCCACTCAAGCCTGCCCCGGCGCCAGAAGAGATGCCGATCGTCAGTGCAGGCGCAACATCCGTCGACATCCCGATTTTGGTGTAAACGCCGTTATAAGTCACATAGTCTGCGGCTTCAATGTTACCGTTCAAGGCAGAATTATCGCATTGCAACTCCACTTCGGAGATGATCCCATGCCCATCAGCCGTACCAAGGTCCGCATTCCCTGTATTCACAGCTGAATTCACGGCTGCAATATCGGCTGCTGTCACAACTAAAGTACCGCCTTCCGCGAGAGAAATGCCGTTTATGCCGTCCAGAGTTGCGGCCTGGGCGATAGTCACCTCATTCGCACCAGAGAGTTTTACGGCTGACACCTCCGCAGCGACGGCGCTCGTATAGAAGTTTGTTGTATCAAGGATATGAGCGGCGCTATCAACCAGAACCAAGTGAGAGTTGGCGGCGCCGAAGGGGGTCGCCAAGCCGAACAAGGCATCCAAATCCTTAGCCTGCGAGGCGGTAACTTCATTGGTCCCAGTAAGATGGACGGCGATCGCGGGGGTGTTAGCGACCCCCCAGGCGCCCAAAACCGAATTTGATTTCGCGGCTAGAAAGTTGGCCGCGGTATCGGTGATGCTGACCACCACAGAGTTGGTGTCTATATGGGCTGCGGTTTTAGCAGCCAATCTCAACGCACCAGCGACGTCGATGGTGGCGCCGCCACTCGCTAATTTTACATCAGTCGCAGCAGTCAGCGCGGTGGCCGCACCAACTGCAAGGATATTGGCGGCGGTATCATTCAACACTAAAGACGGGGGCGAGAACGGCAGCAACGCTAAAGCGGTGGTTACGTCAACCAAGTCGTCGGTGCCTGCGGTGGCGACAGTCAAAGTTACGGAACTGGCATAGGTCAAGTCACCAGCGGTGACACCGGCAGCGGCAAACGCAACAGGCGTGTCCGAGACAGCAACGCCCTGCAGTTTTACTGGAAAGTTACCAGCAATTGCACTCAAGTTGGCGGCGGTGATTGGGCCACCACTGACCGTAACCGTGTTTGCTTTGACAAGGGTGAAGTCACTGCTAAGCCAGCCGGCCAGATTCGTCGCCGTATCTCTTATTGTCAAGGAACCGTCGGAAATTTTGGAGGCGGTCCCATTCGCAAATGCCTTCTTAGCTTGATCAACCGTCAGATTACCAGTCACTGTAACTTTTGTTGCGATCGACAGCGCAGCGCTTACATCACCAGCCGCCGCGATACCTAAATCAGTGGCGTCCCCTATAAGCTCGATCTCATTATTGGCGGGGGCCACGGTGAAAGTAGCAGCAGTGTAAGCTGTTTTAAAAGCCGCGAGGTCAGTGGCGTTTCCGGAGATTTTAAACTTCGTCGCCAGCTTCAAGGCAGTAGGATCAGTGGTGAGCACGCCAGTCAAAGACGAACTGCCCGTACCGACGATGCTATCCTCGACAACAAGGTTGGCGAAGGTCGCGCCGGTGTAACCGACCAAGCCCTGCAGCTGGACGACCTGCGCCGCAGTTGCGCTGGTGACGTCCAGATGGCTCGCTTTGAGAACAGCCGCCTGATTGGCCGGATCCAGTATCTGCGTGGCTGTCCCAGTAATGGTCAGGTGTCCGGCGGCCGAGAAGTTGCCTCCGGCCAAGGTAACCAACTTCCTCGCGTCGTCGGCGCTTACTGATGCATCGACGGAAAGCGTGACGCTGGTGGCCTTTGCAAGTGAAGGGTTTGCGGCGTTGATGGCGGTCAAGAGGTTGGCGGCGCTATCAACAACACTGAATTTCGTGGTCGGGCCATAGGTGAACCCGGCCGTGGCCACCATTGTGGCAATCTCAGACAAGGCCACATTAGTGACCTCGAAGGAGGTTACAGATTTATAGGCAGTTACAAAACCGGCCTTTGCAGAAGCGGTACCGGTCGTCAGGGCGCCACGGATAGCGGCATAGGTATCGACGACCGCAAGGGTGGACCCCTTCTTGGCGCTAACCACCGGCACAGCTGCAGAAAGATCCGAAACCAATGCAGATGTCACGGCGAGAGATGTGGCCTTGGCAATAGTTGCGCTAGCCGCGTTGAGGGCGCTCCACGACCCAGTGATCAGCAAGGATGCACCGGTGGCGACGCTCAACAGACTTGCTCCGCCCAGACCAGTTGTCAGCGTCACAGCATCCGCGACCGCGAGCGTATTCGAACCCGTCAGCGAAAAGCCTGAATATCTGGCTGCGTTGCCTGCAGCAGTAAAGGTGTTGAGAGCTTGAAGGGCCGTCTTGTCTCCTGTGACAACCAGAGTCGCGCCCCCGGACAGCGCGGCGATGGAAGGCTGGAGCTTTTCATAGTCCGCCCTCGACACCGTATTGGCGACGCCATTCCCCGAAGCGCTGACCGTGATGGAGCCGCCGTTCTTCTTGGCGAAAAACACATTACTGGCGGCATAAACGGCCAGGAGGTCCGTGGCGGACGCCGAGAGACTGAAAGAACCACCGCCAGAAGAGAGGAACTTGGAGCCCAAACCCGCCAGAATCTTCGCCTGCGCCACTGTAAGAGTATTTGTGCTGTTCGCCGTCAACTTCACATCGGTGGCAGCAGCCAGGAGCGCAGCGTTCGCGGTGGTGGCGATGACATCGGCGGTGTCGACAATATGGAGTATAGATGAGGCGGCGCTGAAGTTTTTATATGCAAAAATCGTCTTCGCCTGGGCGATGTTGGCGGAGGTGACATTGAAAACTGTCGCCTTGGCCAAAGCTGTTGCGTCACCCGCAACAATCTGTGCGCCTGTACCCTGGATTGTCAGGCCGGCCCCTGTCCCGAGCTTGAAGGTCGCAAGCTTGATAATCGCCAGCGAAGTTGTATCCGACGCCAGATTTACGACGTTGCTCGAAGCAGCGCCGGTAAGGACAAGGCTGGTGGCCTTGGTGGCAATGCTCGAAAAGCTCTTGAAATTGGCTAAAGTGTCGGTGACAACCAGAGTAGCTGCGGTGTCCAGGATCGCCCCGGGCAGGCCCATGAGCCAGGCGGCGTCGGCGGCCTGGGTGCTGCCTGTAAGGCTGTTTGTGCCTGTGATTTTGACAGAAGAAATATTGAGGGCGTCTCGGAGAGTGTTAATCTTCGCACGTGCGAGTATCAGATTTGCCGCCGAACCGGTGAGGACCTGCTGGGCAATCCTGCGATTGGCCGAATAGTTGGAAAACGCGGTGTCGGCTGAGATTCCGGTCACAGTAGCCATTGCAGGTCTCCATTACGCTATACAAAGCCCCGGACCGAGGCGCGAACTCCGACGCTTTTTTGCGCTCTATCACCTAAAACGGCTCTCTTGAGGCGAATTTTAGCAGAGTTTTTTATTTATCTCTTTCTGCGTCGCCACTTAAGCTTAACAATAAATAGAAATGCATTTTTTTATTTACTTTATCTTCCTCCTTTGATCCTTTTGGCTTGCCAGCCTCGTTCTCTATTAATTTCATTGCAGATCGCGCACTTCACTGAATCATTTGTCACGTCCTGGAAGCGAGACGCTCCAAGGGACTATGGTTCCCAGTCGCTTCCGCGCCACCCTTGCCAAACGTGGGCGGCAGGCGCTTTCCGCTTGTGGCGGCCCGATCAAATTCCAGCGCTCAACACCTGCTGTTCCAAAAGCGCGACATGTGATTGAATAGCGGTGTGTCAGGAGTGGTCGATGGGTGAGGGAACAACTGCGTGGCAACTGATCATGTCCGGTGATCCGACGCTTTACGCGATCGCCCTTCTTTCCCTGAAAGTGAGCCTCAGCGCGGCCCTGATCGCAGGGATTTTCGGCTTTCCCCTTGGCGCCCTGATCGCCTTTTCTTCCTTCCCCGGACGCAACGCGCTGGTTGTCCTCATCAACGCCCTCATGGGCCTACCGCCGGTTGTCGTGGGTCTTTGCGTCTACCTCGCCCTGTCGCGCAGCGGACCGCTGGGATCCCTTGGGCTGCTCTTCACCCCCACCGCCATGGTCATCGCGCAGGCCATTCTCATCACGCCGATCATCGCCGCCCTCACGCGTCAGACCATCGAAGATCTCTGGTCGGAGTACCGCAACGAATTGCTCGCCATGGGCGTCTCGCGCATGGGCTGTCTGGCGGCCTTGCTCTATGATGCGCGCGTCAGCCTGCTCACCGCCTTGCTCGCGGGTTTTGGCAGGGCGGCCGCCGAAGTCGGCGCCGTGATGATCGTGGGCGGCAACATCGACGGTTTCACCCGCACCATGACCACCGCCATCGCGCTGGAGACGTCCAAGGGCGACATGGCCATGGCCATGGGCCTTGGCCTGATGCTCATCGCCATCGTGATCGCCATCAACGCCAGCACGTGGATCCTCTCATCCCTCACCAAAAGGCGGATGGGCTGACATGGCGTCCATCTTCAACCTTCCCCTCATCCTGTCCGGCGTCAGCCATCGCATCGGCGACCTCACCTTGCTGGACGAGGTTTCGCTGACCATCAACGCGGGCGCGCCAACCGCCATTCTCGGCCCCAATGGCGCAGGCAAGAGCACCCTGCTGAACATCGCCATGGGCCTGATGCGCCCGACCAGCGGCGCCATCTCTTGGGGCGGGCGCAGCGACCCGGCCCCCCTGCGCCGGGCGATGGTGTTCCAGAGCCCGGTCATGCTGCGGCGGAGCGTGCGCGGCAATATCCTGTTTGCGCTGGAGCAGGCGGGCGGCGCGCGCATGGAGCGCGAGACGCGCCTGCAAGCGCTGCTCGCCCGCGTCGGGCTTGTCGGCCTGGCGGATCGCCCCGCGCGCCATCTGTCCGGCGGCGAGCAGAAACGCGTGGCGCTGGCGCGCGCCCTGGCCCGAGACCCCGACCTTTTGCTGCTGGATGAACCGACCGCCGATCTTGATCCCACCGCCACCCGCGCCGTCGAGGAGATCATCGCGGGCGCGGCGGCGAGCGGCGTCAAGATCCTCCTTGTGTCCCACGACGCGGCGCAGGTTCGGCGCCTCGCGGGAGAGGTTCACTTCCTTGTGAAGGGACGCTTGCGCGAAAGCGCATCAGCCGCCAGATTTTTCAGCGACGAAGCCTCCCCCCTGGCGCAAAGCTTCCTGCGCGGCGACCTGATAACGGAATCCTGACCATGATGAAAACCCTGATAGCCTGCGCCCTCAGCGCCATGATGCTGACCGGCGCCGCCGCGCAGGAGCGGTTCATCACCGTCGCCTCCACCACATCCACACAGGATTCCGGGCTTTTCTCCCACCTGCTGCCGCTGTTCAAGGCAAAGACCGGCATCGATGTGAAAGTCATCGCCCAGGGCACCGGACAAGCGCTGGACACCGGACGGCGCGGGGATGCGGATGTGCTCTTCGTGCACGCCAAGCCGCAGGAGGAGGAATTTGTCGCCCAGGGCTTCGGCGTCGAGCGCTTCGATGTCATGTACAATGACTTCGTGCTCATCGGCCCGGCCAGCGATCCCGCCGGGATCAAGGGCGGCAAGGACATCGGGGTGGCGCTGACGAAGATCCAGTCGCAGGGCGCAGCCTTCGTGTCGCGCGGCGACAAGTCGGGCACCCATGCGGCTGAGCTTGCGCTCTGGAAAGAGGGGGGCGTCGATCTCGCCGCCAAGCGCGGCGCCTGGTATCGCGAGATTGGCCAGGGCATGGGCGCGGCGCTCAACACCGCCAAGGCCATGGAGGCCTATGTGCTGGCGGATCGCGGCACCTGGATCTCCTTCAAGAACAAGGAGGGCCTGAACATCGCCATCGAAGGCGACAAGCGGCTCTTCAACCAGTATGGCGTCATCATGGTCAATCCCGCCAAACATGCTTGGGTCAAGACCGATCTGGGCAAGGCCTTCATGGACTATGTGCTCTCGGCGGAGGGACAGGGCGTCATCGCCGATTACAAGATCGAGGGGCAGCAACTGTTCTTCCCCAACGCGAAACGCTGAGGCGGCCAAACGTGGATTCAGGGCGTCGATCAGGAACCGGTGCGCTGACCTCCCTTGAGGCGGCGCGCGCGCTGTTGCTGAACATGCTCAGGCCGGTCGATCCTGTGCTGACGCCACGCGACGAGGCTCTGGGCTGCATTTGCGCGGAGCCCCTGATCGTGGGCGTTCAGCCGCCCCGCGCCATAGCCTTGCGTGATGGCTGGGCGATGCGCGCGGAAGATCTCGCGGGCGCCTCCAGCTATGCGCCCGTCCTGCTGACGACACAGCCCATCGCCGTTGAAACCGGCGACGCCTTGCCTGGTGCGTGCGACTGCGTCATCGACCACCATGGGCTCGATCTGAGCGGCCCCATGCCGCAAGCCCTCATCGAGGCCCTGCCCGGCGAGCATGTGCGCCGCCCCGGCGAAGACGCCGCTGCGGGAAGTGCGCTCTTCGCGCCGGGACATCGCTTGCGCGGGACCGACCTCGCCTGCCTGGAAGCTATGGGCGTCCTGCATCTTTGCGTGCGCCGCCCCCAAGTGCTGATCCTTGATGCGCCAGCGCGCGATGGCGCGGGCACGACATCTGCGTTCCTGCGGCGGGCTCTCGCTGCCGTCGGCGCGCGCGTATCGCTGCGCGCCTGCGCTGATCGATCCGCGTCCGCAATCCAGACGAGCTTTGCGACTGCGAAGGCGGACCTCATCCTGCTGGTGGGCGGCACAGGCCTTGGCGCAAGCGATCACGCCATCGCGGCGCTGGAGACCTGCGGCGTGGTGCATCTGCAGGGCGTGGCGCTGGAGCCCGGCAGAACGGCCGCCATCGCCACTGTTGGACAGACGCCTGTCATCGCGATTCCCGGCCTGTTCGAACAGGCGCTAGGGGCCAGGCTGGGGCTTGTACAGCCAGCGCTGGACCGATTGACCCTTCGCCAACCCAGGGCGCCTCTGCGCTTGCCGCTGACGCAGAAAATCGCCTCCCGCGTGGGCGTTGCGGAGGTGGCGCTGTTGCGACGACAGGGGGACGCCTTTGCGCCTCTCGCCAACGGTGAACTTC
>CANCSY010000116.1 GCA_947380915.1 Beijerinckiaceae bacterium
GCAGGTCATAGCCAGTTCAAGAATATCATGCACAAGAAGGGCAAGCAGGACGCGATCCGCTCCAAGCTCTTCTCCAAATTCGCCCGTGAAATCACGGTGGCCGCCAAGATGGGCATGCCCGACCCCGCCATGAACCCGCGCCTGCGGCTTGCGGTGCTGGCGGCGCGGCAGGAGAACATGCCCAAGGACAATATCGAGCGCGCCATCAAGAAGGCCGTGGGCGGCGACGCCGAGAACTATGACGAGGTGCGCTACGAGGGCTACGCGCCCGGCGGCGTGGCGGTCATCATCGAGGCGCTGACCGACAACCGCAACCGCACGGCGGGCGAGGTGCGCTCCTATTTCACCAAGGCGGGCGGGGCGCTGGCGGAGACGGGCGCCGTCTCTTTCATGTTCGACCATGTGGGCTCGATCGAATATCCCGGCTCCGTCGGCTCCGAGGACGCGGTCATGGAAGCCGCCATCGAGGCGGGCGCCGATGATGTGATCTCCAACGACGATGGCCACGAGGTGATCACCACCATCGAGAACTTCACCGAGGCGGCCAAGGCGCTGGAAGCGAAATTCGGCGAGCCGCGCAAGTCAAAGCTCGTCTGGAAGCCGCAGAACACCATCACCGTGGACGATGAAGCGGGCGAAAAGATCCTCAAGCTGATCGGCAATCTCGAAGACAACGACGACGTGCAGAACGTCTACGCCAACTTCGAGATTTCGGACGCGCTTGTGAAGAAGATGGGTGGGTGATTTGGGCAGTCGGCAGTCGGCAGTAAGGTTTTTGAATCAGTGACTTACTGATAAGAACAATCTTCAGACATTGGCGCCCGACTGCCTACTGCCTAATTCCGACTGCCTACTCCGCCGCCTTCACCCGATCCCCCAACGCCGCAGCGCCCATCTCGAACTGCAGGCGGGCGAGGCGGGCGTAGAGGCCGCCACTGGCCACCAGATCCGCGTGGGCGCCCTCTTCCACGATGCGACCCTGATCGACCACCAGGATCCGGTTCGCCGAGAGCACAGTCGCCAGCCGGTGGGCGATGACGATGGTGGTGCGGCCCTTCATGATGTTTTCCAGCGCCTTCTGCACCAGGGTCTCGTTCTCCGCGTCGAGCGCCGAGGTCGCCTCGTCCAGCAGCAGCACGGGGGCGTCCAGCAGCACCGCGCGGGCGATGGCGAGGCGCTGGCGCTGGCCGCCCGAGAGGGTCACGCCGCGCTCGCCGATAAGGGTGTCATAGCCCTCCGGCAGGGCGCGGATGAATTCGTCTGCGGCGGCGCGCTCGGCGGCGGCGTGCATGTCGGCGTCGGAGGCGTCGGGGCGGCCATAGCGGATATTGTCCGCCACGCTGGCGCCGAAGATCACGGGGTCCTGCGGGACAAGCGCCATGCGCCCGCGCACCTCAGCGGGATCAGCGGCGCGCAGATCCACCCCATCGAGCCGGATGGAGCCGCTCTGGGGATCATAAAAGCGCATCAGCAGCTGGAAGACCGTGGATTTGCCCGCGCCAGACGGGCCCACGATGGCGACGGTCTCGCCGGGCTCGACCGTGAAGCTCAGGCCCGCAATCGCCTGATCGGCCGGACGGGTGGGATAGGCGAAGCCGACCTGCTCGAACTGGACGCGGCCTTGCGCGGGCAGGGGCAGGGGGATCGGATTGGCGGGCGCCACGATGGTGGGCTTGACCGCCAGAATTTCCGCGATGCGCCCCGCCGCGCCAGCAGTCGCCGACAATTCGCTCCAGACTTCCGACAATTGGCCCAGCGCGCTCGCCCCCAGCACCGCCGAGAGCACGAATTGCGACAGCAGCCCGCCGGTGATGCGGCCTGCGATGACGTCCTGCGCCCCCAGCCACAGCACGGCCACGACGCTGGCGAAGGCGAGGAAGATCGCCACCGTGGTCAGGATGGCGCGGGCCTTGGTGGCGGCGCGGGCGGCGTCATAGGAGGCCTCGACCGCCTTGCGGAAGCGGCCGATGGTGGTCTTCTCCGCCACGAAGGCCTGCATGGTGCGCATGGCCCCCAGGCTCTCGGCCGCGAAGGCCGTGGCCTCGGCCAGAGTGTCCTGCGCGGCGCGCGAACGCTGGCGCACGGAGCGACCGGACATGACCAGCGGCAGAACGATGATGGGGATCGCCACCAGCACCAGGCCCGACAATTTCGGGCTGGTGTAGATCATCATGCCGATGGCGCCGATGAACATGAAGAAATTGCGCAGGGCCGTGGAGGCCGAGGAGCCGAAGGCGGATTTCATTTGCGTGGTGTCGGCGGTGAGCCGCGACACCAGCTCGCCGGACTGGGCGGTGTCGTAGAAGACCGGATCCAGTCGCGCCAGATGGGCGAAGACATCGGCGCGCAGATCCGCCACCACGCGCTCGCCCAGGGTGATGACCAGAAAATAACGCGTGCCCGAAGCCAGGGCCAGCACGCCCACCACGAAGAGCATGCCCAGAAAATACTGGGTGATGACGCCCGAACTCTCGGTGGCGAAGCCATGGTCGATCATCTGGCGCACGGCCACGGGCACCGAAAGGGTGGCGCCGGCGGCGATGACCAGAGCCGTCAGAGCCCCCGCGATCCAAAGCCTGTAGCGCCCGGCATAGGGCAGCAGGGGCACGAGCGCCTTGAGCGAAGCGCGCGGCTTTTTGGCAGGGGTGATGGCTGTACCCGTATCCGTCATCTCATAATCCCGGGGCATGGCCCCTGTTTCCGTGTCTGCGCCTTCGCATGGCGCCTTGTTTGACCGTCACACCTGCGGTATAGGGGCGCAACCCCAGCTTTGGGAACCCCCTACCGGCCGTGTCGTCCCCTTCGATGCGTCCTGACCGCAACTTTGTCGAAGGAACAGACGATGAAGGCCGATATCCATCCGCAATACCATTTCATCACGGTCGTCATGACCGATGGAACGGAATACATGACCCGCTCCACCTACGGCAAGGCGGGCGACAAGCTCAACCTTGACATCGACCCCAACACGCACCCGGCCTGGACCGGCGGCTCCCAGCAGCTGCTGGACCGCGGCGGCCGCCTGTCGCGCTTCACCTCGCGCTTCGGCAGCATCGGCGCGCGCAAGTAAGCTCTCGGCTTCTAACGAAAAACCCCGGCTTTGCCGGGGTTTTTTGCGTTGCTGGCATGGATTGGCGGACGCGGCCTCGTCAGCCGTTGATGTCGAACGCCTCGCGCAGCATCGCCAGTTGCGACTCGATGGCGATGGGGCGGGCGCGGGACGATTCGCGGGCGGTTCCCTGGTAGAGCAGGGCGTCGAGGTGGAGGATGCGGGCCTGGAGCCGCAGGGATTGCTGGCAAAGGTCCTGCAACACATCGGGCAGGAGCGCGAAGGTCGGGGGCTCGCAGGACAATTCCTGCCGCGTCAGCTTCACCTTGTTTTTTTCGAGCGCCGCCTGGGCCGGGGTCAGATCGCCCTCGTTCACCGCCCGCTGCATCAATAGCCAGGAGGCCATCTGCATCAGGCGCGTGGTGAGGCGCATGCTTTCGGAGGCGTAGGCCAGCGCGATGGAGCGCGGCAGGGCCTTGGCTTCCAGCCTGCCGGGACCATCGAGATAGGCGGCGGAAAGCTCCACCAGATACATGCCTTCCTTGAAAAGGCTCTTGAAGGCTTCGGATCCCGCGAGCCTGTGCCCGAAGGAAACCGCGCCTCCAACTTCAAAAACGCCTGATACGATGCTGGACATGGGAGCTCGCTGGCCGCACCCCGCCCTGAAAACGGGGATTCCAGCAATGTAGAGCCAAATGCGGCTCCCGTGTTGGTAACTTGGCGTTAACCTTAACGGCGGGCGGTTCAGCCCTGCCTGAAGAAAGCGTCCGCCGCCAGTTTCGAGGCCTCCTTGGCGGTGCGCGCGGCCGCAAGGCGGGCGATCTCCGCCTCCAGAAGCGCGATCCGCTCGGTCAGTTCGCTTGCGGAGAGGGTGTCGAGGGGTTGGCCGATCTCATGGACGATCGGGGCCTTGGGCGGGCGTCCGAAGGGGTCGACGTCATCGAACAGGGCCATGGATCTCTTTCCCCCTCAGGCGGCCTGCGCCCCGGCGCGCAAGGCGTCGCAAATCTGGTCGACGACATTTTCGACCAGCGCGTGATCGTCGCCCTCGGCCATGACGCGGATCACGGGCTCGGTTCCCGAGGGGCGGATCACCAGGCGCCCCGTCTTGCCCAGCCGCGCCTCGCCCTCGGCGATGGCGGCCTTCACATGAAGGGCCTGAAGCGGCTGTCCGCCGGAATAACGCACATTCTTGAGGATCTGCGGCAAGGGATCGAACAGATGGCAGACCTCGCTCACGGGCCTGCCCTGCCGCTGCACCACGGCCAGCACCTGAAGCGCGGCCACCAGCCCGTCGCCGGTGGTGGCGTAATCGGACAGGATGATATGGCCGGACTGTTCCCCGCCCAGGTTATAGCCATGCTCGCGCATATGTTCGAGCACGTAGCGGTCGCCCACGGCCGTGCGCGGCATTTCCAGGCCGATGGAGGCCAGATGGCGCTCGAGGCCCAGATTCGACATGACCGTGGTGACGACGCCGGGCCTGGTCAGGCGCCCGTCTTCCTTCCAGCTCTGGGCCACCACGGCCATGAGCTGGTCGCCATCCACCAGATGGCCGCGCTCGTCCACCAGCAGCACCCGGTCCGCGTCGCCGTCGAGCGCGATGCCGATGTCGGCCCGCATCTCCCGAACCTTGGCTGAGAGGGCCTCGGGGGCCGTGGAGCCCACGTCCTGATTGATATTGAAGCCGTTGGGCTCGACGCCGATGGAAAAGACCTCCGCGCCCAGCTCCCACAGGGCCTCGGGCGCCACCTTGTAGCCCGCCCCATTGGCGCAATCGACCACGATGCGCAGCCCCTCGAGGGAGAGGTTGCGCGGCAGGGTCCGCTTGGCGAATTCGATATAGCGGGCCTGCACGCTCTCCAGACGCTTGGCCCGGCCCAGTTCGCGCGATTGGGACAGGCGGGGGCCAAGATCGGCGCAGAGCAGGGACTCGATCTCCTCCTCCACCTCGTCGGAGAGCTTGTAGCCATCCGGCCCGAAGAGCTTGATGCCATTGTCCTCGAACAGATTATGCGAGGCCGAGATCATCACGCCCAGATCCGCGCGCATGGAGCGGGTCAGCATGGCCACCGCAGGCGTCGGCACGGGGCCGAGCAGCAGCACATCCATGCCCACGGAGGTGAAGCCCGCCACCATGGCGGTTTCGATCATGTAGCCGCTGAGGCGCGTGTCCTTGCCAATGACGACGCGATGGCGGTGCTCACCGCGCTGGAACACCAGGCCCGCCGCCTGTCCCACCTTCAGCGCCAGTTCCGGCGTGATATGGCTGTTCGCCCGGCCGCGTATGCCGTCCGTTCCGAAGAATTTTTTCGCCATCGGCTCCCGGTCCTGATCTCTCGATCGCCCTTGCCAGGGCAGTATAGCCCAGAGCGCCCGCGCCCCCTAGAAAACCGGCGCCGCTCCGAATCACGTTTTGTCACCAAGCTTAACATGGGGCTTGTCTTGCCTGCGTCCAGCCGCGCCCCTACACCTTTGGAAGGAGCCTCCCATGAGCCTGACGATCTATCACAATCCCAATTGCACCACCTCCCGCAACGTGCTGCGCCTTTTGCAGGAGGCGGGGCTGGCGCCCCAGGTCGTCGAATATCTCAAGACGCCGCCTTCCCGCGCCCGGATGCAGGAGCTGCTGGCGGCCATGGGCATGACGCCGCGCGAGATCCTGCGGCGCAGCGGCACGCCCTATGAAGAACTGGGCCTCGACGATCCCGCCCTCACGGATGATCAGATCCTCGACGCGCTCGAATCCCATCCCATCCTCATGCAGCGCCCCATCGTGGCGTCGGACAAGGGCGTGCGCCTGTGTCGACCGCTCGACCGGGTGCATGAGATCGTGGAGATCTGAGCCAGCGGAGGCCTGACAGCGGGCTTCAGCGTCCCGGGAAGGGCGATATGCCGCTGCAATAGTAGCCGACATAGCATTGGGGATTGTCGCGGGTGGGCAGGAAGGCCGGGCGGGCGTAGTAGCCGGTGGGGCAGAAGCTCTCGTTGACCACATAGCGGTCATAGAGGTCAGGCCCCGTGCCCAGCACCACCGCGCCGGTGCGCGCCACCAGCGTCGCCGCAGCCCGGCACGACATCGAGGGGGTGGAGGCGCGCTGGGCCAGGGCCGGGTCCGCCGCGACGGACAGAATCAGGATTGCAAGGGTCACTCCGCCTTTCATGGCGCCATCTCCGATGGTTTGGCCCCGCTTTTGCTGCATGTGCGAGGCTATTTATGGGTCCGCTAACCGGTCATTAACCCTGAGAAGGTCTTAACTGACGCTGGGCATATGGGTCTGCCCGGGCGCATGACCATGGTCAGGCCCAACATTTGACGGAATTTGCGGTGACGAACGGCTTCGCCTTTCCACCACACTGTTTGGGGACGATGAGATGAATCCTGCCGAGATCGCATCGGGAGCCGCAGGCGCAGCCACTGAGGTGACGCTCTGGGGCATGTTCTGGGCCGCGCATCTGGTGGTCAAGGTGGTCATGCTCGGCCTGCTGGCGGCTTCGGTCTGGTGCTGGGCGATCATCATCGACAAGGTTTTGCTGCTGCGGCGCGTGCAGCGGCAGATGGACCAGTTCGAGGAAACCTTCTGGTCCGGCAATTCGCTGGAGGATCTTTACCAGCTTCTGTCGCAGCAGCAGCCGAGCGGCATGGGGGCCCTCTTCGTCGCCGCCATGCGCGAGTGGAAGCGCTCCTTCAGCAGCGCCGCCTCCGCCTTCATGGGCTTGCAGGCGCGCATCGAGAAGGTGCTGGACGTGACCATCGCCCGCGAAGTCGAGCGGCTGGAGTCGCAATTGCTGGTTCTGGCCTCGGTGGCCTCGGCGGGGCCTTTCGTGGGCCTCTTCGGCACGGTCTGGGGCATCATGAGCTCATTCCGCTCCATAGCGGCCTCCAAGAACACCTCGCTGGCGGTCGTGGCGCCGGGCATCGCGGAGGCGCTTTTCGCCACGGCCATCGGCCTCTTCGCGGCCATTCCCGCGCTGATTTTCTACAATATCCTGCAAGGCAAGGTGGCCCGCTCCCAGGCGCGGATGGAATCCTTCGCCGATGAATTCTCCTCGATCCTTTCGCGGCAGATCGACCAGCATGTCGCCAGCGAACGCGACCGCTCGTAAGGGGCTGCAAAATGGGAATGTCAGTCGGAGCTGGAAAAAAGGGCGGGCGTCGGCGACGCGGCGTGCCGCGCTATGGCGCCATGGCCGAAATCAACATGACGCCCTTCATCGACGTGATGCTGGTGCTGCTGATCATCTTCATGGTGGCGGCGCCCTTGCTCGCCACCGGCGTGGCTATCGACTTGCCGGAGACGAAGGCCTCGGCGCTCAATATCGACCAGAAGCCGCTGAGCGTGGCCATCGACGATTCCGGCGCGATTTTCGTGATGGATCAGCCGGTGCAGATCGAGGAACTGGGCGCACGCATCGCCGCGCTCGCCAAGGCGGGTTTTGACGAGCGCATCTATGTGCGTGGATCCAGGGCCGTGAATTATGGCCGCGTGGCGCAGGTGATGTCGATCATCACCGCTGGCGGCTACAAGAAGGTCGCGCTTGTGACCGAGCAGGAAAAGAAGTGAGCGCGCGCGCGTGAAAGTCTCCGTCTCCCAGCCAGGCCACGTTCTGTCGGCAGCCGTGCATATGGCGCTGCTGGCGGCGACGCTTGTCAGCTTCACGGAGACGAAGCCGTTTCAGGATGCGCAGGAGTCCGTGCCGGTCGAGATCGTGACGGATTCCCAGTTCAACGAGATCACCAAGGGCGAGAAGACCGCGAAGGAAGTCACCCAGACGCCGGTGAAGGCCGATAAGGTCGCCGAGGTCGAGGAGAAGAAGCCGACCCCGATCCGCGAGGCGAAAACCGAAGTGACGCCGCCGCCGCCGCCCCTGCGCCGCATCCCCGATCCCGGCGAAAGTCAGCAGCCCGAGCCGCCGACGCCCACGCCCCCCCAGCGCGTCGCCGCCCTGCCGCCAGAGCCGCCGAAGGCCGAGCCCGAGCCCGTGAAGCCCGAGCCGCCGCGCCCGCCCACGCGCCCGCCAGAGCCCGCCAAGGTCGAGGCGCCGCCGCCCAAGCCGGACGCCGAGCCCGTCGAGCCCCCCAAGCCGCCGCAGCGGCCGAAGGAGGAGCCGAAGAAGGCCGAGGTTGCGCCAACCCCGCCGCCGCCGACCCCACCCAAGCCTCCCGTGCGCCCCAAGACCGAGGAAAAGCCCCTCGATCCCGCCGCCATCGCCAAGCTGCTCAAGGACACCGAGCCGCAGAAGCCCGTGGCGCGCTCGAAATCCGGCGACGAGACTGCGGCGAAGACGAAATATGACGCCAACGCCATGTCCGACCTGTTGTCGCGCGAGGCGCCGTCCCAGAAGGCTTCGACCGCGCGCACCGCCAGCCAGCAGGCGTCCCTGGGCGCGCGCCTCGGAAAGGACGACAAAATTTCCCAAACGCTGATGAACAAAATCAATGAGATTATGCTGAGGGAATACAAGCGCTGTTGGACCTACATTGAGTTGGATCCGCCCCGCTGGCAACCGCAGATTAAGGTGGAGTTTGCGATGAATGGCGCGCTTATCGGAGAGCCTGTGCTTGTCAACCAACCTGCTGACCTCAGACAGGGTAAACTTGCGGAAAGCGCCATGCGTGCAATACGTTGCGCCAATCCGCTACCTATAACCAATGAATTTGCGCCTATTTACAACGATTGGAGAAGTAGAACCTTGCGGTTCGATCCGCTGGATATGGCGGAATGACGATCAGATCGCAGCCTTTCCACCCGACTGTCCCATTGCTTGTCCCTCCGCGCCCGCCTTTCAGGACCGACCCGCCATGAGCCTCTTCCTCACCCGCCGTCAGATGACGGCCCTGCTCGCCGCCGCGCCTATCGCAGGCCTGCCGCTTGGCCCGGCCTTTCCCCAGGCGGCCCTCGACATCAAGCGCGGTTCCGGCTTCCAGCCGATCCCCATCGCCATCACCAATTTTCAGGGCGATGGCGGGGCGCAGGCGACGCAGATCATCACCAACAATTTCCGCCGCTCCGTCTTCCTGCGTCCGCTGGACGCGGCGACCTTCGTGGAGAAAAACACTAATCCCGAAGCGCCGCAGATCGACCAGTGGAAGATGGTCAATGCGCAATTCGTGGTGACGGGACGGGCGACGCGCGGACCGGATGG
>CANCSY010000117.1 GCA_947380915.1 Beijerinckiaceae bacterium
AGCATTCCGGCGCATTGAAAGGCGCCGCTGCGATCACCAGCACGAAGGCTGGCACGCCTGTGAGGGCGCCGTAGCTCGCCATGCGGAAGGGATCAGCGCCCCGGCTCAAAACCCGCGAGGCCAGGGCGAGGCCGATCAGCCCACCGCCCGCCAGGGTTGCGGTCAGGCTTGTCGTGGCGCCGACGCTCAGGCCGAGGATCTGCCCGCCGTAGGGCTCCAGCAGCACATCCGCCATGCTGAAACCCATGGTGCCGAAACCCACCGCAAGAAGACGACGCACTGCATGCCCGCCTTGTGCGAAGGAGTCCCAGGATTCGCGGAAGGAGGGTTGGCGTTGCGAGGGATTCCGCCGCGCCGCATGACGGCCTTCCTGCTTCCAGGCGGCGACGCAGTTAAGAACGAGGGTGATCACCGCGCAGGCCTGAATCACCTGAATGAGCCGCAGCGGGCTGAAGTCGTGCAGCGCCGCGCCAAAAGCCACGGCGCTGACGATCATGCCGAGCAGCAGCATGACATACATCAGGCCAACAACCTTCGGCTGCGATTCCGGCGGCGCCAGATCGGTGGCCAGCGCCAGGCCGATGGTCTGCACCGTATGCAGGCCCGCCCCTACGAGCAGAAAGGCGACGCCCGCGCCCACCTGTCCGACCCAGACCGGATAGCGCGCGGACTCGCCGCCGCCCGAGAGCACCAGCAAGGCGAAGGGCATGATGGCGAGGCCGCCGAATTGCACCATGGTTCCGCGAAAGATGAAGGGCACCCGCCGCCAGCCGAGCGCGGACTGATGGGTGTCTGATTTAAAACCAATGAGCGCGCGAAAGGGCGCGAAAAGCAGCGGCAGGGAAATCATCACGCCCACGAGGGACGCGGGCACATCCAGCTCGACAATCATCACCCGGTTCAGCGTGCCCACCAACAGGACAAGCGCCATGCCGACCGTCACCTGAAACATGGACAGGCGCAGCAAGCGTCCCAGCGGCAGCTCCGCCGTCGCCACATCAGCGAAAGGAAGGAAGCGGGAGCCAAGCCCCACCCATGTGTGCATGAATTTCAGGCTGACGCGATTCATGATGTGAGCCAGTCCTTCTTGGGCCACATGGATCAAGGGGAGACTGCGCGCCCTTTGATCCTTTTTGTGGGCGTGCAACCGTGGCCGCACGCGCGCCCGGCGTTGACCGCCGTTTGTTTGAAAGGGCCGGAATCGCAGGATCCCGGCCCCTTGTTCCGTAAACGCTCGCGCGACCGTTACTTGATGGTCGTCACATCGTTCATCGCCAGAGCGGCCGGAGCGGTCGTCTGGGTCTCGATCGCGACCTTCTTCTGGCCGCCCTGAAAGAAGGCCGGGAACCAGGTGGTGTGCGTCAAGATTGCAAAGTGGACGATCAGGGAAGTGATCGCCACTGCGCCGAGGAACATGGGGAGCCCAACGGAGGGCTTGACCACAGTCCAGAGTCTGCCTTGATTCATGTTCGATCTCCCTTAGTGAAGCCAGGGTGAATAAACATAGGCGAGGAAATGCGCGAACAGAGCGATGGCCCCAAAAACCCGGGTGCCGTCGATCAAGTGCTTATGCAGTTCCTCGGATTCGGTGACGGTCAATCCCGTCGGCCAAACTCTGTTTGGATCGTCTGCCATATCGCTGCCTCCTTGGAGAAATGCGATCAGTCTCGTGCTGAACCCGCACGCTGGTTGCTCCATGCAGCCATGCCGAGCAGATGCGCGGATGACCCCATTGTCGCTGTCGTACTACGACAATGTAATCCTATTCGGACATATCAAGTTGTCAACAAATTTTGACACGTTTTAGCTGCGAATGTCCAAAAACTAACGCAACACACACTTCTTTCTTAACGCCGTCAGTTCAGGGCTTGCGCCACAGGCTCAGGAGCCATCTGAAAGGTGCTTTTGACGGATGCGACGGACGATGAAAGCGACGCCGAATAAAGCAAATGGAACGAGAATTGCGGTCGCCAGCGTCGGGTCCATTGCGATAAGACCACCATCCTTGAGGCCCTTGATCACATAGGCGCCAAGTGCGACCGTGTAATATGTGATCGCCGCAACTGACAGGCCTTCAACGGTCTGCTGCAACCGCAACTGCATTCGCGTGCGGTCGTTCATGGAACGCAGAAGATCCCGATTTTGCTGCTCTATTTCAACGTCGACGCGGGTGCGCAGCAGATTTGCGGCGCGCACGAGTTTGCGCGCAAGCTCGGACTGGCGCGCCTCCAGCATCTCAACCGTGCGCATGGCCGGGGCCATGCGGCGCGACAGAAAGGCGCCAATGGTGGGCCACCCGTCATGGGCGTCTTCGCCAATGGCGACAAGCCTCTGCTGGACAAGCGTTTCATAAGCGCGCGTGGCGCCGATGCGAAACATCCATGACGCCGATTGCGCTTCAAGATCAGCCAGAAGGCTCATCAATTCATCGAGCAATTTATGATCGCCCTCGAGCCCCGGGGATCTCGTCATCTGCGCCGCGACATCCGATACGCGCGCTTCGATGGATTGCACCCGGGGAATCAGTTTCTGCGCTTCAGGCAAACCCAGCAAGGCGAGCAACCGATAGGTCTCGATCTCGAGAAGTCGCTGCACCAGAGCGCCTGCGCGCGAAGGCGTAAGTCCGCGATCCCTTAGAAGAATGCGCACGAAGCCGCCGGGATCCGCACGAAAATCCGTCGCCACCAGGGCTGCGCCTGCGTCCACTTTCGAGGCGGTCAGGCTGGCGGAATCGAATATACTGTCGAGCGCCACATCGTCCGATACGTCCGTGAGATGCAGATCGACCGATATGAGATGAAGCCCCGGCTGCGGAAGGCCAGCCATGGCGGAGGCGAGCGTCGCTGAAGGCGGATCGAAAGCGCCCCGTCCGGCTGCCGCGAACTCCCAGGTGTAAGTTGTGAATTCCGCATGACTTTCCCAGCGTAGCACTGCGCCGCCAAGCGCCACGCGAAAATGTTTGGCGCCCTCTTGCGGCGGTTCGGCGCCGCGCGCCTTGCAATAATCCGCCAGAGCCTTATGCGCCTGTGCGGTTTGCGCAGCGTTTGTCAGAAAACCAAAATGCAGCACCCGCAGCGGCGTGGCGACGGGGTGAAAGGGTCTTGCATGAACCTCGCCCAGAACCGCCGCGCGCAGCGGATGGGGAGCCAGCAATTGCCCTGCTGGGGCGGAATCATCAATCATGGCGGCCCCAGATGAAAGGCCGGACTCGCTCGGGCGCGAGTCCGTTCATGCGACTTATTCGGCGGCTTTTTTCATATCCACATAACCGCATTGCGCGTCCGCCTGCGGCTCCTCGACCACCGGGCGGATTGAACGGAAGGGAATCACCTTCGGCTCGATGAAGGGAAGACCAAGCGTCTTCCACACATCCACCAGCGCCTCGACCAGATCCGCCACATGCGCCTCGGTGTGGCGCGGGGTGGGGGTGATGCGCAACCGTTCCGTGCCGATGTCCACAGTGGGATAATTGATCGGCTGGATATAGATATCATGGCGCTTGAGCAGAAGATCGCTGGCCGCCTTGCACTGCTCCGCATCGCAAACCATCAGGGGCACGATATGGGAGACATTGTCCATGATCGGCAGGCCCGCTGCACGCAACGCATGTTTGGTCATGGCCGCCATATGTTGATGGCGCGCGCGCTCCTGACCCGAAGCCTTGAGATGGCGCACGGCCGCTCGCGCGCCCGCAACGACCGCCGGCGGCAGAGAGGTCGTGAAGATGAATGAGGGCGCATAGCTGCGCACGGCGTCGATGATCGCCGAATTGGCGGCGATATAACCGCCGAGGCCGCCATAGCCCTTGGCCAGCGTGCCCTCGATGATGTCGATTTCGCCCATCACGCCTTCGCGCTCGCAGATGCCGCCGCCGCGCGGACCATACATGCCGACCGCATGGACTTCATCCACATAGGTCAGGGCGTTGTACTTCTTCGCAAGCTCGACGATTTTCGCGACTGGCGCTATGTCGCCATCCATCGAATAGAGGCTTTCGAAAGCGATCAGTTTCGCGCGATCGCGCCCGGCGGCGATGAGCAGCTCCTCGAGATGCGCCATATCGTTATGCCGCCAGAGTTTCTTCTCGCAGCCGGAGCGGCGGATGCCCTCGATCATGGAATTGTGATTGAGCGCGTCCGAGAGGATCAGGCAATTGGGCAGCAATTCGGCGATGGTCGAGAGGCTGGCGAGATTGGAGATCCAGCCCGAGGTGAAGACCAGCGCGGCGTCCTTGCCATGCAGATCTGCGAGTTCCTCTTCGAGTTGCACGATGGGATGATGGGTGCCAGAGATATTGCGCGTGCCCCCTGCCCCGACGCCATGACGCTCGATGGCGTCCTTCGCCGCCTCGCGCACTGTGGCGTGACCGCCCATCCCAAGATAATCGTTGGAGCACCAGATCGTCACCTCGCGGGGCGCGTGCGGGGCGTCATCCGGCCGCCACAGGGCGGTGGGAAAGCGAGACGCGTCCCGCTCCAGATTGGCGAACACGCGGTAACGACTCTCGGTCTTCAACCGATTGATCGAGTCCTCGAAATGCCTCTGGTAATTCATCGATGACTCCCCCATTCCAACCTCCTGCACGCAATCGCGATCAATCTTGTTGTTTGTCATTGTTTCACCCGGCCGCCGAGCAAGCGTCGAACGCCGCTTGCAGGCGCACCCTGTCCATGCGTTGTCCCAACGCGATCACCAGCGGATCGACCTTTTGCTTGGGAGCGAAGGTCGAGATCCGCGCCCGATGGCTGTCCACCTCGAATTGAACCCAGGCCACGCTGGTCTGCACAACGCCCTTCACGCTTTTGATGTCGCCAAAGGCGCCCGCCCTGATGGCGTCCAGCAAGCGCTTGAGAACCGCATCGTCGCAAATGGACGGAGGCGCGGCGCTCCAGGTGTCCATGACGGACGTTTCCCCAAGCGCGGGATGCACATAATCGCTTTCGGCCACGTCAGCCTCGTCGCGCAGGAGCGGCCTTGGCTCCAGCTCCGGCTTCACGCCCCATTTCCAGAGCGCATTGGTGTCGAGCGGCGTCACAAGGAACCAGTGCTCGAGTATGGCGAGCACCATGAGGGTCGCCAGCATGGTGTAGCCGGTCGTCTCGAAAGGCGTCGCGCTCGCCGCCATGGCCTTGCCGGTGAGATGCACGGCGCAGATGGTGGAGGCGGTGACGGAGAGCGGAAAGAAGAGGTTCATGGGCTTGCGACCCATGAAGCTCACGAGATAGCGCATGTGGTGGGGCACCAGCTCCTCGCTCAGATTCGGCACGCCGAAAAACACGTTGAGCTTGGCGCTGGTGTGCATCCACCACAGCACGATGAAGGTCCACAGGCCGAAGTGGTTCGGCTGGTTCCATGAGATCGCCACCATCACGGCGGCCATGGCCACGATCGCCAGTTCATGATGGATGCAGGTGCGCACCGCCTGTACGAATTTTGCAAAACCCCTGCAATCCGGCTCGCAAGCAGTTTTGCGCGGGCCGGTGATGGCGCCCATATAGAAGGTCGTGATCTGCCAGCCCCAGGCCGTCAGGCCGCAAGCGAAGGCGCAATAGGCGCCATTCACGCTGGTGTCCGAAGCCGAGGCCTGCAACCCCCAGAGCGCGACCGCCATGAGCGCGCTGGCGCCCGCCAGCGACCACACGAAGGTGCGCTTGTGCAGGCCGTCCAGATAGAGAATCACAACCGTGCTGACCCACCACAAGACCAGTGTGAAGAGGATCGGCAGTCCATAGGTCGCCATGACGCGCGTTCCTTACCAGACCGGCGCCATGCGGATTTCGGCGGGCATCTCGTTGGGCTTGGCTGGCAGGAAATAGAGACGGGCGAAGGTGAAGCCCGCATCCAGATTGCACAGCAGCTTCTTGACGCCGCCCACGATCCCTCCCTGGGCCTTGGCCGCAGCGGTGTCGTTGGCGATCCGCACAAGGCGATCAAGGCCCGGCTTGAACTTGGGATGGTCGATGTCCAGCACCAGCGGGAAAGTCTGGCGGGAAATCTCCGAGGTGATGCGGAACACATCGAAATCATAGGCGGAGGGATCAACGCCAACGGCCTTGTGGAAAGCCGGGCGGAAATGATCGCGCACATACATTGTGGCGTAGACAGCCAGCAGGAAGAACTTGATCCAGTAGACGTTGATCCCGGAGGTCAACTTCGGGTTCGAGCGCATCAGCAGGGCGAAGGCCTCGCCATGGCGGAACTCGTCGTTGCACCACTTTTCGAACCATTTGAAGATCGGGTGGAAGCGCCGATCAGGATGGCGCTCAAGGTGCCGGTAGATCATGATGTAGCGGGCGTAGCCGATCTTCTCCGACAGATAGGTGGCGTAGAAGATGAACTTGGGCTTGAAGAAGGTGTATTTCTTCGCCTTGGTCAGGAAGCCCAGATCAATGCCGATGCCGAAATCCTTCAGCGTGTCGTTGATGAAGCCGGCGTGACGCGCCTCGTCGCGGCTCATAAGGCCGAAGAGATCGCGCATGTCCGGGTTCTTCGCGCGCTTGCGCATCTCGGCGTAGAGCACGCAGCCGGAGAACTCCGCCGTGATGGAGCTGATGAGGAAATCGCGGAACTCCTTGTCGAGCTCTGGCGGCAGGTTGGAGAAGTCCGCATCGAACTCTTCATTGCGCACGAAATGCCGCTTGTTCGGGTCCGACTTCAGTTCGTCGATCAACTCGTCCCACTGCTTGCGCACGGAACTCACGTCGGTCTTGTCGAGCTCGGCGAAATCGGTCGTGTAGAACCGGGGACTGAGCATGGTGGTTTCCTGCGCGACCTTGGTCGATTCCGCAGAGATGCCGTGGCGTAGGGGAGCGTTCACAGGATCCTCCTCTCGGTAAAGCTGACTTCATAGAGTTCGGTCATTTCGAAATGACCGGCGAATTGGGTCCAGACGCGCTCCAGCGCGCTGGCGCGGATGACGGTGGCCATGCGCGTCACGACAAGGATTTCGCCGAAGGCGATATCGGTGGGCGCGTCATGCACGAGAACCTCGTCCCCGGGGCGGATGTCGATCTCGGCGTCGATATCCACATGGGCGTGCAGGCTGTCGGCGGAATGTTCGATGGTGACTGTGCAGGGAACTTCGAACACCTGCCGTCTGATGAGCCCTAGCATGTTCATTTCACCGGCTCCTTTGTGACGAATAACTGGGCGAAAGCCCCGGCGTTGGTGGGACCGAAGGCGTCGAGGTCAAGACGGCGCCCGGAGGTTTCATCCTGCAGGGAGATGGAGCCGTTGCTCCAGCGCGTCAGTTTGAAGGGCGCCTCGGCGCCGATCCCCGAGCGCATGCGCTCGCGGGCCAGGCCACGCATGGTGGCGCGAATGAAGCCGTTGGTGCCCGGCTCCACCTTGTAGAGAAGCTTGCCATTGGCCGCGTCGTTGACGGCGACTCCGCCATCGTCGAGATCATCGAAACGCAACAGGAGAACATCGACCACGCTGGAGGCGGGCATATGCACCGTTCCCACATCGCTCCAGCGCGCCGCGCCGGAAGCCAGGATCGTGAACATCACCAGCACAAAGGCGCCCAGCAGCAGGGGGCGCGGGGTCCCCATCTGGTCGGCGTTCTGTCTGGCTGACACCTCGCTCATGCTCTCGTTCCTTGTCGGGTCAGGCCGCTACGGCGCCAGAGTGGAATTGATGCTGCGTGGCGGGCGCGGTCGTCAGGCCCGCAGCTGCTGCATTGGCTTTGCCCAGACGGGTCTGCGCCTCCTGCGCCATGGCCTCGCCCATCGTCGCCGCCACCTGCGCAGCGTCCGGAACCGAGCGCAGGGCCGGTTGCGGATTGGCCATGTGGAAGGGACGCGCATGGGGCCACAGATGCAGATAGGCGATGCGCCGACCAGCGGCGAGCGCGAGGGGAATGTCGCCTGCGCCATCCCTGAATACACGCAGCGCCGCCGACTCGATTTGCGAATACGGAATGTTGAAGAAGATCGGCAGGGCTATGCCCACCTTCATCACGATGCGGCGGGAGGTGACGACATAAAGGGTGGTGCGCGCCGAGAGCCAGGCCAGCAAGGCCAGCAGCCCAAGGCCGGCGACAGCAAGCACCAGGGTCTTGGCGACGATCACGACGAGGGCCGCCAGACCGGCGTCGGCGCCTTCCATGGCCATGTTCCAGACCATCAGGGCGCCGAAATAGGTGGCCACCAGATCCGCGCGATAGGCGTTGCGGAAAAGGTTCACCCAGTCAGGGCGCCCGTACCACAGGACGCGTTCGCCTTCCGGGATATCGGCGGGCAGAAGCTTGTCGAGATCGACGAGTTTCATATCAGCGGCTCCGAACGCTCGGGCGTGGCGTAGAGGGTGCCGGCGCCGTAATAGGCGGTGATCTTCTCTTCCTCGAGCTTGGTCACCTTGTCGGGATGGCGCGTTGTGGGCACATCGGCGAACTGGTGGCCGAGGATCGCCTGCACGGCGACGGACTTGCCGGTGAAGTTCACCTTGCAGAAATTGACCGGCAACAGCACGCGCCGGGAGGCGCCCTGCGACCCCGTCTCGACTTCGTAATAGCGCAGCATGGCTTCGCCGCGATCCACCCAGAGATCGGTGATGACGCCGCCAACCACCCGGTCAGCGCCGAAGACGCGCATGCCCATGGGATTGCCGTTTTCCTTGGCCACCGCGAAATTCGTCGCCACCCGCATGGGGACGATGAGGTCACGGCCATCATGGGTTTTCTCAGGTACATCTTCGCGTAGCGCATAGGAGCCGGGGCCCACTTCCGCCAGCATGGGGTTGCCCACCGGCTGCAAGGGCGCGCCCGGCCAGGGTTCGACCTTCTCGGCCTTGATCGTGCGGGGATCGGGGGTGAAATTGGGGGCCTCCACCACTTCGCCCGTATGCATGCGAAAGCGCTTGGGGGTGGGGATCAGCGCAAATCCGCGCGGCTTCCGGTAGCCTGCGGCCTCGTTCTCAAGCGGATAGCCCTCGCGACGATCTTCCCGACGCAGATAGAAGATCAGCCCGGAGAAGAAGATGAAGAAAGCATAGAGCACGACCTGCGCGACATCCATGTAACCTGTGAGAGATCCTCGCATCATCTGACGCCTCCCGGAATGAGTGTGTTGGCTGTGACAAGATTGAACCCGCTGTCCCCGTCCTGCGCGGCCACGCGGGGCGAGCGCACGAGAGGGCCGATGGCGACGACCGTCGCCAGCAGCAGGACGATTTCGATGGCGTAGACC
>CANCSY010000118.1 GCA_947380915.1 Beijerinckiaceae bacterium
CTGGTCGGCCTTGGTGGTGAGGACATTCATGTTGGTGAAGTTCATGCGCACGGTCTGGTTGCGGAAGGCTTCCAGATCGCTCTCGCGGGCGATGACGCGGACCTTCCCCGTGCGGGCCTCATCCACCACATAGGGCGGCGCCGACCAGCCGATGTCGATCTGGTTGGACATGACCTGGGTATAGGTGGCGGGCGCGGCGCCGGTGGCGATGGGCTTGATCTCGACGCCCGACTGGCGGATCAGCGCCAGCGCGCCGAGATTGGACGAGGAACCGTTGGAGGAATAGGCCATGGTCTTGCCGGCCGCGTCCTTGAGGGTCTTGATGGGCGAGGCCTCCGGCACATACCAGAAGATGTCGTCCGCCCCGGTCATGGAATTGGAGAAAGGCCGCACGGGCGCGCCCTTGGAGAAGGCGGCCAGAATGCCGCTGGTGCCAGTGGCGAGGCCGATGTCCACGCTGCCGGAAATGACCGCCTGCGTCGTCTCGCCCGCGCCTGCGGTGTAGAGGATTTCGAGCTTGAGGCCATGCTTGGCGAAAATGCCCGCCTTCTGGCCGACATCGGGCATGCCGGTGTCCCAGTTGCCGCGCTGGGGAACCGCCAGCTTCAGCAGATCCTGCGCCATCACGGCCTGCGACATGAAACCCGCCACACAAGCGGCGATGATGGACCAACCCTTGGCTCTCATGGTCTTCCTCCCTTGATGGGCCACATCCGCGGGCCCATTCATGAGCGACAGATATCATTGTTTTGGCCGTTTGGCTCCATTGCCCGGTTCTCATTTTTCGGGAATGGGATAGGCTGACGCGGAGTTTTCCACGGAGTCGGCATGGCTGGACTTGCACGCTACACCGCCGTCCTGCGCCTGTTCTCGCACGTCCAGAGCGAGTGGACGGTGCCGGACATGGCCGAGCGGCTTGGTGTGCCCCAGAGTACGGTTTACCGCACCGTGCGCGATCTGGTGGGGCAGAATTTTCTCGAAATGGCCAGTGAGGCGCGCTACCGGCTGGGTTCGGGCTTCATCGAATTCGACCGCCTCTTGCGCCTCACCGACCCGCTGCTGACGGCGGGCTCGCAGGTTCTGCAGGAGGTGGTGGCGCAGGCGGGGGTTCCCTGCGTGGGCCTGCTCTGCCGCCTTTATAACGATACCGTGATGTGCATCGCCGACGCCACCGCGCCCGGCGCCACCTTCCGCTCCAGCTACGAGCGCGGGCGGCCCATGCCTCTGACCCTGGGCGCGACCTCCAAGGCGATTCTCGCCCATCTCCCCACCCGGCGCTTCAACCGCATCGTGAATCAATGGCCCGAGGCGCGGTCGGGCGCCTTCCGGGCGGAGTTGCTGGCGGTGCGCCGGTCTGGGGTCTGCGTCAGCAGCGGCGAGATCGACGCTGACGTGGTGGGCGTGGCCGCGCCAATCCTCAGCAAGGCGCCGGGGCTGCTGGCGAGCCTGAGCCTGGTGCTGCCGCAGGCCATCGCCGACGAGGCCATGGTGGCGCGCGTCGCCGCCGTGATCGTGGCGGGGGCGAAGCGGATCGAGGCGGGGGTGGCGAATACCATCTGATATGATATATTGGTATTCAGCGAGGCCCCATGTCCAAAAACACGTCTATCTCCCTTGGCGATCATTTCACCGATTTCATTGACGCCCAGCTTCAATCCGGGCGCTATGGGTCTGCAAGCGAGGTGGTGCGCTCAGGTTTGCGCCTGCTTGAGGAGCATGAAGCCAAGGTGAGGGCTCTGCGCGAGGCTTTGATCGAGGGCGAGGAGTCAGGTCCGGCGGCCGCCATCGACAGCGAGGCTTTTCTTGGGCGAATGCGCGCGAAACCGCAGCTTAAAACTCTGAAATAATTAGCGTATTTTACCCTCCCCCCTGTGGGGAGGGTCGGCTCGCGTCAGCGAGACGGGGTGGGGGTCGCGCGGCTGATCGTTGGCGCGTTGGCTACGGGCGCTGACGGCAGAGATTTCGCGACCCCCACCCCGTACCCCTCCCCACAGGGGGAGGGGAGCGGCGGGCGTGGCGCTAAATAACTGAAATTCCGTCATTTCTTAGCTTTACAGCGCAGTTCGGAGATTAAAACCGCCTGCCGCCTGCCGCCTGCCGCCTGCCGCCTGCCGACTGCCCCCCATCCCCGCTTATCCCCCTCTGCCCAATTCCTGTGCAACACGCCCACCAAGCTTTGTTGACTTCCCCCCCCATCGCGCCAAGGATACGGCCATTCCAGAGGGTTCCGGACAGGTCGGGGTGGGTGCATGGGTGTCGTGAGTCTGGCGGGCGTATCGAAACGCTTCACCATCAGGGTCGGGGGCGTTCCGCAGACGGTGAATGCGCTGCAGGACGTGAGCTTCGACGTTGCCGATGGCGAGATGGTCGCCCTCATCGGCCCCTCCGGCTGCGGCAAGACCACGGCCCTGCGCATCGTCATGGGGCTGGAGCGCGCCAGCGCCGGGCGGATCCTGGTGGACGGCGAGGCGGTCAACGGCTGCGGTCACAATCGCGGCATCGTCTTCCAGCATGCGGAGCTGCTGCCCTGGCTCACCGCCTATGAAAATGTCGCCTTCGGCCTCGAGCAGAAGGGCATGCGGGGCGGCGAGTTGCGCGACACGGTGATGCGCTATCTGGCCCTGGTGGGCCTTTCCGATTCGGCCAGTCGGCGGCCCTACCAGCTCTCGGGAGGCATGCAGCAGCGGGTGGGAATCGCCCGGGCGCTGGCCATCGACCCCTCGGTTCTGCTCATGGATGAGCCTTTTGGCGCTCTGGACGCCCAGACCCGCGAGACCATGCAGGCCGAACTGATCGAAATTCAGGCACGCACCCGCAAGACCGTGCTCTTCGTGACCCATGATCTCGATGAGGCCGTGCTGCTCGCCGACCGGGTCGTGATCATGCACAAGGGCCGGATCTCCCAGATCATGAGCACCAATCTGCCAAGGCCCCGCCTTGATGTGGAGGCCATGCGCGCCCTTCCGCAATTCGCTGAAACGCGCCATCGCCTGTGGCAGGCGCTGCACGGCCGCGCAGCCGTCGCGGCTTGAGGATCAGACCCATGACCATCAGCGCTGAAACCACCTCGTCCGCCGGCCCCGCGCCTGACGCCGTGGGCTTCCGCCCGCCCGCCTGGGCCATCACGGCGGGTTCCCTGTTCTGTTTCTTCGCTCTGTGGGAATGGTTCGGGCGGGATGTGAATCCCGTTTTCGGCTCTTACCCGACCGCCATTTTCGAAGCCTTCATCGCGCTCGCCAAATCCGGCAAGCTTTGGAAGGCGTTATTCGACAGCCTGCAACCCTTTCTGGCTGGCTATGGGCTGGCGGTGGTGATCGGCGTGCCGCTGGGCCTGGTGATCGGGCGTTTCGCCTTTCTGGAGGCGGCGCTGGGCGTCTATGTCACTGCGGGCTTCGCCATGCCGCTGGTGGCGCTGGTGCCGCTGCTGATCCTTTGGATGGGCCTTGGCTTCACGGTGAAGATGGCGATCATCTTCCTCATGGCGGTCTTCCCGATAACGATCAACGCCTGGCTTGGCGTGCGGGCGGTCCCCAAGACCCTCATCGAGGTTGGCCTGTCCTTCGTCGCGTCCCCCGCGACCATTCTGCGCCGCATCGTGCTGCCCGCGACGCTGCCCTATATCATGGCGGGTCTGCGGCTGGCGGTGGGGCGCGCCGTGGTTGCCATGATCGTGGCGGAGTTCTTCACCTCCATCGGCGGCCTTGGTGGCATCATCATCAATTCCGCCAATAATTTCGACACCGCCACCATGTTCGTGCCGGTGATTGTCATCGTGCTGCTGGCCATCGGCCTGACCTGGCTCATCGGCCTGCTCGAGCGCCGCGTCGCCCCCTGGCAGGCGGAGATCGCAGGCCGCAACGAATAGGCTGCTAGATTCTAAGTATCTGAAATAATTGCGTTTTATTACCATCCCCCTCGTGGGGAGGGTCGGCCCGCGTCAGCGAGACGGGGTGGGGGCGCGCGGCTGTGCGTTGGCGCGGTGGCGCAGGCGCTCATGTCAGAAATTGCGCTCGCCCCCCACCCCCAGCCCCTCCCCACGAGGGGGAGGGGGGCGGCTGGCGTTGCGCTAAATAATTGAAAATAATTACATATCTTCTGATTTTGGGTCCGCAGTGATCACGCGGGCTTGACCGAAGCGCCGGTCTGCCCGAACAGCACCTTGCGCGTCTCGTCGTTGACGCCGGGGTTGCGGATCTTTTCGCCCCATTCATAGGCGCGGATCACGGCGGGACGCGCCTTGATGGCCTCGAACCAGCGTTTCACATGGGGGAAATCGTCGAGGTTCTGGCCCTGACGCTCATGGGGGACGATCCAGGGGTAACAGGCCATGTCGGCGATGGAATAGTCGCCCGCCACGAAGGGATGCTGCGCCAGTTGCCGGTCCAGCACTCCGTAGAGCCGCGCGGTCTCCTTGACGTAACGGTCGATGGCGTAGGGGATTTTCTCCAGCGCATAGGCGGAGAAATGATGGTTCTGGCCCGCCATGGGGCCAAGGCCGCCCATCTGCCAGAACAGCCATTCCTGAACGCGGGCGCGGGCGCGCGCGTCCCCGGGCAGGAACTTGCCGGTCTTCTCGGCCAGATAGGTGAGGATCGCGCCAGACTCGAAGACCGAAAGGGGCGCGCCGCCGTCTGCGGGCGCATGGTCGAGGATGGCGGGAATCCGGTTGTTGGGCGCGACTTTGAGAAAGGCGGGCTCGAACTGCTCGCCCTTGCCGATATTGATCGGCTTGATCGCATAGGCGAGGCCCACCTCCTCGAGGAAGATGGTGACCTTGTGCCCGTTCGGCGTGGCCCAGTAGTAGAGATCGATCATTTGCGGTTCCCGGCGTGCATGGGTTCAAGTCCCAGCAATATCAATGAGAAGGCCGAAAATGGAAAGCCCCGTGGGATGCCACCTCACCCCCAGACCCGCTCCATCTTCGCAAACAGCGAGTCGATGTCGCGCTGGATGGGCGCAAAAGCCCGTTCGAAACTCACGCCCCGGCTGATGCGCCCCGCGACATCGCTGACCATGGGCGCGGAGGCCGAGAGCGGCAGCGCCACGAGATCGGCGCCCAGCTCCATGGGCGCGCCCAGATGGAACACCGCGTCGCCGGGGCAGTCAATGAGGGTGGCGAGGGCGTCGCGCAGAGCTTGCGCCTGCGCCAGCGAGGCGCCGCCCAGGATCAGCGGCGCAATGCCGCCCTTGCCTTGCTCGATGCGCTCGATCCAGTCGCAACGCGACATCTGCGCCTGCATCCTGCGGGTGAAGAGATCAAGGATCGCCTCGCGCAGGGGCAAGGGCGTCAGCAGATAGCGGTCGAGTTCGGCGAGCGCCGCGCTCCAGCGCAGGCCAAGGCCGATGTTGAGGCGCGGGGCGCCTTCGTCACAGAACAGGTCTCGCCATTCAGGCGGCATATCAAGGGCGCTGGCGTCGGCGACGAGATGGGCGGGGACTGCATGGGTGATGCGCGCAGCCAGCGACGGGGGCACGAGCACGGCGGCGGAGGAGGCGTGGCCGCCAAGGAACGTCGAGCCCGCGATCAGCACCATCCGGCCCACTTCCAGATCCCAGCGCAGGCAGTCAGGCGCGGTGCGCATGGCGGTGGCGTCGATCAGGGTGAGGGCCGCCCTCTCGCTGGCGATGGCGTCCGCGCCCGCCCGCGTCAGGCCCGAAAGGCCGCTGCGGCTCTGATCCAGCACATGCAGCAGCAGGGGCGAACTCATCTGGCGAGCGGCCAGCAGAACTTCGTGATTGATTTCGCGGGCTTCGCGAGCGCGTCCGTCGTCGAGGCGCAGTGCCACGTCCCAGGTTTCGCCCATGTCATGGCTTTCGGCGGCGCCTGCGGACAGTTCCCGCGCCGTCCCGCCATGGATGGCGCAGGCGATGGCCCGGGCGAGGTCGCGCGCGCTGGCGATGGAGGGCGCCAGGAACACCTGGGTTCCAGGAGGGCCGAAAGTGGCGGCGATGCGTCCGCGCAGGCTGTCGAACCAGCCGGACAGGGTGAGATTGGGGGGCTCGCTGCGGGCCATGAGCCGGGCGAGGGTCGCCAGGCCCGCCGCATGGGCGTGCAGGCTGGGGGCAGCCGCATCCGTGCTGGAAAACCAGATTTCGTGGGGAGCGGGACGCATCAGCGCGCCAGAAGCGCCGCCGCTTGACGTCTCCACCCCGAAGGCGTCGCCGCCGCCGGAGGCCGCCAGCAGATCGAACTGGGCGAACAGGTCATCGGGGACAAAATGCGCCCCTTCACTCTCAGTCCCGGCGGAACGCGCCAGCAACAACTCACTCATCTACGCCCCTCACGCAACACTTAACGAGAGGAAGATTGGCGCGTCTTGGTAAAGATTGGATTAGCTGGCGTCTGCGCGCTCCTGTCCCGCAGCAGGACGCCACCTGCGCAATAACAGGGCGTTGGTGACCACGCTGACCGACGACAGCGCCATGGCGGCGCCCGCGAAAACCGGGCTGAGCAGCCCCATGGCCGCCAGCGGAATGCCCAGAATGTTATAGGCGAAGGCCCAGAACAGGCCCCGGCGGATGGTGGCGTAGGTGGCCCGGCTGATGGAGATGGCGTCGGCGATGAGGAGCGGGTCGCCGCGCATGAGGGTGATGGCGGCCGTGTTCATGGCCACATCGGCCCCCGTGCCCATGGCCATGCCCACATCGGCGGCGGCCAGCGCTGGCGCGTCGTTGACCCCATCGCCCACCATGGCGACGTGGCGTCCCTGCGCCCTGAGGGTCTCGGTCTCGGCGGCCTTGCCCGCAGGCAGCACGCCCGCCATGACGCGGGTCACGCCAACCTCGCGGGCCACCACGGCGGCGGTGCGCTCGTTATCGCCGGTGAGCAGAATGGTCTCGATGCCCAGCGCCGCCAGATCCGCCACAGCCTTGCGGGCGCCTGGCTTTAGCTGGTCGCGGACGGCGATGATCCCCAGCAGCCTCGGCGGGCCGGCCTCGGCCACCCACATGACCGTGCGTCCCTCTGTTTCGAGCGCCTCGGCTTTTGCGTTCAATTCATCGATGCTGACGCCAGCCTCGGCCATGAGGGGGCGATTGCCAATCACGATCCTGCGGCCCGCCAGCAGGGCTTCCAGCCCCATGCCCGTGCGGTTGCGGAACTGGTCGAGTTTGTCGGTTGCAAGGCCTTGCGCGCGGGTCAGGATCGCATGGGCGAGGGGATGTTCGCTGCCCTGTTGCGCCCCGGCGGCCACGCGCAGAAGGGCTTCTTCGGCGACGCCGCTGGCCGGGATCATTTCGGTGACGGAGGGGCGGCCTTCGGTGATCGTGCCGGTCTTGTCGAGCACAACCGTGTCGAGGGCGTGGGCGCGCTCCAGCGCCTCCTGATCGCGGATGAGGATGCCTGCGCGGGCGGCGGCGCCCGTGCCCACCATGAAGGCGGTGGGCGTCGCCAGCCCCAAGGCGCAGGGGCAGGCGATGACCATCACGGAGACAGCGGCCAGCAGCCCGTTGGCGGGATCGCCCATGATCAGCCACCAGCCCAGGAAGGTCAGGACCGCGATGGCGATGACCACAGGCACGAAGATGGCCGAGACCTTGTCCACCAGTTTCTGCACCGGCGCCTTGTTGGCCTGGGCATGTTCCACAAGAGCGATGATGCGCGCGAGGGTGGACTGCTCGCCCACGGCGGTCGTCTCCACCCGCAGCAAACCCTCGCCATTGATGGCGCCGCCCGTGACATGGGAGCCCTCGGCCTTTTCCACGGGCAGGCTCTCGCCGGTCAGCAGGCTCTCATCGACGGAACTGGCGCCCGCGAGAACGCGGCCATCCACGGGCAGGCGCTCGCCGGGGCGCACCACCACCACATCGCCAAGGGCGACGGCTGAAACCGGAACTTCGACTTCGCCCCCGCTCCGCTCGACCCGCGCGGTCTGGGGCCGCAGGGCCATGAGGGAGCGGATCGCGATGGTGGTGGACCGCTTGGCGCGGCTCTCCAGCCATTTGCCCAGCAGCACCAGCGCGATGACGATGGCGGCGGCCTCGAAATAGAGGTGATGGACATGGGGCTGGACCATCAGCCAGAGGCTGTAGCCATAGGCGACGGAGGTGCCCAGCGCCACCAGCAGGTCCATATTGCCCGCGCCCGCCCGCAGGGCCTTGTAGCCCGCCACATAGAAGCGCCAGCCCAGAATGAACTGCACCGGCGTCGCCAGCGCCCATTGCAGCCAGAAGGGCAGCATGATCCCGAACATGGGCAGGGTGAGCGGCAGGGCAAGCGCGAGCGCCACGATGACCCGCCAGCGCTCCTGAACCATGCGGGCTTCATCTGCGGCCGCGATCTGGGCGTCGCGGGCGCTGTCGCCGGTGAGGATCTCGGCCTCGTAGCCCGCGTCTTCCACGGCGGCCACGAGATCGGCGGGCCGCAGCAGGCCGCGCCGGGCCTCGACCGTCGCCTTTTCCGTGGCGAGATTGACCACGGCGGAGACCACGCCCGGAACCGCCGCCAGCGCCGTCTCGACACGGCTGACGCAACTGGCGCAGGTCATGCCGCCGATCTTCAGCTCAAGGGTTTCGTGGGGGACGCCATAGCCCGCGTTCTCGATGGCGTTGGCGAGAGCTGCGGGGGTGGTGCGGGCGGGGTCGAAACGCACCTCGGCCCGCTCAGCCGCGAGGTTCACCTGAGCCGAGACCCCGGGCAGAGCGCAAAGCGCGCTCTCGACCCGCCCCGCGCAGGTCGCGCAGGTCATGCCCTCCACAGGAATGGAGAGATCCCGGGTTGGGAGAGCCGGGGCTTGCGGGTCGGGCAGGGTGACGCTCATGGGACCTCCTGATCCCATGTAGTCCTTGCGCGCCTCTCTCGCCAGTGCGGTGAGGGGGCGCGCTATACCCTCCCCCTCGTGGGGAGGGTCGGCCCGCGTAGCGGGACGGGGTGGGGGGCGCGAGATGCTGACCGGGAGCGCGCTTGCAAAAGGCGCTAACCGGCAGATGTGTCGCGCCCCCCACCCCGCACCCCTCCCCACTGTTCAGACCGGAGAGATGGTGGACACCTGTTCGGAGACATGGTGGACGGGTTGAGCATTGCCTTTCTCGGCTCGGAAGTCGAGACGGGCGATGCGTTGGTGGCGGTAGAAGACCTCGTAGAGGCCGTCCTGTTTGGTG
>CANCSY010000119.1 GCA_947380915.1 Beijerinckiaceae bacterium
CCCGCGAGGCCATGAGCCCCGGCGCCGAACATAACGAGGGCGACCTCTACAACATGCCGCTCTTCGCCCCCTTCGCGCACAGTCTTGTGGGCGCGGCCGTGGGCGGCGCCCAGGGCGCGCTGGATGTGGTGCTGGAGGAACTGGTGGACCGCCGCTCCGCCGGGCAGGTGCCGCTGGCACAGCAGCAGAGCGTGCAGATGCGCATCGCCGAGGCCACCGCCGAGATCGAGGCGGCCAAGGCTGTGCTGGCGGTGGACCGCATGAAGATCGTGGCCGCCTCGCGCGCGCGCGAATTGCCGACCTATGAGCAGCGCGTGAAATATCGCCTTAACACGGGCTATGCGGCCAAGCTGGCCGTGCAGGCCGTCGAGCGCCTCTTGCCGCTGGCGGGCGGGCGTGGGCTCGAGCGCAGCCATCCCCTGCAGCGAGCCTGGCGCGATGTGCATGCGGTGGCCCAGCATATCGCGCTGGTGTGGGACGTTCAGGCCCTGAATTACGGGTCCGTGCGGCTAGGCTTCAGGGCTATGGACCCGCGCATCTGAGGGCGATAGGTTCGCGCGCAATCGGGGGAAACATGGGCCAGTCGCAAGGCGAAAATCAGAACGGACTCAGCGCCGAGCGTCTGGAGGCGATCCGCCGCTCATGGGGCGAGGCGCGCGTCACGCCGCTTTGGGAAACGGGCGTCCATCGGGTGGCGCAGGGTGCGCCGCGCGGCCATCACTGGCGCTGGACCGACATCCGCCCGCTGATCGATGACGCCATCGCCGTCACCACAACGGAAAACGCAGAGCGCCGTGTGCTGGCGCTCACCAATCCCGATGCGCAGGGCGGGCGCAACACCGTTACCAATATCAACGCGAATTTTCAGGTTCTGGTGGCGGGCGAGACTGCGCGGCCCCACCGCCACACCGCCAACGCCCTGCGTTTTGTCGTCGAAGGCTCGGGCGGCGTCACCATGGTCGATGGCAAGGACTGCCTGATGACGCCGGGCGATCTCGTGATAACGCCGGGCGGCTCGTGGCATGAGCATGCGCATCGCGGGGAGGGGACACTGGTCTGGCTTGATGTGCTGGACGTGCCCCTGCATCAATATCTGGGCACGCAGGTCTTCGAGCCCGGCCCCTCGAACAATCTGCCGCCCACCATCGCGGACGCAGCTTTTGCAGGCGCGGGCCTGGCGCCGGTGCTGGAAGGCGCGCAGACCGCCTATTCGCCGCTGTTTCGTTTCCCCAGGGCGGCCTGGGAGGCTGCCTTGAAGGCTGCCCCAGCCCATGGTGATGGGGCGCGCAGCATTCGCGTCATCAATCCGTTGACCGGAGCGCCGGCCCTGCCGCTGATGGATTGCCGCCTCATGCGCATCGCCAAGGGCATGCCGACTGCGGCCATGCGCAGCAACGCGAATGCAGCTTGTTTCGTCGTCGGCGGCCATGGGCGCTCGCGCGTGGGCGACGAGTTCTTCGACTGGGCGGCCCATGATGTCTTCACCATGCCCGGCCATAATGCGGTCTCGCACGAATGTCTGTCGGAAGATGCGACTTTGTTTTTCGTGAGCGACCGCGAGGTCTTGCGGCGACTTGGTTTATTGGTCGAAGACCATGAGAGCCCAAGGAATATGAAACCGTGAATTTTGGGGAGGACGCCATCATGACTGTTTCACGTCGAGGAATGCTCGCGCGCGCTGCGCTGGCAGCCGGTTTATTGCTCGCGCCTGCGGGCGTCGCCTTTGCTGATCCGATTCAGGATTTCTACGCCGGCAAGACCGTGAATATCATCGTGAGCACAGGGCCGGGCAGCATTTTTGATTCAACCGCCCGGCATCTGGCCAAACACATGCCGCGCTTCATCCCCGGCGCGCCGTCCATCGTCGCGCGCAACATGCCCGGCGCCGGTCATATGCGTGCAACCCAGTTCATGTTCACTCAGGCCCCGCGCGATGGGACCTATCTGGGCATCGTCAACAACGGGATCCCGCTGGAGCAACTGGTCACAGGCCCGTCCGTTCGTTTCGACGTGCGCAAGTTCAACTGGATCGGCTCGGCGGGTTTGAGCAATCTTCTGACCATGGCCTGGCATACGTCCGGCGCCAAAACCATTGACGATCTGAAGACCAGAGAAGTGATTGCGGGCGCGACAGGGGTAAGCTCCAATGGTTTTCTGTATGCCAATGTCATGAATGTGCTGTTTGGAACAAAGTTCAAGATAGTCGCTGGTTATGGCACGAGCGCTGAAGCCGACCTCGCCATGGAGCGCGGTGAGGTTAGCGCGCGCGCAGGCTTCAGTCTTTCCGCCGTCCAGTTGGAGCATCCCGACTGGATCCGCGACAAGAAGGTGAATGTTCTGTTCCAGACGGGCCTTAAGCGCGAGGCGAGCCTGCCTGATGCCCCCCTCATGCATGAACTGGCCACAACCAATGAGCAGCGCGAAGCGCTCATGCTGCTATCCGCTTCGGTTGGTCTTGGACGGCCGTTCTTCATGCCGCCGGAGACCCCCGCAGATCGTGTCGCCGCCATCCGCAAGGCCTTTGATGCGACGCTTGCCGATCCCGAGTTCCTGAAGGAAGCCGAGATGATGAACCTGGACATCCGCTACATGAGCGGGGCGCGGCTCAGCGAGCTCGTCAACAGCATCGTCGATGCGCCGGAGGCGGTCGCCGAAAAGGTGCGCTCCGCCTATGGCCGCGAGGCGGGCGCTGCGCCCTGACGCCATCCATTTTCGGGCCTCCACGCATGGCCCCTGCAGGACTATGAAAGCTTATGAAAAACCCTGTCATCAAGACGCCGGTTCTCATTGTCGGCGGGGGCTCGGTGGGCCTCGCGACCGCGATCGAGCTTGGCTCGCGCAACATCCCCTGCCTCGTGATGGAGCAGAGCGACCGTCCCGCCGAGCACCCGCGCGCCACCGCGCTGAATGCGCGCTCCATGGAATTCATGCGCCGCTGGGGCCTTGGCGACGCCATTCGCGCCGCCGCCGCGCCGCCGGACTTTCCCCACACCGCGCTTTATTGCACCGGGCTGAACGGCTTCGAGATCGCCAAGGTGGAGCGGCCCGACCATGGCGGCTCGCGCGCCTCTTCGGTGAGCCCCGAAAGCGCGCAACGCTGCAACCAGATCTGGACTGACCCGATCCTGCGCGATGGCGCCACCAGCTTTGACTGCGTCGATCTGCGCTTTCTGTGGAAGTTCGAAGCGCTTGAGCAGACCGATGATCTGGTGCGCGTCACCGCGCTCGATCTGGCGCGCGATGAGCGCCATGTGATCGAGGCGCAGTATGTGGTGGATTGCACCGGCGCCCATACGCCCATCCGCCGCGCTTTGGGCGTGGCGCTGAATGGCGGGGAGGGCATGACTTTTCAGGTCAGCGCCTATCTGCGCGCGCCCAATCTCTGGGATCATCACGCCATGGGCAAGGCGGCGCTGATCAACTTCGTGGGGCCAGGCGGCATCTGGCGCAACCTTGTGTCGCTGGATGGCCGCGATCTCTATCGCTTCGGCCTGCGGGGCAAGGAGTTTTACGACACTTACGAAACCCTCGACGTGCCGAAACTGTTTCGCGAAATCGCGGGTGACGATGCGCCCTTCGAGGTCATTTCCGTGGGCCGCTGGACCGCGCGCAACGTGGTCGCGGACCGCTATCAGGTGGGCCGTGTGTTCTTTGCGGGCGACGCCGCGCATATCAATCATCCCGCCTCCGGCCTTGGCCTCAACACCGGCCTTGGCGACGCCACCAATATCGGCTGGAAGCTCGCCGCCACCCTGTCGGGCTGGGGCGGGGCGGGGCTGCTGCCCTCTTACGAGGCCGAGCGCAGGCCCATCGCCGCGCGCAACGTCGCGCATGCCGAACGCATGAACAAGAATGATCGCGGCCAGAAGCCGCCTTCGGAGATCGTCGACGATTCCCCCGAGGGCGCGCAGGCCCGTAGGGACATGGGCGAGCGCATCGCGGCGGCGCTCAAGCAGAAGTTCGTCACCGATGGGCTGGCGCTGGGCTATAGCTACGCGGGCTCGCCGGTCTGCGTGGGCTGCGAGGATCCGGCGCCGCCCGAGAGCGTCAGCGACTATATCCCCTCGACCTATCCGGGTGTGCGCGCGCCGCACGCCTGGCTGTCGCAGGACCGCTCGACGCTCGATTTCTTCGGCGATGGCTTCACGCTTCTGGCCTTCGCGCAGGACACCGAAACGCCCGCGCGCCTGCAGGCGGCCTTCGCCACACGCGGCGTTCCCCTGCGGGTGGCGGCGCTGGCTGATCCCGCCGTGCGCGCGCTCTATGAGCGGGACTTCGTGCTGGTGCGTCCCGATGGCCATGTGGCCTGGCGCGGCGATGGGGCGCCCGCCGATCCCCTCGCCATCGCCGATTGCGTGCGCGGCGCCGCCTGAAATCAGATCCGTTCCTATTCCAGAGGTTGGGACATCCCATGAGCAAGAAACCCGTCGTGATCGATTTCCATGCCCATTCCATGACGCAGGAGGTCTTCGACGCCACCTATGACCTCTCCGTGCTCGGCCAGATCCGCGCGCAGGCGGGCGGCGCCGTGCGGCCTCTGCCCGAGAAACTGTTGCAGCGCATGGTCAACCTTGATCTGCGCCTGGCCGATATGGACGCCATGGGCGTCGATATTCAGGTGGTGAGCCCGAACATCCTGCATCAATGCACCTATTCGGTGGATCCCGCCGAGGGCCTGCGGCTCGAGCGGCTGAATAATGACTACATGGCCGAGATGGTCGCCAGGGCGCCGGACCGGCTGATCGGCATCGCCTCCGTGCCGTTGCAGGATGCGGACCTCGCCATCAAGGAGCTGGAGCGCGCGGTTCTCGATCTGAAACTCAGGGGTGTGGTCGTCGCCTCGCGCGTCAACGAGATGGAGTTGGGCGACCCGGCCTTGCGGCCCTTCTGGAAGCGGGCGGAGGCCCTGCAGATTCCCGTCTTCGTGCATCCCGCAGGGAATCCCGACCCGCGCCTGCGCCGCCACAGCCTGCTCATTTCGCTGGGCCAGCCGCTGGAGGAGGCCTATGCGCAGACATCCCTGATCTATGACGGGGTTCTCGACGATTGCCCCAACCTGAAGATCGCCTTCGCCCATGGGGGCGGCTTCATTCCCTATTACGCCGGCCGATTCGACTGGATCTATCGCCGGGGCTCCACGCCCCAGCTGAAGCATGATTTCAGCACCTATCTGAAATCCTTCTATTACGAGACGGTTCTGTTCAACATCGACGTTCTGGAGTTTCTGGCGACCAAGGTGGATTCTTCGAAGATCATGCTGGGCTCGGACTTTCCCTTCGGCGAGACGCACCCGGTGGAATTCGTGATGAGCTCCAAGGTGCTCTCGGACGAGGTGAAAGCGGACATTCTGGGGGCCAATGCGGCGAAATTTCTGGGGGTCAGCCTCTAGACACCGTTTCTTGAGGCTTTTGAGGCAATAATGCAGCGCGTTCGAATTGAATCGCGTCTGTGTCATTCGACCGTTAGGTAAGAATCAGCTTATTAGGAACATCTTACCGCGTTGCGGAAGCGACGGCTCGGTGAATCGCCGTTGGCTCGATTTTCAGGCTCCGGCGCAGGAAAGACACAGTAGAGATGAAGCCAATCATGAGCATGGCCTTTACCCGTCGCATGTTTCTGGTCTCGGCGCCTCTGGCGCTGGCGGGTTGCGTTGGCGGCGATGGGTCGCTGTCTGCGTCAGCGGACCGGTCCGCCGCCTTCCTCGGCCTCTATCCCGAACTCACCGATGGCGAGTTCACCATTCCCGCGCTCGACCTTGAGGAGATCGACCCCCGGTTCATGCGTCAGGTCGTCGACTACAGTGGCGTGCACAAGCCCGGCAGCATTGTGGTGGATACGCCGCGACGACATCTCTATTTCGTGCTGGCGGGCAAGAAGGCTGTCCGCTACGGCTGTGGCGTGGGCAAGGCTGGGTTCGAGTTCAAGGGCGCCGGCGTGATCGGCCGCACTGCGGTCTGGCCCCACTGGGCGCCAACGCCGAACATGATTGCGGTGCAGCCCCAGCGCTATGGACCGGTGAAAGCGGGTATGCCTGGCGGCATTGAAAACCCTCTTGGCGCCCGCGCCCTCTACATCTACCGCGATGGTCAGGAATCCAACTACCGTGTCCATGGCACCGATGATCCCTCCACCATCGGCGAAGCGGTATCAAGCGGCTGCATCCGCCTGTTCAACCACGACATCATCGACCTGCACAGCCGCGTGGCGCGCGGCGCGCCGATCATGGTGTTGCAGGGCAGGGCCGAGGTGGTCTGATGGCGCCTCCATGGCGTCCTGATCCTCAATTTATATTATATTATATTATACCGATTATAGTCGCCTCGAGACCTTTGTACCGGGTCTGGAGCCCACTTCGACGTTATTGCCGGGTGAATGCCCAATCGTCGCAGCATTGTCATTGCAACGCTCCATCGTTACAGTCATTTTGCGCAATGCAATTTCGCTAAGGCATAAGCAGGGGCAGCGCTCCATCATGTCAGGCCATAACACGTCGATGGAGCAGCTTCCGTGGTGGTCGTGGCTGTCTCCCGCGCTCGCCTTCGGCTTACTGGGCCTGGAGTTCGCGCGTGTCGTCCATGTGGAGTCTGCGCTTGTCCTCGTACTGACAGCTCTGCTGGTGCTGGCGACGGTTTTCGCCGCCGTCCATCATGCCGAGATTCTGGCGCTGCGGGTGGGGGAGCCCTTCGGGTCCATCCTGCTCGCCATCGCGGTCACGGTCATCGAGGTTGCGCTCATTGCTTCCATCTTCCTCTCGCCCACCATGGGCGCGGAAAGCGTGGCGCGCGACACTGTCTATTCAGCCGCCATGATCGTATTGAATGGTGTGGTGGGCCTGTGCCTGCTGGTCGGCGGCAAGCGACATCATGAGCAGGCGTTCGAACTGCACGGCGCTGCGGCGGCGCTCGCTGTGCTCAGCACCCTCGCCACGCTGACGCTCATTCTCCCCAATTACACCATGACCATTCGCGGCCCCTATTACTCTTCCGCCCAGCTCGTAGTCGTCGGCGCGGTTTCCCTGATCCTCTATGGCGTTTTCATCTTCGTGCAGACCGTGCGTCATCGTGATTATTTTCTTGTCGATCCCGGCCTTGATGCGGTCGATCATGGGTTGCGCCCCTCTGGCCGCATGGCTTTCGCCAGTGCGCTGTTCCTGATCATCTGCCTAGTGGGGGTGATCTTTCTGGCCAAGAGCCTGTCCTCGCCGCTGACCGAGGCGGTGATCGGTCTGGGATTGCCCCTGTCGCTCGTGGGCGTGGTGATCGCTGGCATCGTGCTGCTGCCGGAAGCCACGGCGTCCCTGCGCGCGGCCTGGGCCAACCAGATCCAGAACAGCCTCAACCTGGCGCTGGGCTCGGCGCTGGCGAGCATAGGCCTCACCATCCCCACCCTCGGCGCCATGTCCCTGCTGACGGGCAAGGAGATATCGCTGGGGCTTGGACCGGGACAGCAGGTCCTGCTGGCGCTCACGCTTCTCACCAGCATCCTGACGCTTGGCACGGGCCGCTCCACCGTGCTGCAGGGCGCGGTGCATCTGGCGATCTTCTGCGTCTTCCTGCTGCTGGAAGTCGTGCCGTAGAAAGCGGCCTCCGGCGCCCGTCCACTCCGCCCCTCTTGCGCTTCTCTCCCGCTACGTTCAAATGCCGCCAACTGCAAATGCCCGCACGGGAGGCGACGAGCATGAACGAACGCGTGAACACACCCATTTCGACGGCCGAACTCGAGCGTCGCTGGGCCTTGATCCGCGCCGAAATGGCTGCGCAGAAGATCGATGTGCTGCTCGCCCAGGGCAATAACGATTTCATGGGCGGCTATGTGAAATACCTGACCGATCTTCCCGCCACCAATGGCTATCCCTTCACCGTCGTCTTCCCGCGCGAGGATCTGATGACCGTGGTGGGGCAGGGGCCTTTCGGGCAGGACCTGCGCCTTGACGCGGCAGGCGACGGGATCCGGCGCGGCGTGGGCCGGGTCATGGGCTCGCCCAGCTATGTGGCGATCCACTTCACCGCCACCTATGACGCCGAATGCGCGCTGCAGGCGCTCAAGGGCTATGATGGCGCCACCATCGGCCTGCTGGGGCCCTCCGCCATCTCCTACGCCATGGTCGATCATCTCACGAAGAGCCTGCCGCGCGCCACATTCGTGGACGCCTCGCCGCTGGTCGACGCCATCAAGGCGGTCAAGAGCCCCGAGGAGATCGCCCTCATCCGCCGCATGACCGCAATGCAGGACATCGCGGCCGAGGCCGTCACCAAGGCCCTGCGGCCGGGCCTGCGGGACATGGAAATGGTGCAGGTCGCCCGCTCCGCCAGCACGGCGCTCGGCAGCGAGCAGGGCTGGTACATGGCCGCCTCCGGCCCTGTAGGCACGCCTGCCGTCATGGGTCCGCCCCATCTGCAGAACCGCACGATCAAGGAGGGCGACCAGTTCTGCATGCTCATCGAGAACAACGGCCCTGGCGGCTACTACGGCGAGATCGGCCGCACCTGGGTGCTGGGCAAGGCCTCGCAGGAGATGCACGATGAATTCGCCTTCGTGCTGCAGGCCCAGCAGTTCACTCTGGAGCTCTTGCAGCCGGACGCGGATCCCGCCGATATTTTTGCCCGCTACAACGCCTTCATGCGCAAGAACGGGCGCCCGGAGGAGACCCGCCTCTACGCCCACGGCCAGGGCTACGATATGGTCGAGCGGCCCCTGATCCGCCACGACGAGACCCTCAAGGTCGGCCGCAACATGCTCTTCGCCGTGCATCCCACCTATGTGACGGCCCGCACCTATAGCTGGGTCTGCGACAACTATCTGGTGGACGAGAACGGCAAGGTCGAGCACCTCCACAAGTTCCCGCAGAAGATCACGGAACTCTGAGGCAGTCGGCAGTCGGCATTGGGCGGTCGGGGAGGTGCGCGTGCGTCTTCCCGCGCCTCTCGCGATGGCCTATAAGCACCCAGCCCCAGCACTGAACCGTCAAGGATCTCCCATGCCCCATTATCGCTCCAGAACCACCACCCATGGCCGCAACATGGCTGGCGCGCGCGGGCTCTGGCGCGCCACGGGCATGAAGGACGGGGATTT
>CANCSY010000120.1 GCA_947380915.1 Beijerinckiaceae bacterium
ACCTCGGGGCCGGGCTCCACGACCCTGCCCATGCGCATCTATTCGCAGGTGCGGTTAGGGGTGACGCCTGAGATCAACGCCGTCTCCACGATCCTGATCGGCATGGTGGCGCTGGTGCTGCTTGCGGGATTACTGCTCGGACGACGCGGGCGCATGAAGCCGGTGTAATCAGGGTTTCGTCGAGGCCCCTTCGGGCTGCGGCTGGCCCGGTCCACGCAACAGTGGCGCCGCCGCCTGCGAGCGACGGATGAGGCTTTGGGCGTCGATGACCAGATTGGGGTCGTCCCAGTTGCCCCTGAGATCCATGGAGAGTTGCGGCGCGGGCTCATTGTCCTCGCGTCCCGCCTGCCGCGCCCGGATGGCGATATCCAGCTGACGCCGCGCAAGAATGGCCGAGCCGGTGGCCACCACTTCCACCCCCGCGCCTCTGGCCTCCACTTCGAGGATCTTCGCGACCCCTGCGGTCGCCTCCAGATCCATCCGCGCCGTGCGGAAAGAGGTGCGCCCCGAGCGAATCGCGGAAGCGACGGAAAGCGGCTGCTTCTCCAGACGACGCAGGGCGTTTTCAAGATCAATGCCCGCGATGTCGCCATTGGCCAGATCGACGCGGGCGGTTCCATGCAGGGAACCGAGGATCTGCGCGATGCTCGCGCCTTCGCCGGCAAAGTTCATCTCGCCTGTCGTTTCGCCCGAAAACCGCTGGCTCCGGAAGAGTTCGGCCAGCAGGGCGGCGCTGTCCACCCGGGTGAAAGCCACGCTGGCCCGCGTGAGATAGCCCGAGCTGGTGGGTTCGGCGCTGAGGCGGGCTTTCACGCTCCCGCCAAAGGCCTTTGCCTCGGCGATGGCCAATTCCCCCTTGCCGCCGGTCACCAGGACGGAAAAGCCGATATCTTGAAATTCGGTCCGGCCAAATCTGGCGCGGTTCGCGGAAATGCGCAGATCCACATCGGCGCGCGCAAGGTCGGGCTTGGGCAGCGGCGCGGCGCTCCAGCGCCCATTTTCCTCGCGCAGGCCGGGAACCTGCGCGAGCAGGGGCTCTATTTCGAGGGATTTGGTGGCCAGGGTGCCCATGAGGGCCGGGCGACCCTGATGGCCGGACAAGATCACCGCGCCCTCGTAATTCGTGTCATCCAGCTTGAATTGCAGGTCCGAAAGCTGGAGCGAGCGCAGGGTGGCGCGGGCGTCTGCGCTCAGGGAGAGGGCGCCGAGGGCTCCGGGCAGGGGCAGATAGATATTGTTGCGAACAAGCACCTCGCGCAGGGAGGGCGCCTCGACCGAGAATTTTCCGGCATAATTGGGGGTCTGCCCGCCCGAAACGATGCCATCGGCGTTAAGGGTCAGGGAGGGAGAGTCGAGACGCAGGGATACCGGCGAGGATTCGCCACGCAGCACCTGCGTCGGCTGGCCGAGCCAGGCCGTGACGTCCACCTGTTCATCCGCCCATTTGAAGCTCGCATGCAAACCGGCGGGCGTGCTGAGGCTGCGCCAATCCAGCGTCGCCTCGATATTGGAGAGGGTGCTGACCACGGCCCCGGCCCGCGTGAGGCGCGCGGTTCCGCCCTGGAGGGTGACGCTGGCGAGCCGCGCCTTGTCCGCAGAGGCCGCCTCGCGGGTCTCCGGGCGGGCTTCGATGGCGCGGGCGATGGCGCCTTCCCCGTTCAGGTGCTTGCCATCCAGATCAATGTCGATGTCCGGCGCCGCCAGAGAGACGGAGGAGACCTCCATGCGTCCGGCGAAGGCGGGCAGGATCCGCAAATTTCCGCGCAAGGCGGCGGATTTGATGAGTAGTTTGCCATCGCGATCATGGATCGTCACATCTTCGATCTTGATGCGCGGGCGGGGCAGGAGGGCCAGCGTGGTGCGCCCGCTGGCCTCCGCGATGAGTCCCGTCGTCTCGCGCACCTGCTGGGCCAACTCGTTGCGCATGGCGGCGCCCGAGAAGGTCCAGGGCGCCATGCCCGCCACAACCACCACACCGGCGGCGGCGACGATCAGCCATTTCAGCTTCGTTTTCATGCGCTGTGGCGGTCCTTGATCCCAAACAAAACGAAAGGCGCAGTGTGCGTGGGAGACTCCCAATATAGGCTTAACCTCTGCGCCGCAAAATAGACTTCCTTGTGGAGGCTCTGCGGCGAAGCCGGGGCGAAGGGAACCGGGGCCGGGTTTGATGCTTGTCAAGGCGGGCGGCCTGACGGCGGCCTATCAACGCTCAGGCAGCGTGACGGAGCGACAGATGGACAGCCCTTCGCACACCTACCACATGCGCAAGATCCGCCTTGAGCGTGCGCGCGCCAAGGGGCATCCCGAGGGTGAGCCCGGGGAGGGGTATGATCTTGTGGCCCCGCTCGACGACACCGGCCATATCAACCTCGAGGGCTGGCGCAGCCAGCGCGCCCTGTGCTTCGTGCACCGTCTTCAAGACGGCGTCGTTGTCGAGCGCGGTTTGCTGGCGCACAGGGCTGGTGGGCCGGGCGGCGCGACCTGGGCCTTTGATTATGATCCGCGCACCACAGGTGACGAGGAGTTGGGCCACCATTTCGAAACCCACGCCTTCACAATGGGCGAATATGTCTCGATCCGCGACCCCGACGGCAAAGTGCTGACCTATCGGGTGACGAAGGTGTCCCCGGCGTGAGGCCCTGACTTCACGTCACCCGATGTCAGCCAGAGCCCCTATTTCTTTTCGCTGGCGAAGGCTTCCACGAGCAGCTCCACAACACGCGGCGGTTGTTTCAGCGCATTGGCGACCGCCTTGGCCACCTCCTCGCCATAGAGAGGTTCGATCGGCATTTCCGCCTTCTTCGCGCGGGTGCGAAGGTCTTCGTCCTCCAGCGCCATTTTGTAGGCGGCGCGCAGCGCGTTCAATTGGGGGGCGGGGACGGCGGGCGGGGCTGCGGTCAGGCGCGAGATATCGCCCTGGACGCTGACGAGCTGGACAAGACGCTTGGCGTCTTCTTCGGTCACCAGCGTGCTCATCTGCGGCAGGTCTGTTTCGAGGCCGCCGAACTGGGCGATGTAGCGTCCATAACCGTTTTTGACGAACTGGTCATAGGCCGAACGCGAGGCCATGGTGCCGATGATTTCACCACGGCGCATGGCGAGCTGGTCATCGGTGCCGTTGTAGCCGGACAGCATCTTGATCGGCAGCTTCATGGTGGCGGTGAGGCCCAGGATCTCCACATAATTGGCGCCGCCCGGTCCCGATGTCGCGAAGTTCAAAATCTCCTTCGAGTTGGCGATGTCGGCGACAGTTTTGATGGGCGATTGGGAAGCGACAACAATGACGCGAGGATCGGTCGCCGCCTTGCCGATCCAGGACATGTTGTTGAGATCGAACCTGATCCCTTTGTGGCTGGCGATCTGCGTGTAAATCAGGCCCGTGTTGAAGGTGCCCAGCGTGAGCCCGTCGGGTTTGGAGGCATAGACCGCATTGGCCCCGATGAGATGGCCGGCGCCGGGCATGTTGCGCACGATGAAGGTGGAGCCGGGCAGATGTTTCTGCATGTACTCCGCCACCAGGCGACCATAGGTGTCGTAGCCGCCGCCCGGGGCGGTCGCCACGATATAGGAGACTGTCTTGCCATTGTAGTAATCAGCGCCCTGCGCCTGCGCGGCGACCGAGGTTGCAAGGTAAAGTCCTACGGCTAATCCTGCCTTGGCGAAGCTCATGAATACCTCCTTTTTCGGCGAACAGCTTTTCATCTGCTGGCGCCTGACTGTGGTTCAGACGATTTGCGCGTCACTTGATGGCCATTAATCCGTTCACCTTGTTCAACACGTCTTCGGGCGTCGCATAGAGCCTGGCGATCATGGCCTCGACCTGCGGGCCGCTCATGGGATTGTCGAAATCGAGGTTGAGCTTTTTCAGGTCCGCCTCAAAGGCGGGATCGGCGAGCATGTCCTCGAAGGCCTTGCGCCAGAGGGTGATGATCGGTTGCGGGGTTCCCGGCGGGAGGATGTAGGGTCGCGCCATGCCCTGGGAGGCGAAGACCAGTTCGATGGCAGCCTTCTGTTCGGCGGTCTTGGCGAGATCGGCGATGAGGGGCACGCCCTTCAGTTCGGGATGACCGGCCAGCGCCAGTTGCAGCAGGATCTTGATCTTGCCGTCGCGCACCCAATCCGAGCGGGCGGATTTGATGCTCGACCAGTTCCAGCTCATCACGCCGTCAACCTCGCCGCGCTCCATGGCAAGCGCGATTTCTTCCGAACCCTTGTAGCCGCGGACGATCTCGAACTTCGTGCCCAGCAGGCCGTTCGACAGGGTCGGGAAGACGACATTTCCGGAAGACGGACCAGAACCGCCCACGAGCATCTTGCGTTCCAGCGCTTGCTGAATGGACGTTATGCCGGACTTGTCGGTGGCGGCGGCGACGCCGACCTCGCTGGAAATGCTGCCCAGCCAGACGAAGTTGCGCGGATCAAAGCGGATGCCCGGCGTCTTGTAGAGCTGCACGGTCGCCACGGAGCCGCCGACGGCGGCGATCTCGGTGCCGTCCTTCTTTGCAGCTTCATAGATGTAATTGGCGGACATGAGCGTGCCGGCGCCCGGCAGTTCCTTGACGATGACCGTGGGTTCGCCCGGCAGACGCTTGCCGATATGCATGGCGAGGGTGCGCGCATAAAGCGAATAGCCGCCACCCGCCGCATAGACCGAAATCGTCTTGCCTGCGTAATTGATGTCTTGCGCGACGGCCGACGTCGCTGCGGCGAAGGTGAGCGCGAAGAACGCGCAGCGCTTGAGCGCCGATATCGTCTTGGACATGTTTCGATCTTTCCTTGCCGAAAGCCGCCTGGCTAAGTGTTTGAGCTTTGGTTTCAGACTAACTTTACCATACCGGGTGCTGTCATCGCGTCAAAATCATGGTGGCGCGCCGGTTGATCCTGGTGCGGGCTGAGGTCACTTGTTGCAGGGGAACGCTTCCATCAGCGCTTCTTCTGCGAGCACCGTGAACCTTTCGGGCCAACGGTCCGGCCGCGCCTCGATATAGCGAACGATCGTCGCTGCGTTTTCCTTTGTGTTGGACCTTTGGGGCGAGCAATTCTTGATGCTGTTCCTGTTTCGAAAGATCGCCTTTATTTTATCCGCGCATCTTGTTTGCTCGAAGAGGCCATCGAATGTTTCGTTCAACAGGAGGCGGCATCCGTTCAATGCGTATCCTGCCGAGTCCGTGTCTTGTTGGGCCATCGAAACAGATGTTCCGACCGCCAGAAACGCCGCCACCAATATGCAAGAACGCATCCGTACCCCCTGAGTGAGCACCTATATGCCGCATGGGAGGGTTTCTTGCCAAGCGCCAGTTGGTTCACGGTCAGGTGTTTTGGCCCCTGGTCGCTGGTTGCGCAAGACGACTTGCCCTGCAGGGTGTCAGAAAAAATTCCCTGATATTATCCCCAAAGCTAAAGGCGGTTGCGTTGCGGCGCCATGTTTGCGCCAGCCCGGTGCGAATTAGGGTTCGCGATTCGCGCGCGCCGCTTGCCTTGGCGCCCCGGCTCCTTTAGCGCTTTGGGTCACACAGGAAGAGGCGGGACATGCAGGCTCTGACGCAGGTGACGATTGGTGCGGGTGCGGGTGCGGTGACCTTCGGCAATGGTCTGCCGCTCGCCTTCATCGCCGGGCCATGCGCTCTGGAGAGCCGCGACCATGCCCTGACCATGGCGGCCGCCCTGCGGTCCATCGCCGACCGGCTCGGGGTGGGGATCGTCTACAAGTCCTCCTTCGACAAGGCCAACCGCACCTCGCTCACGGGCCGACGCGGCCTTGGCCTCAAGGAAGCGCTGCCGGTCTTCGCCGAGATCAAGGAGAAATTCGGCTTCCCCATCCTCACCGATGTCCACGAAAATGACCAATGCGCCATCGCAGCTGAGGTGGTGGATGTGCTGCAGATCCCCGCCTTCCTCTGCCGCCAGACCGATCTGCTGCTGGCCGCAGCCGCCACCGGCAAGCCGGTCAATGTGAAGAAGGGGCAGTTTCTCGCCCCCTGGGACATGAAGAACGTGGTCGCCAAGGTCACGGGCGCCGGCAATCCGCAGGTGATGGTCACTGAACGCGGCGCGAGCTTTGGCTATAATACGCTGGTCTCCGACATGCGCTCGCTCCCCATCATGGCCGAGCAGACCGGCGCGCCGGTGATCTTCGACGCCACCCATTCGGTCCAGCAGCCCGGCGGGCAGGGGACCTCTTCGGGCGGCCAGCGCGAATTCGTGCCGGTTCTGGCCCGCGCCGCCGTGGCCGTGGGGGTGGCCGGGGTCTTCATCGAGACCCATGACAACCCTGCGGAAGCCTTCTCGGATGGCCCCAATCAGGTGCCGCTCGGCGAACTGGAGGCGCTGCTCGCCCGTCTCATGGCCTTCGACCGCCTCGCCAAGGGCTACTGACAGGCTGTCGCGAACCCGTCACATCAGTGTCGTAACCGGCTCTCCATGGACGAAAGCGCCTTCACCTACGCGGCCCCCTCTGATCCGCTTCTCAAGCGTCTCGCCATCAATGCACTGGAGGTCGCCACCGGTCGCAACCGGCTGCGGCGGCTTTATTTCCAGCATCAGGCGAGCGGCTGGCAGGGGGCCAGCTTCTTCGATGTGGCCATCAAGGCCCTCTCTCTTGATCTGCGCTATGACGCGGAGCGACTGGCGGCGCTGCCGAAGGAGGGGCCGTTGGTGGTGGTCTCCAACCATCCTTTCGGCGTGCTCGACGGAATCGTGATGTGCGCCCTGATGCGCCGGGCGCGGCCGGACTTTCTGGTGCTGACCAACGCCGTGCTGCTGCGCGCCCCCGAAATGCGCGACCACATGCTGCCCATCGATTTCACCGAGTCCATGGAGGCTCAGCGCGCCAATGTGGCCTCCCGCGCCAGGGCTCTGGCCCATTTGCAGACTGGTGGCTGCCTGGTGATCTTTCCCGCCGGCGCCATCTCGACCTCGCCCGACCGGCTTGGGCGCCATCCCGCCGTGGATCCGCCCTGGACGCCCTATCTGGCGCGGTTGGTCCAGAGCGCGAAGGCCCCGGTGGCCCCGATCTATTTCCGAGGACAGAATTCCCGATTTTTCCAGATCGTAAGCCATATCAGCCCCTTATTGAGACTGGCTCTATTTTTTCATGAACTGCGGCTGAAAATAGGCGCCCGTTGCGAGGTCGAAATCGGGCGCGCCATCCCTTTTGATCAGCTGGCGCATTTGAGGGATCGCAAGGCCCTAGTCGAGACCCTTCGGCAGGCGACCTATGGCCTCGCTGTTCCCCGAACCTTGGCGCAACAATTGCTGCATGACGGTGCGGACACTTGAACTTGCTGGTTAAAAATGTATTAACTTGCAGCATGTCCGGAGATGGGGGCACAGTTGGTTGCGAGCAGATGGATAGCGGTGGCCCTCGGCCTGGTGAGCGGGTTCGGCGCGCGAGCGCAGGACGCAACTCCCGTGGCGCAGCCTTCGCTTGACTATCTCCAGTCGGGCGTCACCCTTTTCAATAGCGCCTCCGACCGTATCGGCTCCTTCATCAGCGACCAGACCGCCAAGGCCCAATTGAGCGTCTATGGCTGCCTGACTGGCGCCTCCGGGCCCATTTGCAGTTCCAGCGCGAAGGCGGATCACATCTTTCTGCGCCAGTCGCCGGGCCCGGCCGGGCCTGTGAGCGGCGTCGGCGCCGTTGGCCTTGGCGGCGACCTGCATGTGATGGACCGGATCCGCGTGTCCGGCGAACTCGTCTGGCAGCCCTACATGGCCGCTCGCGCCAATGACACAAGCTGGACGATGCACAATATGTCGGGCGTGCGGGAGCCCGGCGTCGGCGGCGCCGGTTTCAAGACCGAATGGGTCCTGTCCTATGATTTCACCAAGGCCCTGAGCGCGGGGCTTGGCGGACGTTATTCCGTATCCGCTCCCGAGGCGGTGGATGCGCGTTTTGGCGCGCTTGCGCCGCCCAAGTCGGATCAGCGCAATTTCGGCGCTTTCGTCCAGCTTCACTACCGCTTTGGCCAGGACCTGTTCACGAAGCCGAAGTAAGCGCCTCCTGATTGCGACGGCGGTTCAGCCGCGCCCGCGATAGGACGGCACGCCCTGATCGGGGATCCACAGGCCCGCCGGCGCCTCGCCGCTCTGCCAGAATACATCAATGGGAATGCCGCCGCGCGGATACCAGTAAGCGCCGATGCGCAGCCAGCGGGGCGCCAGCAGGCCTACCAGATCAAGGCCGATCCGCACCGTGCAATCCTCGTGGAAGGCGCCGTGGTTGCGGAAGGAGCCCAGATAGAGCTTTAGCGACTTCGACTCCACCAGCCACTGCTCCGGCACATAATCGATCACGATATGGGCGAAGTCCGGCTGTCCCGTCACCGGGCAGAGGGAGGTGAACTCCGGCACGGTGAACCTTGCCAGATAATTCGTGTCGGGATGGGGGTTCGGCACGCGGTCGAGTTCCGCCTCTTCGGGAGAGGCGGGGAGGGGCGCGTGCTGGCCCAGAAGGTTGGGTGTGTCTGATTGCTTGACCATGTGGGTCGAGATAGAGGGCTGCGGCGCCAGAATCAATCAGTGAATGATGGATCGGCGAGGCGAATTGTCCCATTCGCCTGATTTGAACCTCGATCTTCTCCACCTTTCGCCGCAAGAGCCTTCCCCCCCGACGCCAACCGTCGTAAAAGGCGGCGACTTTTTCAGCAGCCCAAGAAGAGGCCCTCCATGACCGTGATCGTCGACATCCACGCCCGCGAAATTCTCGACAGCCGCGGCAATCCCACCATCGAAGTGGATGTGACGCTTGAAGACGGCGCCTTTGGCCGCGCGGCCGTGCCCTCGGGCGCCTCAACCGGCGCCCATGAAGCCGTGGAATTGCGCGACGGCGACAAGAGCCGCTACGGCGGCAAGGGCGTTCTGAAGGCGGTCGAGAGCGTCAATACCGACATCATGGAAGCCCTGGTCGGCCACGACGCCGAGGATCAGGTGCGCATCGACGAGATCATGATCGCCCTCGACGGCACCCACAACAAGGCCAAGCTCGGCGCCAACGCCATTCTGGGCGTCTCGCTCGCCAACGCCAAGGCGGC
>CANCSY010000121.1 GCA_947380915.1 Beijerinckiaceae bacterium
AATGTCTGACATCCTTCTTGAGGGCCTGAGCTGCCAGTTCGGCGCATCGACGGCGGTGGACGCTATCGACCTGAGCGTGGAGGCCGGGGAATTTCTCACGCTGCTGGGCCCGTCCGGCTGCGGCAAGACGACGACCCTGCGGATGATCGCGGGCCTGCAGCAGAACAGCGGCGGGCGCATCAGCATCGGCGGGGAAGTGGTGAGCGACGCCGCCCGGAATTTCTTCATGGCGCCCGAGCGGCGCAGGCTTGGCATGGTGTTCCAGTCCTACGCCATCTGGCCGCATATGAGCGTCTTCGACAATGTGGCCTATCCCCTGCGCATCCGCAGGCGCCCGGCGGCCGAGATCAAGGAGAGCGTGGCCCGCGCCCTGCGCCTCGTGGAGATGGAGGCCTATGCGGACCGGCCCGCGCCCGCCCTGTCCGGCGGCCAGCAGCAGCGGGTGGCCATCGCCCGCGCACTGGTTTTCGAGCCGCGCGTGCTGCTGCTCGACGAGCCCCTGTCCAATCTCGATGCGCGCCTGCGCATGCAGACCGGCGACGAGTTCCGCGCCTTGCAGAAGCGCCTCGGCATCACCTCGATCTATGTGACCCATGACCAGAGCGAGGCCATGTCCCTCTCGGACCGCATCGTGGTCATGCATGGCGGCAAGATCCTGCAGATCGGCGCGCCCGAGAGCATCTATTACCAGCCGCGCTCCCTGGCGGTGGCGAAGTTCTTCGGCGCGCCCAATGTGCTGCAAGCCCAGGTGCGCGCCGCCCGGCGCCTCGATGATGGCCAGGTGGAGCTGGACGTGGCGGGCGAGGGCTTTGCGGGGACCTGCCGGGCCGCAGACGAGCTGCCTGCAGGCCAGCAGGTCGCCATCGTGGTGCGGCCAGAGCAGATGCGTTTCACCAACGCGCATGCGGGGGCCGACGGATTGCGCTGGAGCGGCGAGGTCGTGGACTCCATCTTTCGCGGGGCCTATCGCTCCTACAAGGTACGCACCGCCGCGGGGCAGATGCTGGTCGATGGCGCTGGCCTCGGTGCGCCAGCGCCCGGCGCGCAAGTGATGATCGAAGCGGACGGGAGGGCGGGATGGGCTTTGCCATGCTGAACCCATGCATCAGGAGGCCCGCATGAAGCTCCCACTCAAAGGCGCCGTGGACTGCGACCTGCATCTGCCCTCGCCGCCCACCACGGCCCTGCTGCCCTATCTGCCGCCCTATTGGCGCGACCAGCTGGAGACGCGGTTCATCCACAAGATGAACTTCCAGCTCACCAGCTATCCCCTGAACTCGCCGCTCACCTGCCGGCAGGACTGGCGCCCGAACAAGGGCGAGAGCCCCCTCGACCAACTGCGTCGTCAGGCCCTCGATCCCTTCGGCGTGGAGATCGCGATCAGCTCCCTGCTCCATGGCGCCATCGCGCTGTTCAACGAGGACATGGCGGCGGCGCTCTGTTCGGCGGTGAATGATCACGTCGCCCGGGAATGGCTCGACCCCGAACCGCGCCTGCGCGGCTCCATTCTCATCACCGGCCAGAATCCGGACCATGCGGTGGCCGAGATCGAGCGCCTCGCCGCAGATCAGCGCTTCGTGCAGGTGATCCTGCCTGTCATGGGCGACATGCTGCCGGGCAAGCGCCAGATGTGGCCGATTTACCGCGCCTGCGAAAAGCATGGGCTGGCGCTCGCGCTCCATGCGGGCAGCACTTATCGTTTCCCGACCACCGGCTCGGGCTGGCCCTCCTTTCAGGTGGAGGACTATGTGGCCAACAGCACGGGCTTCGAGAACGCCATCGTCAGCCTGCTGGCCGAGGGCGTGTTTTCGGAGTGCCCGAACCTGCGCGTCATCTGCCTCGAGAGCGGCTTTGGCTGGCTGCCGACCCTGCTGTGGCGCCTCAACAAGGAATGGCGCGGCATCAGGCAGGAAGTGCCCTGGATCGACCGCCCGCCCGCCGACATCCTGCGCGAGCGCTTCCGCTTCACCCTGCAGCCGGTGGAAGTGCCTGACGCCGCGATGATCCTGCGCATCCTCGACCATATCGGCTCGGACGAGTTGCTGCTCTTCTCCACCGATTATCCCCACGCCCATTTCGAGGGCGAGGAGGCGTTGCCCGATGGGCTGCCCGAGGCGCTCATCCAGAAGATCACGCGGGACAATCCGCTGGCGGCTTATCCGAGACTCGCGGGCGAATGGCGCCATCATATCTCCCTCAAGGCGGAGCAAACGTCATGAATGTTCCAGTCACCTCGGTCACCGCAGCCCAGAAAGTCGGCATCGTCGATTGCGACATCCATCCGGTGCAGCGCTCGACCGCCGATCTCTATCCCTACATGAGCCAGCGCTGGCGCGAACATAGCGAGACCTTCGGCGGTCATATACGTCAGGGACTGACGGGCATGCAGGTCTATCCGCGCATGATGGCGGCGGGCCAGCGCGCCGACGCCTATCCGCCCGGCGGCGGCCCGCCCGGCTCCGACCTCGACTTCATGCGCCGCCAGCATCTTGATGCGGTGGGCGTGGAATGGGGCATGCTCGTCGCCCTCAGCAAGGGCGGCATGGAGGAGCGCAATCCCGATTACGCACCTGTTCTCTCCCATGCGGTGAATGACTGGCAGTTGCATGACTGGGTGCGCAAGGAGCCGCGCCTGCTGGCGGGCGTGGTCGTGCCGCAGGAGGATCCGGACTTCTGCGTGAAGGAGATCCAGCTGCGGGCGCAGGACAAGGCCTTCAGGCAGATCATCATTTCTCCCCGTTCCGCGGAGCCTCTGGGCAGGCGGCGCTACTGGCCCATCTATGCGGCGGCGCAGGAAGCGGGCCTGCCACTTGGCCTGCACCCGGCCGCCTTCAGCGGCGGCGCGCCCTCCACGGGCTCGGGCTGGCCGACCTATTACATGCAGGAGCATTACAGCTTCTGCACGGGCATGCAGGGCAATCTGGTGAGCATGATCTTCGAGGGGGTCTTCGACCGGTTCCCCAAGCTGAGGATCGCCCTCATCGAATCCGGCTTCACCTGGATCCCCGCCATGTGCTGGCGCATGGACGCAGCCTTTGAACGCATGCGCAAGGAAGTGCCCCATCTCAAACGCCGCCCCTCCGAATATATCAAGGAACATTTCTGGTTCGCGACCCAGCCTCTTGAAGAGCCGGAGAATCCGGCCCATCTGCCCGAGGTCATCGACTGGATCGGCTGGGATCGGCTGCTCTTCTCCACCGACTATCCCCACTGGGATTATGACGATCCGCGCTACTGCATCCGCTTCCGCATGACCGACGCGCAGCGGTCCATGCTCTTCAGGGACAACGCCCGCGCCTTGTATGGCCTGCCATGACGCGGCATGTGATCGGCCGCGCCGCAGACATCGAGCCCGGTGGCCGCAAGCTGGCGCAGGTGGCCGGACGCGAGATCGGCGTCTTCAATGTGAAGGGCGCTTTTTACGCGCTGGCGAACCGCTGCCCCCATGGGGGCGGCTCGCTCTGCGAGGGTTTCGTCACGGGCCTGTCGATGGCCCCTCGCCCCGGCCAGTATGAACTGATCCGCGAGGGCGAGTTCCTGCGCTGCCCCCTGCATGGCTGGGAATTCGAAATCGCCACGGGGCAGTCGTACTGCGACCCGAAAAATACCCGCCTGCGCACCTTCAACGCCTGCGTGGAACCGGGCGCCGAACTGGTGAAGGGGCCTTATGTGGCCGAGAGCTTCGAGGTGAAGGTCGAGGAGGAGTATGTGGTGATTGAGTTGTGAGGCTGACGCTTCGTGCATTGGCATAACCCTATGAAATAAGGCGCGTATTTACCCTCCCCCTCGTGGGGAGGGTGGCCTCGCGTCAGCGAGACCGGGTGGGGGGCGCGCGCGATGGGGCGGGAGCGCGGTTCACACAAAATGGATCTCCATTGGCGCGCGGAAACGCAGATATCCCGCACGCGATCCCGCGCCGGGTTGATGGATCGTGCATGGCCCCTTGAGGGGCCGGGGGCGCCGCTGGGCGCTGTGATGGTTTGGGTTGATCGCCTCGCGGCGCCCCCTGCGCGGATTTCTCGATCAAGGCTCCCGTACTTGGCCCCGGCCCTGGTCCTTTTCGCCTCTGGCTGAGGGGAAAGGGAAGGCCTTGATGCTTCGAAGGGGTCTTTCGGACCACCGCTTGTCAGCATCCTGGGTTTGTGAGCCTCATCGGCTCAGACCGGTCGTAGTGCCGGACGGACGGGTGACTGGGTGCGGACCTCCGGTTTTGACGCCGGGGATCGTCCACGGGCGGCCAGCCCTGTGAACCACACCTTTTGCTCATGATCGCCCGAGAGAGGGCCTCCGGTAGGCCGCCCCGCAGGAACCGCTCCCCGCCCACCCGAATACGACCGCTCGCGTCCAGTCCCTCATGGGGCGGGGATGAGGATTATGTGGGCGATGTTGGGCCAAAAGTCAAGGATTATTTTCTGTAAGCGCGCGTTTACCCTCCCCCTCGTGGGGAGGGTCGGCCGCGTCAGCGGACGGGGTGGGGGGCGCGCGCGATGGGGCGGGAGCGCGGTTGCGACAGGCGCTAATGGCAGAAATTGCGCTCGCCCCCCACCCCCAGCCCCTCCCCACGAGGGGGAGGGGAGCGGCTGGCTTTTCGCGCAATGATTCAGATGGTTGAAACAGACGGTCGGAATGCGCCCCCTACCCGTAAATCTGCTTCGCCAACACCAGATATTCCTCGATGCGCGTGAAATCCTCGGCCACCAGGGGTTTCACATTGGCGAAGGCGGCGAGATCGGGATCGAGTTTGGCCTTGAGATCGGCGATCACGATGCCGTGGCCGGTGTCGGCGTAAATCTCCTGCACTTCCTGCGAAAGATAGAAATCGCACAGCAGACGCGCCGCGTTGGGATGGGGCGGATTGCGCAGGAGGGACACCGAATAGGAGCCATAGGTCACGCCCTCCGAGGGGATGACATATTTCACCGGCAGGCCCTTCAGGCGCACATATTCGGAGAAGATCAGCGGCACATAGATGGCGAATTCGCCGCGCGCCACGCGCCGCCCCGCTTCGCCATAATCACGCGAGAAGACCGGCTGCTGCGCCGCGAGCTTCTCGTGATAGGAGCGCCCGAACTTGTCCATGAGCATGTGGAACATGACGCGCCCGCCGCCGGAGGTGCGCGGATCGTCGAACAGGATCTTGCCCTTCCATTTGGGATCGAGCAGATCCTGCCAGCTCTTTGGCTCGTCGGCAGGCTTCACCATGGTTGTATTGACGAGCATGCCGTAGTTGATGGTGAAGATGGGCGTCTGCATGTCGTCGGCGCGGCTGGCGAATTCGGGCTTCAGCCCCGCCGCATTGGGCAGCACCCCATGGGATTCCAGGGTCTTGTCGAGCGCCAGCGACATGAAGGTGTTGCTGGAGGCCGTATGCAGGACATCGCCCAGAAACCGCCCCGCCGATTGCTCGATGCGGGCGCGCTCGCGCATTTCGGCGCCGCGCGCGGTGAGATAATCGACCTTGATCCCGTAGGCCTTCTCGAAGGCGGTGGCGATGCGCCCATGGGTGACCGGCGAGATATAGGCGGAATAGACCACCACCTTGCCCTCGCGCTTCGCCGCCTCCACCAGAGCCGCATTGGGGGCGGCATGGGCGCGGCCTGCGCCCAGCGCCGTGAGGCCTGCGCCGGCGAGCACGGAAAAATGGCGTCTTGTCAGCATTGCAGCCTCCCCTTTGGACGAAGATGAGCGCGCTGGTGGACATGCAGACCACTGGGCTCTCCGACGCCTTCGCTTTGGTAAAAAGCTAGCGAGGAAGCTCGACCTTGTCCAGCAACGGCGACAAACCTGGCCCAAGCCCTTGATGCTGGCGCGCGCAAGCCCCACTATGCGTGCAAATCATCTGGAGGACGCGCATGTTGAATCACTTGAAGGGTCTGGCGGCAGGCCTGTGCTTGGGCTTGGGCGCCTTGGTCGCCGCCGCGCCAGCCATCGCCGCTGACGGCTTCTATCAGGGCAAGCGCCTCACGGTTCTCATCAATTTCGCCGTGGGCGGCCCCACGGACATCGAGGGGCGGCTCTTCGCCAAGCATATCGGCAAGCATCTGGCGGGCACGCCCAATATCATCGTCCAGAACATGGATGGCGGCGGCGGCGCAACGGGCACGAATTTTCTGGGCGAAATCGCGCCCAAGGATGGCACGGTCATCGGCTATCTCACGGGCGTCGCCTGGCGCTATGTGAATATCAAGGAACGCTCGCGCGTCGATTTCCTCACCTACAACATGATCGCCTACCAGCCGGGCACCACGGTCTATTATGTGCGCGCCAATGTGGAGCCCGGCCTCAAGGTCGGCAGCGACATCCTGAAGGCGCAGAACCTGGTCGTGGGCGGACTGACCGCCGATTCCTCCAAGGACATTCTGGAGCGCCTGTCGCTCGATCTGCTCGGGGTGAACTACAAATATGTCACCGGCTACACCAGCAACTCCAATGCGCGTCTGGCCTTGCAGCGCAACGAAATAAACTTTTTCGCGGAATCGCCTCCGGGCTATATCGCCGCCGTCGCGCCTTCCCTCGTGGCCAGTGGCGAGGTGGTGCCGCTGTATTTCGATCCGGGCTACAATGGCAAGCGCTTCTCCCGGCCCGCCCAGGCCCAGGGCCTCGACATGAAGCCGTTCCACGAATTCCTGCGGGATGTGAAGGGGCGCGAGCCCGAGGGCAAATTGTGGGACATCTACAAGAAGGCCATCGCCATCAACGGCGCCATGCAGCGTATCGTGGCGTTCCCGCCCGGCACGCCCAAACCCGCCATGGAGGCGATGCGCGAAGCCATCCACAAACTGGCGAACGATCAGGAATTCGCCGCCGACGCCATGAAGACCGTGGGCTTCGTGCCGGACTATGAGGCCGGCGATGGCGTGCAGGCGGAAGTGACGGCGGCCCTCTCCCTGCCGGAGGAGGATCGCAAATTCATCGCGGACTATATCGCACGCGGACAGAAGTGACGGGCGCCGGAGTCGGCCTGCACCATGACTGATCTGCGCCCCATCATCCCCCGCCAGCCGGCGCCGCCCCTTGTGGCGCCGTTGGCGGGCGGCGGGTCCTTTGATCTGGCGCTGGACCAGCCACGGCTGTTCTCCATGCTGGTCTTCTACCGGGGCCTGCATTGCCAGCAATGCCACGCCTATCTGGTGGAGCTGGACGCCATGCTGCACGAATTCGAAAAGCGCGGCGTGACCACCCTGGCGATTTCCTGCGACGAGGCCGAGCGGGGCGAGCGCACCCCGGCGGACTGGGGCCTGAAACATCTGCGCATCGGCTATGGCCTGACGCCCCGCAAGGCGAGGGACTGGGGCCTGTTCCTGACCGAGGGGCGCCCGCGCAAGGAGGGCTTGTCCGAGCCGCCGATCTGCTGCGAGCCGGGCCTCTTTCTCATCAGCCCCGACAAGACCCTGTTCTTCTCCGCCATCCAGAACATGCCCTTCGCCCGGCCGCGCTTCGCGGACCTGATCGAGGGGTTCGAGTTCATGTTTGCGAAGGGCTATTTCATCGACAAGGACTGTCCGGCGAAGGGGGAGCTGGTGAACGCGCCGGGGGAGGTCTGATCAATTCCCCCCCAGCAGCGCCCCCGCCTCCTTGATGCGCTCGGGGGTCGCGCGGTAGAGGGTGGCCACGAGCTGGTCGACTTCGGCGCCGGTCATCGGGCCGCTGATTTCAAGGCGCATCTTTTCCACATCGGCCATGAATTCGGCGTCTTTCAGCACGCGGTCGAAGGCGTCGCGATGCGCCTCCACCATGGCTTTGGGCATGGCGGGCGGGCCCATGATCACGCGGCCCATCTGGCTCTGGGCGAAGATCAGGCGCAGGATCTCGCGCTGGCTGTCGTCGCGCGCCAGTTCCAGCACGGTGGGCACATCGGGCAATTCGGGATGGCGGCTCAGGGACATCTGCAGGAGGATGTGGATCTTCTTGTCGCGCATCCAGTCGGGCCGCATGGTGGTGATGGAGGAATAGTTCCAGCCCGCAATGCCCTGCACCTCGCCGCGATCCAGCGCCATGACCGTATCGCCGCTGCCATTGTAGCCAGAAACCAGTTTCAGTTTCGCGCCAAACATGCGCGAGAGAATGGTGGCGAAGACAACGCTGTTGTCGGAGGCGCCGGCGCCGCCCACGACCAGCTCCTTGGTGAAGAGCTCTTCCGTCTTGCTGATGGGCGAGTCAGAGCGGCTGACAGTCACGGACACATCGTTGTTGAGGCTGCCCACCCAGGTGAAGTCGCGGGAATCATAGCGCGCCCCCTGGGAGCCCAGCAGCGAGGCGGTGGCCATGGAGCCCGGCCCCAGCGCGATGGTCGAACCATTGCGGGGGGCCTGGGACGCCACGAAATTGGCCATCACCACACCCGCCGCGCCCGGCATGTTGCGCACGACGACATTGGGCTGCCCTGGCAGGAAGCGGCCGACATGGCGCGCATAGAGCCGCGCATAGGCGTCATAGCCCCCGCCCGGCGCATGGCTGGCCAGCATGTTGAGGGTCTTGGCCGGATCTTCGGCGCCCTGCGCCAGCGCCTGGCCGGCAAGCGCGCCCGTCACCAGCAAGGCTGCGCCAAGGGAGCGGATCCACGATCCGCCGCGCCCTGTGGTTTCCTGATCCATGATCATAGCGAACTCCGAACAAAACGACACAGGGACGACGGGGCGCGGCCGCGAAGGCTCAATCCTTTTCGACCCGGCGCACGGGGGTTTCAGGCGCCACATCGGGGCGGCGGCGCTGGTAGGTGTTTTCGCCGTTGCGCTCCCATTCGCCACGGGCGGCGGCCTGGGCGAAGCGCTCCCAGCGGTCGTCCCAATCGCCCAGATGCACCCCATGCCAGGGCGCCTGGGGGCTGAGGGGCGGCAGGCCGATGCGCGCCCAGATCTCGCGGGCCTCGTCCATGTACTGGCGGGCGGGCAGAGCCAGAGGCGGCATCACGCTCTTGGAGGTGGCGTCGATGAGCAGGGTGGAATTGGCGGCGCCGCTTTCGGACTTCGGCCCATGGCTGCGCGAGCGATAGGGCACC
>CANCSY010000122.1 GCA_947380915.1 Beijerinckiaceae bacterium
GCCAGATCCTTGCGGCCGGTGCGCAGCACATTGGTGGCGCCGATGTTCCGCGAGCCAATGGTGCGAATATCCTGTGTGCCGGCGGCTTTCGTGATCACCAGTCCAAAGGGAATGGAGCCCAGCAGATAGCCGAACAGCAGCGCAAGCAGAGTTTCGAGAGTGAACAAATCAAGGCCCGGCGTTCTTGGCCCGCCCCATGGCGGCGACGAGTGAACCTAGCCCCACACGACCTCGCCCGCAACCACGGTGAGCTTCACTTTGCCCTCCATCCGCGCCCCATCAAAGGGCGTGTTGCGGCTGCGCGAATGAAGCAAAGCGGGATCAAGCACATAGGGCTCTTCGGGATCAAAGCGGATCACATCTGCAGGCGCGCCCTTCTGCAAGCGGCCCTGCGGCAGGCCCAGAATTTCGGCTGGGCGGGTGGAGAGCGCATGCAGCAGACGCGGCAGATGGACCTGCCCCGCATGCACAAGGCGCAGGCCTGCGGAGAGGATGGTCTCCAGCCCGATGGCGCCCGGAGCCGCCTCGCCGAAGGGCAGACGCTTGGTCTCCACATCCTGCGGATTGTGATCGGACACGATGACGTCGATCAGCCCGGAGGCCAGCGCCTCCACCATGGCAATACGATCCGTCTCCTGACGCAGCGGCGGCGAGAGCTTGAAGAAGCTGCGATAGGCGCCGATGTCGTTTTCATTCAGCGTGAGATGATTGATGGAGGTCGCGCAGGTGACCTTCAGCCCCGCATCCTTGGCCCGCGCGATGATCTCCAGCGAAGGCGCGGCGCTGACGAGGGAGGCGTGATAGCGCCCCTTGATCATGTTCACGAGGCGCAGATCGCGATCCAGCGCAATGGTCTCGGCTTCGACAGGAATGCCCCCAAGCCCAAGACGCGAAGCGAATTCGCCCGCATTCATCACGCCCGAACCCGCGAGATCCTCATCCTGCGCGAAATGCATGATGAGCGCGTCGAAATCGCGCCCATAGGTCATGGCGCGGCGCATCACCTGTGCATTGCGGATGGAATGCAGGCCATCAGTGAAGGCGACCGCGCCGCTTTCCAGCAGCAAGCCGATTTCCGCGATCTCCTTGCCATGCAGGCCCTTCGTGATGGCGGCGGAGGGCAGCACCCGCACCCGCGCCGTGTCCCGCGCGCGGCGCTTGATGAAATCCACCACTGCCGGATCATCCACCACCGGATGGGTATCGGGCATGGCGACCATGGTGGTCACGCCGCCAGCCGCCGCGGCGGCGCTCGCGGAGGCCATGGTCTCGCGATGTTCGGCGCCGGGTTCGCCCACGAAGGCGCGCATGTCGATAAGGCCGGGCGCGACCATGTCGCCCGCGCAGTCGATGATCTCAGCGTCCGCAGGAACGCTGTCGCGGGTGACGGCGCCGCCGAGGTCGGCGATGGCGCCATTGATCATGAGCAAGCCGCCTCTGGTCTCCGTCCCCGCAGCGGGGTCGATCAGGCGGGCGTTGAGGAGGGCGAGAGGTCTGTTGGTCATGGTCCCGCGCCTCAATAATTCGGCAGGTTTTGCGCGAGGGCTTCAAGCACCGCCATGCGCACGGCAACGCCCATCTCGACTTGCTCTGTGATGAGCGAACGCGGCCCGTCCGCAACCGCCGTGTCGATCTCCACGCCCCGGTTCATGGGGCCGGGATGCATCACCAGCGCATCGGGCTTGGCGTAGGCGAGCTTTTCTTCGTCGAGGCCATAGAAACGCGCATATTCGCGCAGGCTCGGCACGAAGGCGCCGCTCATGCGCTCGAGCTGCAAGCGCAGCATCATCACGATGTCCGCGTCCTTGAGGCCGTCGCGCATGTTGCGATGAACCTCGACGCCAAGACGGTCGATGCCCGCTGGCAGAAGCGTGGAGGGCGCAACGACCCGCACCCGCGCACCCAGCTTGGCGAGCAGCAACATGTTGGAGCGGGCCACGCGCGAATGGGCGACATCGCCGCAGATGGCGACCGTTAGCCCCTCGATCCGGCCCTTGTTTCGGCGGATGGTGAGCGCGTCGAGCAGGGCCTGTGTGGGATGCTCGTGGGAGCCGTCCCCCGCGTTCACCACGGAGCAATCGACCTTGCGGGCCAGCAGATCCACTGCGCCCGATTCCTGATGGCGCACGATGATGATGTCGGGCCGCATGGCGTTCAGCGTCACCGCCGTGTCGATGAGCGTCTCGCCCTTCTTAACGCTGGAATTGGCGACGGACATGTTCATGACATCGGCGCCCAGCCGCTTGCCCGCGATCTCGAAGGAGGCCTGGGTGCGGGTGGAGTTCTCGAAAAAGAGATTGATCTGGGTGCGCCCGCGCAGAATGCTGCGCTTCTTCTCCACCTGACGGGACAGGGCGACCGCCTCCTCCGCCATATCGAGCAGATGAAGAATGTCGGGAGCCGACAACGCCTCGATGCCGAGGAGGTGGCGATGCGGGAAGGTGATGGGGGAACGGATGTCTGCCATGAAGGGCATCCTATAGAGCCGCGAGGTCAGGAGACGCAAGACGGCGGAGGCCGCAGTCCCCAGCCCGGTTCAACTTCGGGTGATGGCCCGATGGCGCCGCTCGAGTTCCTCGCCATAGCGGCGCAGGGTATGGGCCTCCGTCAGAAGGCCCAGCACATGGCCATTTTGCGCGCTGTCCAGCACCGGCAACACGTCAGTCTCCGTCTTCTCGAAGATGTCGATGGCCTCGCGGATGGTCATCTGAGGCAGCAGCAAGGCCCCATCGGGCAGGACGAGCGCCGAAACGGGAGACTCCGCATTTTCGAGGGCGGTGTGCAGATCGGCTGTCAGAACGGTCCCAGCATAGCGGCCGTCTTTGTCGAGCAGGAAGACCTGCCGCTCGCCGCCGGGCGGAAAGAGGCTGCGGGCGGCCTCGATGGTGACGCCATGGGGGAGCGTGCGCGCATCCTTGCGCATGAGGCGGGCCACCGTCAGATCGCGCAGCCAGCCGATGTCGGCGGGGCCGCGGATGGTTTCGCCCCGCAGGTGAAAGCGCCACGTGGCGAAGGAATAGCCAAAGCCGGTCCGCACGATCAGCGAGGCGATGGCGCAGGCGATGAAACAGGCCGCCGTCACCTCGAAATCCCCGGTCATCTCCAGCGCCAGCACGGTCATGGTGACGGGCGAACCCAGCACCCCCGTGGCGAAGGCGGCCATGCCAGCCACCGCCGCCGTGCCGGGCGACAGGGAGATCTCCATCCAGAGGGCGACGCCCTCCCCATAGAAGCGCCCGAACATGCTGCCGATGAGGAGGGAGGCGAAGAAGAGCCCGCCGCGATAGCCCGCCCCCAGCGACACCGCCGAAGCCAGACATTTCAGCAAGGCTAGCCCCACCAGAAGACCAAGCGGCACGGAATGAACCAGATTGGCCTGCAAGGCGCCATGGCCCGAGCCCATGACCTGCGGGCTGATCACCGCCATGCCCCCCACCAGCAACCCGCCCAGCACAGGCCGGAAGGCCGCCGGAAAGCGGCTGCGGTTGAAGAGCCCATCCACCAGGGCTACCCCCCGCATCAGGGCGATGCTCGCCAGCGCCATGCAGATCGCAAGCGCCACCAGATGGGCGAAGCCGACGCCATGGATCGCGGACATGGGGCCCGGCACTATAAGAAGGTCATGCCCGACCAGAGGTTTCGAGATCAGGGAGGCCACGATGGCGCTGGCCGCCACCGGCACGAGCGAGCCAACGCTATAGGCCCCCAGAACCACCTCAAACGCATAGAAGGCGCCCGCCAGTGGCGCGCCGAAGGCCGCTGCAATGGCGCCAGCCGCCCCGCAACCCACCAGCAGGCGCAGATCGCTGCGCCGCGCCGCCAGGCCCCTGCCGAAGAGCGAGGCGAAAGCGGCGGAGATCTGGGTATAGGCCGCCTCCAGCCCCACCGAGGAACCGCAGGCGTTGGAGAGGAATGTCTGCAAAGTGATGTAACAACTGCCCCCCATGGACATGCGTCCACCGTTCAGGGCGTTGGCCTCGATGGCGTCGGCCATGCGGCCGTTGAAGCGCTTGCCCGCCCAGAGGGTCAGGGCCGCAAGGGCGAAGGCTCCCAGAACAGGCCCCGCCATGACCCGCCACCAGGCCAGTCCGGTCGCGATGGACAGGTGCTGGCCACGGAAGAGGCCAAAGAGCGCTTCATGCGCCATTTGCGACGCAATCGAGAGGGCCGACACAAGCACCCCCGAGAGCACACCCACCAGAGCGCCAACGACCACAAGCCCCAACTCCCTGGCGCGCACGAAAGAGCGCATCCACTGGGGGAAGAGCCGGTCGAACCTTTGCGAGGGGATGGGAGCCATCGGAACCAAAGCTGAAGGGAACATCGAGCGGAGACCTACCGCTGCTGTGAGCGGCAAGGCGTTTGCTCGCAAACCGGCAAACCAGCAGCAGCCCCCGGCGTCAAGCACGCATCGGCCATAACAAACCTGCATATTGTCAAGTTCTTGTGTTTCAGCGCCTTGGCGTCGCTTCCGGAAAGCCTCCGCCTGACTTGTCCACAGGGGCGGACTGTCTTGAGAAAAGACAGTCCGGGGCGCCCCCGCGAAAGGGGCGATTTGACAGCCGACCGGGCCTCCCCCATGTTCCCGGCCGATTTAGCCACCCCCGCCGAGCCATCAGGACGGCCTCGCAGTCCCTGCGAAACGCCTCTTGATACCTGATGACTTGCGCCGGGCTGGCGTCTGAAAAGGCGCACCCGAATGAATGTCGTCATCGTCGAATCTCCTGCCAAGGCCAAGACGATCAACAAGTATCTGGGCAAGGACTACGAGGTCTTCGCCTCGTTTGGCCATGTCCGCGATCTTGAAGCCGTAGACGGCGCCGTCGATCCCGAGAACGACTTCGAGATGAAGTGGGAAGTCCCGCCGAAAGCCGCCAAGCGCATGAGCGACATCGCAGCGGCCGTGAAGGGCGCCAGCAAAGTCATTCTCGCGACCGATCCGGATCGCGAGGGCGAGGCCATCTCCTGGCATGTGCTGGAAATCCTGCAAAAGAAGAAGGTGCTCAAGGACAAGAAAATTGAGCGCGTGGTCTTCAACGCCATCACCAAGAGCGCCATTCTGGAGGCGATGCAGAACCCGCGCGAGATCGACGGCGCCCTGGTGGACGCCTATCTCGCCCGCCGCGCTCTGGATCATCTGGTGGGGTTCAATCTCTCCCCGGTCCTGTGGCGCAAGCTGCCAGGCGCCAAATCGGCGGGCCGCGTGCAATCGGTGTCCCTGCGGCTGGTCTGCGACCGGGAGATGGAGATCGAGAAGTTCGTCAAGCGCGAGTATTGGTCCCTCGCGGCCCACCTGTTCACCAAGGCGAAGGCGCCCTTCATCGCCCGCCTCGTGGGCGCAGATGGCAAGAAGATCACCCGGCTCGACATCGGCGCCGAGCCCGAGGCCCGCGCCTTCGAGGCAGGCCTCAATAATGCGAAGTTCACCATCGCTTCGGTCGAGGCCAAGCCCGCCAAGCGCAATCCCTCTCCGCCCTTCACCACCTCGACCCTGCAACAGGAAGCCTCCCGCAAGCTGGGCCTGGCCCCCGCCCGCACCATGCAGCTCGCCCAGCGCCTCTATGAAGGCGTCGACATCGGCGGCGAGACCGTGGGTCTCATCACCTATATGCGAACCGACGGCATCGACATGGCGCCGGAGGCGATCGCTGGCGCCCGCGAGGTCATCGCCAAACAATATGGCGACGACTATGTGCCCAAAGCGCCCCGCGTCTATTCATCCAAGCAGAAGAATGCGCAGGAGGCCCATGAAGCCGTTCGCCCCACCGACGCCGCTCGGCTGCCCAAGCAGATGGCGAAATATCTGGAGGCGGAACAGCTCGCCCTCTACGATCTGATCTGGACCCGCACGGTCGCCAGCCAGATGCAATCGGCGGAACTGGAGCGCACCACGGTCGAAATCACAGCCGATGTCCCCGCCCCCTCCGTCATCCGCAAACTCGACCTGCGCGCCACCGGCCAGGTCATCCGCTTCGATGGCTTCCTGAAACTCTATCAGGAAGGCAAGGACGACGAGGACGACGAGGAAAGCGGCCGCCTGCCGCCCATGGCCACTGGCGACGTCCTCGCGAAGGATCGCATCGAGACCGTGCAGCATTTCACCGAGCCGCCGCCGCGCTTCACCGAGGCGACTCTGGTCAAGCGCATGGAAGAACTAGGCATCGGGCGGCCCTCCACCTATGCCTCGACGCTGGCGGTGCTGCGTGAGCGCAACTATGTGCGCATCGAGAAGAAGCGCCTTGTGCCCGAGGACACCGGCCGCCTGCTGACGGCGTTTCTGGAGAGCTTCTTCACCCGCTATGTGGAGTATAATTTCACCGCGGATCTCGAAGAGAAGCTGGACGAAGTCTCCAATCACGACAAGGATTACAAAGAGGTTCTGCGCGAATTCTGGACCGACTTCAACATCGCCATCGGCGCCACCAAGGATCTGCGCACGACGCAGGTTCTCGACAATCTCAACGAGATGCTGGGCTCCCATATCTTCCCCGCCAAGGAAGATGGCTCGGACCCGCGTGGCTGCCCCTCTTGCGCCGCAGGACAACTCTCGCTGAAGCTTGGAAAATTCGGCGCCTTCATCGGCTGCTCGAACTATCCCGAATGCAAGTTCACCCGCACCCTGGCGCAGGCCGCGGCGGGCGAGACCCCTGCTGGAGATAGCGACAGGCCGGGCGTGCGCGTGCTAGGCTTTGATCCGGAGACGGGCGAAGAGATCACCTCCCGCGATGGTCGCTTTGGACCCTATCTGCAACTGGGCGAAGCCGAGAAGCCCAAGCGTTCCTCCCTCCCCAAGGGGCTCAACGCTTCCGAGATCACCCTTGAACAAGCCGTGGCCCTGCTCTCCCTGCCGCGTGAAGTGGCCAGGCATCCCGAGAGCAAGGAGCCCATCGTGGCGGGCATCGGGCGTTTTGGGCCCTATGTGCAGCATGGGAAGATGTACGCCAGCCTGACGCGTGACGATGACATTCTCTCCATCGGCGCCAATCGGGCCATCGACCTGATCATCACCAAGGAACAGGGCGGCGGCGGTCGCTTCGGCTCCACCGAACCGGGACGCCCGCTGGGCGAGCATCCCGATGGCGGCCCGGTGAGCGTGAAGTCCGGCAAGTTCGGCTCCTATGTGAACTGGGGCAAGATCAACGCCACCATCCCCAAGGGCACCAACGCCGAGGCAGTGACCATGCCCGACGCCATCGCGCTTCTGGCGGCGCGGGCGGCGGCGGCGCCTGCGGGCGGGCGCGTGCTGGGCGAACATACGGCGGGCGGGCCGATCACCCTGCGCGACGGGCGCTACGGCGCCTATGTGAGCCACGGCAAGGTCAACGCCACCATCCCCAAGGGGACCGCGCTCGACACCGTCACCCTCGAGGACGCGATTCGCTGGATCGACGACAAGGGCGGCCCGGACAAGAAACTGACCCGCAAGGCGCCCAAGAAGGGCGCGGCGAAGACATCGGCGGCTGCGAAAAAGTCCGCCGCCAAGAAGCCTGCGGTCAAGGTGGATGACGACGACGAACCGCCGTTCGACATCGACGAGACGCCCAAGGCCAAAGTCGCCGCCCGCAAGGCGCCCGCCAAGGCTGCGGCGAAGAAGAGCGCGGCCAAAAAGAAGGCCCCCGCCAAGAAGAAAGCGGCTGCGAAGACGAAGTGACGGCGCCGCGTTCTGGAAAATCCGGGACTCCGTGACCACATGGTGTAACGTCGAGGGCGAATCTCCCCCTCGGCGCGGAAACCCGATTGTCCAGAAAAGCCCTCCCCCCCAAAGCAAAGCCCGGCCCGGCGCCCAGGGCCCTCCCCACCCGTGAGGAGGTCCTCGCCTTCATCGCCCGCGAACGCGCCGCCGCGAAAGCGACCGCCGGCGCCATTCCCGCCAAGATCGGCAAACGCGAAATCGCGCGCGCCTTCGGCATCACGGGCTCGGACCGCATCGGCCTCAAGCAGATCCTCAAGGAGCTGGAATCCGAAGGCGAAATCGAGCGCCGGGGCCGCACCCTGCATAAGGCGGGCGCCCTCCCCGATGTGGTGCTCGCGGATGTCTCGACCCGCGACCGGGACGGCGACCTCATCGCCGAGCCCGTGGAATGGGACGTCGCGGAATATGGCCCCGCCCCGCGCATTCTCGTGCGCGTCTCCCGCAAGCCCCGCCCCGGCGAGCCGGTGCCCGGCCTGAATGATCGCGCGCTTCTGCGCGTCGAGCCCGTGCGCAATCCCGAGCGCGGCGAGCCCCCCTATACGGGCCGTGTCATCAAGCTCGTCTCCAAGGCGCGGACGCAGGTGCTGGGCGTGTTCCGCGCCCTGCCCGATGGCGGCGGGCGGCTGATCCCCATCACCAAGAAGGGCCAGCCCAGCGAACTCGACATTCCCAAGGGTTTTGAAGGCGACGCCATCGATGGCGATCTGGTCTCGGTCGATCTGCAAAGGGACAAGCGCTTCGGCCTGCCCCAGGCCAAGGTGCGCGAGAAGCTGGGCTCGGTGAAGAGCGAGAAGGCGATCAGCCTCATCGCCATCCACACCCACAACATCCCCAACGAATTCCGCACTGACACCATCGCGGAATCCGAAAGCGCACGCGAGGCCACCATGGACCTGCGCGAGGACTGGCGCGACCTGCCCCTCGTCACCATCGACCCCGCCGACGCCAAGGATCACGATGACGCGATCCATGCGGAGCCCGATACGGACCCGGACAACGAGGGCGGCTTCGTGCTCACCGTCGCCATCGCCGATGTCGCCGCCTATGTGCGGCCCCATCGCCCGCTGGACCGGGAGGCGCTGGATCGCGGCAACTCGGTCTATTTCCCGGACCGGGTCGTGCCCATGCTGCCCGAGCGCATTTCGAACGATCTGTGCTCCCTGAAACCGCTCGTGGACCGGCCCGCGCTCGCGGTGCGCATGATCAT
>CANCSY010000123.1 GCA_947380915.1 Beijerinckiaceae bacterium
GTGTTCCCCGTTTTCTCCCCCATGATCGACTCGATCAAGGTCGTGCGTCGCGGCAAGGTCCGTCGCGCCAAGCTCTATTACCTGCGTGATCGTCGCGGCAAGTCGGCCCGTATCGCCGAGAAGCAGGAGACCGTGGCCGAGCGGACCGCGCGCGTCGAGGCCAAGACTGCCAAGAAGGCCAAGGAAAAGGCCGCCAAGCTCGCCGCTGGCAAGTAAGCGCGCGCGCCCCTCGGGCGCGAGGCTTTTGCAAGATTTCAACCCCGTCGCAGCCATGCGGCGGGGTTTTTTGTTTGCTCTGACAACGGTTCAAGCATTTGCGGAACGGAATTGATCCTCCCAGCCTGATCAGTGGCTACAGGTCACATCGAGGTGATGGCTTGCATCAACGCCCTGTGGCATTTGCGAGCAGGCGGTCGGGCTCAAGCGGCGTCGGCTGTCTGGGTGATCGTCAAACCCGACATGACGACGGTCTGGTGCGTGTAGCGGGCTTCGCTGAGGTTATCGACAATGAAGGCCGCGAGATCGATGCGGCTGATCGTCCGCTTGCGCCGCTCGCCTTTCGTGCTGGCTAGCCAGCGCCCGGTCGCCGCGCCGTCTGTCAGGCCGACCGGTTGCACCAGTGTCCAGTCAAGGCCAGACGACTTGACCAGGTTCTCCTGCTGCTCCTTGTCGTTCATCTGCTCGCGCAGCAGCAGCCAGCGAAAGATCCGTTTATGCATCGGGGGCAGCAACTTTCGGGTGTCGCCGACGCCGTAACTGGTGACGCAAACCAGTCGCTGCACGCAAGCCGCCTGCGCTGCGGCGATCACATTCGCCGTCCCGATCTCGCAGATGTTCGGCGGCGTAATGCGCTTCATGCCCAACGCCAGCGCAAACGGGTTCCGGGAATCGCCCAGGGCGACCACGATGGCGTCATGACCGACCACAGCGCGCGCCACCGCGTCGGCGTCGGTCGCGTCGCCCACGATCACGGCGATGTCCTCGCGCTCAGGGAGCTTCGACGCATCGCGTGCGAAGGCGGTCACCTGATGGCCCCTGGTCAGCAATGTCAGCGCCATCGCGCGCCCCACTCTGCCGGTCGCCCCGAATACAATGACCTTCAAAGCAGACTCCTGATGCTACGCAGCGCCTCACGTGAAAATAGTCGAGTTTCGCATAGCTGTAAATTAGCTCAGGGATTCTAGCGGATCGGGCGTCATGGGGCGCCGAACAAGCGCTCGATGTTGTTCGTCAAATGTCCTGCCAAACAATGATTGCATGAGACAAATCTCAGAAAAGCCCGGCATCGGGGCAACATGGGGTTGCTGCTCGCTCAAGTCTGGCGAGCGATTTCATTGACGGTCGCCGACCCGGACTTTATTGTCACACGATCAGCCCTGTCTCGCTGGGAGCATGTGTGGCGAACAATGGCGCCGCGCACTCGGTGATGCTGGATTTCTTTCGTCAAGGGCGCCTGGTGGACGTGGACCATGTACGAATTTTTCAAGGCCCTCCATATCTTCGGATTGATCTTGATGGCGGGGAACGTCACCGTCACCGCCTTCTGGAAGGTGTTCGCTGATCGCACCTGCAAGACGCAGATCATCGGCTTTGCACAGTGGCTGGTGACAGTGACCGATTTTACTTTCACCCTGACCGGCGGCTTTCTGATGGTGATCGGGGGCTATGGCGCCGCGCTGGTGGGCGGCATACCCCTGTTCGAGACGCCCTGGCTGATCCTCGGCCAGCTCATGCTCGCTGTGTCAGGTGGCATCTGGCTGTTCATTCTGGTTCCGATCCAGATCAGGCAGGCGCGTTATGCGCGCGATTTCGCGATCATCGGCGACGTGCCGGAAGTGTACAAAAAGGACAGCCGCACCTGGCTGGTCTGGGGGCTGATTTCGACCGTGCCGCTGACCCTGGGCATGTATTCCATGGTGTTCAAGCCGTATTTCTGAGAATAGCGATGCAAGGACAGGCGCAGCCTCCAATGTGAGCGGCGCCCGGCGCCCCTTGCACCCCGCCCTCCCCAACAGATAACCTTTCACCCCTGCGGAGATGGCATCATGTCAGGAGCTAAGTCGCCACCGACTTGTGACGGATCGCCGGGCGCATCAGTTCCTGGGCCTCGTTTCGACGCGCCGGTGGCGCGTGGCGGCTACAGCTGGTGGTACGTCGACGCATTCAGCGACGACGGCAAAAACGGCATCACCATCATCGCGCTGATCGGCAGCGTATTTTCGCCCTACTATGCGGCGATGCGGCGCCGCCCCATGGGGGGCGATCCGCTGCACCATCTGTCGCTGAATGTCGCGATCTACGGCGAGGGCAAACGCTGGTGCATGACCGAACGCGGCCGAGACTCCCTGCAGCGCGACAAGACGCGGTTGCAGATCGGCCCCAGCTCGCTCGAATGGGATGGCGACAGCCTGATCATCCATATCGACGAAATCACTGTGCCGTTTCCCAAACGCCTTCGCGGTACGGTTCGGGTGCACCCCACCGCAGTGCTGGGGCAAGCCTATCCTTTGGACCCAGCCGGTCGTCACCACTGGGAGCCAATCGCCCCGTGCGCGCGTGTGGAGGTCGATCTCAATCGACCGTCGCTGCGCTGGTCGGGCCATGGCTACCTCGACTCGAACCGTGGCGACGAACCGCTGGAAGCGAGGTTCCGGCGTTGGGACTGGTCGCGCACGGCGCTGAAGCATGGCGCCGCTGTGCTCTACGACGTGACGCGCCGCGATGGCGACGGACCCGTGCTGGGCCTGCGCTTCGATCCCGCTGGCGGCGTCGAACCCTTCGAGGCGCCGCCGCGGATCAAACTGCCGAAAACCATGTGGCGTGTCGAGCGCGAAACGAGGGTCGATCCGCAAGGCGGAGCGCGCGTTCTCGCGACGCTGGAAGACACGCCCTTTTACGCGCGGTCAGCGTTGGAGACCAACCTGCTTGGCGAAACGGCGACCGCCATGCATGAGAGCCTGTGCCTGGATCGGTTCGACTCCCGTTGGGTGCAAATGCTGCTGCCGTTCCGGATTCCGCGAGCGCTGCGCTAAACAAGTGGAAGGGGCGGACCATGGATGAATTCTTTGCAGGCGGGGGCGCCATCACTGTAGTCCTGTGCCTGATTGTCGTGGAAGCCATCGTGCTGATGGTGCTCTGGCGGATGGGCCTGTGCCCCCTGCCGCCGCGCGCAACCCTGCTGATCCTAGCCCCCGGCACCTGCCTGTTGCTGGCGGCGCTTGCCGCCCTGTCCGGCGCCTCCTGGATGGGGGTGTCATCGCTTTTCTTCGTCGCGCTGATCATCCACCTCATCGATCTGCGGCAACGTTGGCAAGAACGCGCGCGCATGGACGCGCCGCCCGGTTCAGGCGTCAAGTAGGTCTCTGATTGGAGCGGAAAGGCCGATGGGCTGGACAAGGGTCGATATTCCCTCGCAAAGCGGGCGGCTCGCCGTCGTCACCGGGGCGACCGGCGGGCTCGGATACGAGACGGCGCAGGCGCTGGCTGCGGCGGGCGCAGAGGTTGTGCTGGCGGGCCGCGACGAGACCAAGGGCGCCCATGCGCTGGCCCGCCTGCGCGCAGCCCATCCCGGCGCCACGGTTCGTTTCGAGCGGCTCGATCTTGCGTCCCTCGCCTCGGTCGCCGCCTTTGCGGAAACGCTGCTCGCTGCAGGTCGCGGCCTCGATCTGCTGGTCAACAACGCCGGGGTCATGGCGCCGCCCGAACGGCGTGAGACGGTCGATAGATTCGAACTGCAGTTCGCCACCAACTATCTCGGCCATTTCGCCCTGACCGCGCGCTTGCTGCCACTCCTGCGGCGCGCTAGCGCGGCGCGCATGGTCAATGTCAGCAGCCTGGCTGCGACATTGAAGACGATCAATCTGGCCGACCTTCATTCGCAACAGGCCTATGTCCCGTTCCAGACCTATGGCATGACCAAGCTGGCGATGCTGATGTTCGCCCTGGAGTTTCAGCGCCGCAGCGAGAGTGCGGGCTGGGGGATCGCGGGGCTGGCCGCCCATCCGGGCTTCGCCCGCACCGACATCATCAGCAACGGACCCGCCTCGTCCGGCTTGCGCGGCGCCCTGTGGCGGCGCACGAAATCGTTCCTGCTTCCCATGAGCCCGCCGGTCGGTCCGGCGGCCTTGCCGATCCTGCTCGCCGCGACATCGCCGGATGCGAAAGGCGGCGGGTATTATGGGCCGAGGTGGATGCTCGAAATCATCGGCCCCCCCGGCCCGGCCAAGCTGCCCAAGCGAGCGCTCGATGGCGCAGCCGCCAGCCAGCTTTGGGAGACATCGGAACGGCTGGCCGGTGTGAGCTTCGCGTGAGGGGCCGGTGACGGTCGGGCGTGGTCCTGCGCGCATTCTGATCGTCTCCGACGCCTGGACGCCGCAGGTGAATGGCGTGGTGCGCACCCTCACCGCCGTCTCAGCCGAACTGCGCGCGATGGGCCACAGTGTCGAAGTGATCGGCCCCGACCGCTTCCGGACCATACCCTGCCCGACCTATCCGGACATCGGGCTGGCTTTGCTGCCGGGGCGTCGGCTGACGGGCCTCATCGAGGCGTTTCGACCCGACGCCCTGCACATCGCCACCGAAGGACCGCTCGGTCTTGCGGCGCGCGCCTTTGCATGTCGGCGCGGCCTGCATTTCACCACCGCCTACCACACGCGCTTTCCTGAATATCTCGCGGCGCGTCTCGGCCTTATGGGCCGCAGCGGGATCACGCATGCCATGACATCGCGCTTTCTGAAATGGTTCCACGCCCCCAGCCAGGGCGTGTTGGTCTCCACCGATAGCATGCGGGAGGAACTGGCCATGGGCGGCTTTGTGCGGCTGCGGGCGTGGCCGCGCGGCGTCGATCTGTCGCTTTTCCACCCCGCCCTGCGCCAGGAGGCGCCGGATTTCACGGAACTGCCGCGACCGCTTTTCGCCTATATCGGGCGCGTCTCCGTGGAAAAGAACATCGGGGCCTTCCTCGACCTCGATCTACCGGGGACGAAACTCGTGGTCGGCGGCGGCCCACAATTGCGCGCGCTGGAAGGCGCCTATCCGAAGGTCCGCTTCGTCGGGCCAAGGACCGGGCGCGAATTGGCGCGGGCCTTCGCCAGCGCCGACGTGCTGGTGTTTCCCAGTCTGACGGATACGTTCGGGCTGGTGGTGATCGAGGCGCTGGCGAGCGGCGCCCCGGTGGCGGCCTTTCCGGTGACAGGTCCGCGCGACATCCTCAGGGGCGTCGATGGTGTCGTGGGCGTGACCGACGCCGACCTGCGCCTGGCCTGCATGCGGGCCTTGACGCTCGAGCGCGCCGCCTGCCGGGCCCATGCCGAGGGGTTCACCTGGCGGGCCAGCGCCGAGGCCTTCCTCGAGAATCTGGTCCCGATCCATGGAGCGGCCAGCGTGACGCGTCAGGGCGCAGGGGTTGAGCGGGTCCTGGCGTCCGGCCCAGCGGCGCCGGGGGAAGAAGGCGCTGTTGCTGATTGCTTGTCGCCGGTCGTCGCTGAGCGCATCGATGGCCCACCAGATGTGACCACTGGGCGGAACGGAGCGGTCGAAGCCAGGTCCGCCATCACGCTGAGCGCCGCCTGCCGACCCGAGAGCGCCGCCATGGGCACGCCCGAGCCCGGATGCACGCCCCCGCCCGCCAGATAGAGGCCCGGCAGACGGGTCCGCGCGCCCGGACGCGCGAAGGAGGCCATCCACCCATGCTGCGCGGGCCCATACAAGGCCCCGCCGGAGGCCGGAAACATCTGGGCGAAATCCGCTGGCGTCGTCACCACGCAGGCTGCGTCCAGCGGCGTCACTGTCAATCCGCAGCGCTCCAGATGGCGAAAGGTCGCGTCTTCGCAGGATTGCAGGTCCGATAGCTTGAGCGGGGCGCCATCCCCATTGGCGGGCGCGTTGATGAGGCAGAACAGGCGTTCGCTTTGCGGCTGGGCGCCCGGCTCTGGCGATGGATCGCCGCGATCCTGCGCGCAGACATAGACCGTGGGCGCGCGCGGGACGCGACCGTGGATCATGATGTCATCGAACTCGGCCCGGTAGGCGTCCGAGAAAAACACATTATGGCGCAGCAGGGGAAAGCCCTCGGTCTTGGCCTGCATGGACCATGTGATCGCCGAGAGGACGCGCGCCTTGGGCGGCGTCATGGCGACGGCGCCGGTGACGTCGGGACCCAGCAAACCCGCCCCCAGCGCCGACACATCGCCGTTCATGATGACGGCATCCGCCGCCAGGCGCTCGCCATCGGCAAGCTCCACCCCGCAAGAGCGCCCGCCCTCGACGAGGATGCGCGCCGCCCGGCGGTTGTAGAGAAAGGTCGCGCCGCAGCGCTGCGCCATGGTCGCCAGCCCCTCGGCCAGCCGCTGCATGCCGCCCTCGATCAGCCAGACGCCCTCGCGCTCCACATGGGCCACCAGCATGAGGGTGGCGGGCGCCGCATAGGGTGAGGCGCCGCAATAGGTGGCGTAACGGGCGAAGAGTTGGCGCAGGCGCGGATCACGGAACGTGCCAGCCAGCGCATCCGCCAGGGTTGAATAGGGCGAGATGCGCATCAGCTCGCCCAGGCGCGAGAAGCCGATCCGGCGCGAGAGTTGAAACAGATTGGGCCGGGAGGCGTGGATGAAGCTGTCCTTTAGCGTCCTATAGATGCCCTGCGCCCGCGCGGCGAAATCCCGATAGGCTTGCGCGTCCCGCGCGCCGCAGAAGGCTGCGATGGCTTCGACGCTCTGCTCGAGATCGGCGAAGAGGTCGAGCCGCGCGCCATCGCTCCAGCCATGGCGGGCCAGGGTCTGCGTGGGCTTGCAGGTGACATGATCGTCAAGGGACAGGCCCACATCTGCGGCCAGTTCATCGAAAACCCAGCGCATGGTGAGGACCGTGGGGCCGGAGTCGATGGGGACGCCGCCCGCCATGACTTCGCGCATCTTGCCGCCCGGAGCCGCAGTCGATTCCACCACCGTGACCTCGACGCCTGCAGCGGCCAGACGCAGCGCGGCGGTCAGTCCGCCCACGCCCGCCCCAATGATCACGACATGGCGCATGCGCATCCGACCGCCTCCGCGAGAAAAATGCGCGGAGCCCTCTTGCGTGTCAACATAAATTGACATTACATTTGACAATCAAAACTGACGAGTGATGGGGTAGGACCATGCAGATCGCAGACCGCATCGAGCAAGCCCTCGCACAGGCCATCGCATCTGCGCAGGGCGCAGGCGCGCCGCCCCTGCTGGCCTCGGCCCTTCAGTACGCGGTTTTCCCGAGCGGGCATCGCATCCGGCCCCAGCTCTGCCTGGCGGTGGCCATGGCCTGCGGCGATACGGACCCCGCAGCGGCCGACGCGGCGGCGGCCTCCATCGAACTGTTGCATTGCGCCTCCCTCGTCCATGACGATCTCCCCTGCTTCGACGATGCGGACATGCGGCGCGGCAAGCCTTCGGTCCATCTGCAATATGGCGAGCCGCTGGCGGTTCTGACCGGCGACGCGCTGATCGTACAGGCCTTCGAGATTCTGGCCCAGGGCGTCGCCAAATCCCCCCAGAGGCTGGCGAGCCTGCTGACCATCATCGCCCAATCCGTGGGCTCCCCCAATGGCATTGTGGCGGGCCAGGCCTGGGAATGCGAGGCGGCGGTCTCCCTCAGCGATTACCAGCGCGCCAAGACCGGCGCCCTTTTCGTGGCCGCCACGGCGGCGGGGGCGGCGGCAGCGGGCCATGATCCCGCGATCTGGCGCACGCTGGGCGCCAAGCTCGGCGAGGCCTATCAGGTCGCCGACGATCTGCGCGATGTGCTCTGCAACGCTGCGGAACTCGGCAAGCCCATCGGCCAGGACGCCGCACGCAAGCGCCCCAACGCCGCCGCGCAACTGGGCGTCGGCGGGGCCAAGGCACGGCTTGAGGAGCTGATGAAGGCGGCGATCGACTCGATCCCCGATTGCCCCGGCCAGACCCAGCTGCGCAAGCTCATCAAGGCCCAGACCAGCGCGTTCTTCCCCAAGGAACTCGCCCTCGTGGCGGCCTGAGGGCGCGCCGTGACGGCGCAGGCCCAGGGGCGTCCCGTCATGGCGAATCCCGTCTCCAGCTGGCGCGACAGCCTGATCAGGCTGCGCACCCGCGTCATCAGCAACCCCCGTTTCCAGCGCTGGGCGGCGGCCTCGCCGCTCACCCGCTTCATCGCGCGGCGGCAGGCGCGGGCCTTGTTCGACCTGTGCGCAGGCTTTGTCTATTCGCAGGTCCTCGCCGCCTTCGTGCAGCTGCGCCTCTGCGATCATCTTGCCGAAGGACCACGCTCCGTGGAGGCGCTGGCCCGCCTCACTGACCTCACCCCCGACGCCGCCAGGCGCCTGCTCCGCGCCGCCGCCTCGCTGGGGCTGGTGCGTTCCATGCCGGGCGAGCGCTATGCGCTGGCTGATCTGGGCGCCTCCATGATCGGCAATCCCTCCGTGGCCGCCTTCATCGCCCATCACGCGCTGCTCTATGATGATCTGCGCGATCCCGTGGCCCTGCTGCGCGGTCAGACGCAAACGCGACTTTCCCAATTCTGGCCCTATGCGGGCGACCGGCCCGAGACGGCCTCAGGCGCCGAGACGCCGCCCGAAGGCTATGCGGGCTACAGCGCCCTCATGGCGCAATCGCAGGCGCTGGTGGCGGAGGACATACTTGACGCCTGGCCCATGACCAGGCACCGCCGCCTGCTGGATGTGGGCGGCGGCGAGGGTGTCTTCATCGCGGAGGTGGCGGCTAGCGCGCCGGACTTGCAGCTGCAACTCTTCGACCTGCCACCCGTGGCCGCGCGGGCGCAGGAGGCGCTGGCCCGCCGGGGTCTCGCCAATCGGGTGGACTGCATCGGCGGGAGCTTCCTGCGCGATCCCCTGCCGCGCGGGGCCGACATTATCAGCCTCGTGCGCAT
>CANCSY010000124.1 GCA_947380915.1 Beijerinckiaceae bacterium
CGGTCGCAATAGGCGTTGTAGAGGGACATCATGCCATGCATGAGGCCGACGTTGGAATGCAGCACGCAGGCCATGGGCTCGCCGGTGGCCTTGGCGTAGCCATGGGCGATGGCGACCGAGTGATCCTCATGCTGGCACAGGACCATGCCGGGATCTTCGTTGCCCAGATGGTTCACGATGGAATCATGCAGCCCGCGATAGCTCGCGCCGGGGTTGAGGCTGATATAGGGAAAGCCGAAGCGACGCAGCATCTGCGCGGCCACATCGCTGCCCCAGCCGACGGTCGGATCTGGTTTGCCCTCGGGCTTGTCGAATTCCATGGTTGTTCCTCTCCTGAGACGGGTTTGATGCGGATTGGCGTTGTTCGAGTCAGGGCTGCCGATCAGGTTCGCGATGGGGGAGGGCGCTGGCGTCAGGGTCGCGGGCCGAATCGGGACAGGCCCAATGGGCCGCCGTAAACATCCCTGCCCCCGAATGCCGAGGGGCGCCTGCGACTGAATTCGCCATTCCTGCGTCGTTCTCCCTGCGCCCGGCGCGCCGGTCCCGCTGGGGACTTGAGGCGCCGGGTGTACCCGGTTGGCGCGCCTGAACGTCGATCCTGATCTGCCCTGAGGCCGTGCGCACTATGGCGAGCGAGCGTCCCGAAAGCAAGGTCCGGCCTTTCGAGCCCTTGCTTGACCCGGCCACGCGCCTTGGCCCATAAATCAGGTCACAAGAAGCGCAACGATCATCAAGGGAGACCATTCATGGCCCAGGCCGCCGCAATCGCAGCCTCCTCGCAGCAACTGCATGACTCCATCGACGCCCAGGTGAAGCACGGCGTTCCCACCTTCTTCAAACTGGAAGCCCAGCTCCCCATCCAGGGGCGCACCAACATTCCGCTGGCGGCGTCCGAATCCATGTGGGTGGTCCTGAAGACCTATGCGACCGGCGGCGAAAACGAGCTGCACGCCCATCCCCACGAAGATCACACCTTCGTCATCCTGCAGGGCGCGGCGAAATTCTACGGCCCCAACAAGGAAGAGCGCATCGCCCATGCGGGCGAGGGCGTGCTTTTGCCGCACGGGACCTTCTACTGGTTCCACGTGACGAGCGCGGAGCCGCTGGTGATGCTGCGCATCGGCGCGGCGGCGGGCGAGGGCGACCGTTTCGGCCGCATCGACATCCACGGCGGCGTGATGCAGGGCGATGATCCCGCCAACAAGCAGGTTCCCCTCGTGCTCTCGGACCATTGGTATGGCCGGGCGTGACGAGATGACGCCCTCCATCTGTTGCGGCCTGCGCAGGGGATGGTGTATCACTGGTTTCGACATGTGGCGCCCTGACGCCTGTGCATCAAACATTCTTTTGGGAGGACAGTATGACTGACGACGTGATCCAGCTTGAAAATGTGAAGATCGAGCGCGACGGCAAGACAACATTCATCATTCTCAACCGCCCCGAAAAGCGCAACGCCATGAGCCCGCAGCTGCACATGGACATGTGCGAGGCGCTGGACTGGGCCGAGGAAGATGAGCAGACCCAGGTGGTCGTCATCACCGGCGCCGGCGGCAACTTCTGCGCCGGACAGGATCTCAAGCTCTATTTCCGCGGCACCGAAGGCAATCCGCGCCTGCGCGCCCGCGCCCGCCGCGCCGCCCACTCCTGGCGCTGGGACAAGCTCTCCCGTTTCCCCAAGGCCACCATCGCCATGGTGCATGGCTATTGCTTCGGCGGCGGCTTCACCCCCGTCATCGCCTGCGATTTCGCCATCGCCGCTGAAGACGCGACCTTCGGCCTCTCGGAAGTCAACTGGGGCATCATTCCCGGCGGTCTCGTCGCCTGGGCGGTGACGCAGGTGATGACCTATCGCGACGCCATCTATTATTCCGTGACCGGCGACAAGTTCAGCGGCAAGGAAGCGGCGGCGATGAAATTCGTCAACAAGACCGTGCCGCTTGCCGATCTGCGCGCGACCACCATGGAACTGGCGCGCAAGCTCGAGGCCAAGAGCCCGGCGGCGGTGCGCTACACCAAGGAAGCCGTGCGCTCGGTGCGTGGCATGTCGCAGGATCAGGCGATGGATTACCTGAATTGCAAGAGCGATGCGCTCAAGCACATGGATCCGGAAGGCGGTCGTGAGAAGGCGATGAAGATGTTCCTTGACGATAAGGTCTTCAAGCCCGGTCTCGGCGAATTCAAGCGCGACTGATCTGTATTGACGACGAAAAGACGCGGCGGGCTTCACCGCCGCGCATTCGTGGAGGACTCCCATGCGGGTTTGTGCGCGCGGCCTCGTCGCAGCGTTGACACTCTGTGTGCTTTCGGCTTTTTCTCCCGCGCAAGCGCTCGATCAGTCCCTGATCGACGCCGCGAAGAAAGAGGGGCGCGTCATCTGGTACACGACCCAGATCGTGAACCAGTTCGCACGGCCTGCGGCGGAGGCCTTTGAAAAGAAATATGGAATCCGCGTGGATTATATCCGTGCGGACTCCAACGAGGTCGCCCTGCGCGTGCTCAACGAGGGACGCGCGGGCAAGGTCCAGGCCGACGTCTTCGATGGCACGGCTGCGGTCGCCAGCCTCAAGAAGGAAAATCTCGTCCTGAAATGGGTGCCCGAGGGCGCCAAGCGCCTGCCCGCCAATGCGGTTGACGAGGCAGGCTACTGGGTCGCCACCAATCTCTATGTGCTGACGCCCGGCTATAACACCGACCTCGTGCCCAAGGGCGCAGCGCCAAAGAGCTTCGAGGATCTGCTTGACCCCCGCTGGAAGGGCAAGATCGCCTGGAACACCGCCTCCTCGCCCTCGGCGGCGGGCGGTTTCGTGGGCGTGGTCCTCACCTCCATGGGCGAGGAAAAGGGCCGCGCGTTCCTGAAGGAGCTGGCGAAGCAGAATGTGACGGGCATCCAGGTCGCCGCGCGCCAGGTGCTCGATCAGGTGATCGCGGGCGAATACGCCATCGCGCTGAACATATTCAACAATCACGCGGTCATCAGCGCCTCCAAGGGGGCGCCCTCGGCCTGGATCCCGATGAATCCCGCCATGGCGGTGCTGTCGGTCATTTCGGTGACGAAAGATGCCCCCCATACCAATGCGGCCAAGCTGTTCCTCGAATTCCTCGTCTCCGAGGAAGGGCAGAAGATCTATCGCGACGCCGATTACATGCCCATCGACCCCAATGTGCCCGCCCGCGATCCTTCGCTGAGGCCTGATGGGGAACGCTTCAAGTCGATCACCTTCACCCCCGAGCAGATCGAGACGAACATGCCCAAATGGGCTGGCGTCTTCAGGGAATATTTCAGGTGAGGACGATCCCATGCCCGCCGATGTCGTGATGAAGTCGCAAACGAGCGCCCCGGGCGCAGGCCGCCTGCGCAGATTTTTCGTGTTGGGGGACAAACGCTGGTTCTCGGCCTTCATCGGCCTTGTGCTGGCGGTTCTGGTGCTGCCGCCCCTCTTGTTTCTCGTCCATGGCGCGGTCACCGTCACCGAGCCGGGCGGCGCCACGACCTTCAGCCTGCATCGTTTCGGCGCCATCGTGGCCCAGCGCGGCTTTCTGCAAAGCGCCTCGAATTCTTTCATCTTCTCTTTCGGCAGCGCGATTTTCGCGCTGACCCTGGGCGGGATCATGGCCTGGCTGGTGGAGCGCACCAACACGCCGCTCAAGCCCCTGGCCTATCTCACCACCATCATCTCCATGGGCACGCCCTATGTGCTCTATGTGAGCGCCTGGCTTTTGCTGCTGGCGAAATCCGGGCCGGTGAACAACTGGTATCGGCAATTCACCGGCACGACCGATCTGCTCATCAATGTCTATGGCCTTGGCGGCATGATTCTCATCGAGGGCCTTCTGTGGTCGCCGCTGGTCTTCCTTCTGCTGGGCGCGACCCTGCGCAATTTCAATCCGGAACTGGAGGAGGCGGCGCGCATGGCGGGCGCGGGTCCCTTCGCGACCATCCGGCGCATCACCCTGCGCCTGTCGCTGCCCTCGATCCTCGCCTTGGCCATGCTCGTCTTCATCCGCGCGCTGGAGGCTTTCGAAGTGCCTGCGCTGGTGGGCCTGCCGGGCCGGGTGCATGTGCTGACCACCGATATCTACGACACGATGCATCTGAGCATGCCGCCCGATCTGGGCTCGGCCAGCGCGCTGTCCTGCATGTTGCTCGTGCTGGTCTCGGCGCTGCTCTATTTCTACGGGCGACTGACCCGCAACGCCGAGCGCTTCGCCACCATCACCGGCAAGAATTTCAAACCGGCCCAGCTTGATCTGGGCGTCTGGCGCTATCCCGCCGCCGCCCTGCTGGTGGTGAATTTCATCCTGCTGCTTGTCCTTCCCCTGATCATCCTGATCTGGGCCTCCATGCTGCCCTTTTACACGAGCTTCAGCTGGGCTGCCTTCGCGCGCATCACGCCCGACAATTACAAGAATGTGCTGAACTCCTCGCGCTATATCGCCCTGCTCACCAACACCTTCGTCATCGCGCTGGTGACCGCCACCGCCGTCATGCTGATCGCCAGCTTCACGGCCTGGCTCAGCGTGCGCAAGGCGCCGGGCTCGGGCCTCCTCGATCAACTGGCGACCACGCCGCTGGTGTTTCCGGGGATCGTGCTGGGCGTGGGCGTGATGCAGCTTTTCCTGAATGTGCCCATCGGCGTCTATGGCACCATCTGGATCATCGTCTGGGCCTTCGTCATCAACTACATGCCCTATGGGGTGCGCTATTCCTTCGCGGGCATGTTGCAGGTGCATCGCGAGCTGGAGGAGGCGGCCGCCGTCTCCGGCGCCTCGTCGGTGACGGGCTTCCGGCGCGTGGTGGTTCCGCTGCTCTCCCCCTCGCTGATCGCGGGCTGGCTGTTCATCTTCCTGCTGGCGACGCGCGTCCTGTCCCTGCCGGTGCTGCTCTCGGGTCCAAGCTCCCAGACCATGGCCGTGGCCATGTTCGATCTGTGGGGCAATGGGCAGGGGCCGGAACTGGCGGCGCTGGGCCTGTTGTGGAGCGTGGCCATGACCAGCATCGCCCTGATCTTCTATTTCATCGCCCGCCGGTCGGGCGTGGGCCTGCAAGGGCAGGGCTGAGCGCTGGACCTTTGCCGCGGTCACCGTTAGGAGTTGGTTCTGATTTCACTCTGACCCCGGGGAGGTTGCTGCATTGGCAGTCGAGCGCCGCGTCATCATTCCCCTGATCGTCGCCTGCGCCCTGTTCATGCAGAACCTCGACTCCACGGCGCTTGCGACCGCCCTGCCAGCCATCGCCGAATCCCTGCACGAAACGCCGCTGCGGCTGCATCTGGTCATCACCTCCTTCATGCTGTCGCTTGCGGCCTTCCTGCCCGTCAGCGGCTGGGTGGCTGACCGATTCGGCGCGCGCACCATCTTTCGCCTCGCCATCGTCATTTTCACCCTGGCCTCCGTGGCCTGCGGCCTGACCGACAGTTTCGAGATGCTGCTGCTGGCGCGGGTGGTGCAGGGCGCGGGCGGGGCGCTGATGGTGCCTGTGGGGCGCCTGATTCTCGTGCGCTCCGTGGCCAAGTCCGAACTCATCTCCGCCATGGCCCTGATGGGCATGCCCGCCCTGATCGGACCGATCATTGGTCCCCTGCTGGCGGGCATATTGGTCACCTACGCCTCCTGGCGCTGGATCTTCTGGGTCAATGTGCCCATTGGCGTGCTGGGCATCATCCTGGTGACCATCTTCATCGAGGATGTACGCGAGGTCGATGTGAAGCCTTTCGACTGGCGCGGCTTCGCCCTGTCGAGCCTTGGCCTGTGCGGCACGCTCTTCGGGCTCGACGCCCTGACCACCCATCACAAGGCGGATCCGATCGCCATAGCCGCTCTGGTGTCGGGCCTGATCGCCCTGGTGCTCTATGTCTTCCATGCAAGGCGGGTCGATAATCCGATTCTCGATCTCAAATTGCTGAAATTCCCCACCTTCCGCGTCAGCGTCACCGGCGGCTCCCTGTTCCGCATCGGGGTCGGGGCCGTGCCTTTCCTGCTGCCCCTGATGATGCAGCAGGGCTTCGGCTATTCGCCGATCGAGTCCGGGGCGATCACGTTCGTCTCGGCGGCGGGCTCTTTCGGAATGCGCACCATGGCCAGGCAGGTCCTGCGGCGATTCGGCTTCCGCAAGGTGCTGGTCTGGAACACGGTCGTCGCCAGCGCCTTCATGCTGGTCTATGGATTGTTCGATCTCGACTCGAGCCACGCCTTCATGATGGCCGTCATCTTCATGGGCGGGGTCTTCCGGTCGCTGCAATTCACCGCGCTGAACACGATCGCCTTTGCGGAGGTCGAAGGGCCGCTGATGAGCCAGGCGACCAGTTTCTCGCAGATGGCGCAGCGCTTGTCGCTCAGCCTTGGCGTGGCGGTTTCGGCCTTCGTGCTCTTTCTGGTGGGCGGCGATAGCGTCCACATGCCGGTCCACGCTTTCGCCACGGCCTTTGTGGTGGTGGGCGTGCTGTCCGCCGTCTCGCTGTTCAGCTTCGTGAAGCTGACCGAGGGGGCGGGCGACGAAATCGCCGGCCGCCAGATGGTGCGCAGCCGCCGGTTTGACCGGTGAAGCAAGGCCCCTGAGAGCCGACGCTTCGCCGGGCCGTTTTCAGCGTTTCGGGCGAGGGGACGCCGGTTCGCGTGCGGCAAAGGTTATCTAGTCGAAGAGCGCTTTGGTCTCGCCGGACCTGGCGTTGTAGCGCAGGGTGATGCGAGAGACTTCGCACAGGTTGATGTCGTGCCAGATGGCGCTGGAATCGTCCTCGTCATAGACGACCTTCAGGTCCCAGAGGCAGGTCTTGACCTTGGGCATGAAGTGAACGTTCTTGCTTTCCCCATCGCCGAAATTGTCGTCCTCGTCGGCCAGCAGGTCATCTTCCCATGAATCTGCATGGGAGGCGGAAAGATAGACGTCGCTGATGTCATAACCGGTCTTGTTGACCAGGGTGAAGTCCTGCTTCGCCTCTTGCGCGGCGGCCGATCCGGCGGACACGGCGGCGAAAAGGGTGAAGGCGAGGGCGTATTTCAACATGAGGGCTCCTGGTCCTTGGCGCGGGGACGCGCGCCGAAGATCAAGTCCTTACCCGTGCTGGCAGAGGGCGGATAGGCGGAAATTTGATCATACCGCCAGCTCCAGCCTGGCGCCGTCGCCCTCCGGCGCCGGGATTTGCGGCCATCCCAAGGCCTGGAAGCGTATCCAGCGCAGGGATCGGCCTTGGCGCGGCCATGCGGGCGCGCTAGAAGACATTCCAAGCTTCTTGCCCGATCTCATTGGCGTAAAAATTCATGCGGACGTCCGAATTATTGGCGAAGCTCGCTGGCGAGCCCAACGATCGTCTGACCATCGCCGATATTCTGGCCGCGCTCGGAGACCGCTCCTTCGCCCTGCTCGTGGTGATTCTGGGCCTGCCCAACTGCATCCCCATGCCCCCGCCCATCCCGATTTTCTGCGCCCTGCTGCTGATTGGCGTGGCCGTGCAGATCGGCATGGGCCGCAAGGCGCCCTGGGCGCCGCGCTATGTGCTCACGCGCTCGGTGGCCCGCAAGGATCTGGCGAAAGCCGCGGGCAAGGCCATTCCGCTGCTGCAAAAGCTGGAACAGTTCAGCCAGCCCCGTTTCGACTGGCTGGGCCATCCCCGCGCCACCCTCGCCGTGGGCGCCTTGCTCATGGCGCTGGCGCTGGGCGTGCTGACGGCGGCGCCTTTCATCGGCCAGATCCCCTGGGGTTGGGCGGTGTGCCTGCTGGGCCTGGGCCTGGTGGAGCGGGACGGGCTGCTGATCGTCGGGGCTCTGATCCTGGGCGGCATAGGCGCCTTGCTGAGCGCGGGCTTCGTCTATGCGGTTTTCACCGCGCTGAAGAACCTCTTCTGATCAGGAACTGACTCATGGGCCTGCTGGTCGACGGAAAATGGACGCAGGACGAGGCGGGCGGCACGGACAAGACCGGCCGATTCCAGCGCCTCGCCAGCGTCCTGCGCCACTGGATCACCCCCGATGGCGCCCCCGGCCCCAGCGGCGAGGGCGGCTTTCGGGCGGAGGCCGGGCGCTATCATCTCTATGTATCGCTCGCCTGCCCCTGGGCCCACCGCGCCCTCATCTTCCGCAAGCTGAAGGGGCTGGAGGGGATGATCAGCATTTCGGTGGTCAACTGGTTCATGGGCGAGGAGGGCTGGAGCTTCGCCCCCGGCCCGGGCGTCATCCCCGACCCCATCTTCGGCGCCAGCGCCATGCACGAGGTCTATAGCGCCGCCCATCCCGATTACACCGGCCGGGTGACCGTGCCCGTGCTCTTCGACCGGAACACCCGGCGGATCGTGAATAACGAATCCTCCGAGATCATCCGCATGTTCAACAGCGCCTTCGACGGCGTGGGCGCGATAGCAGGCGATTACTATCCCGCCGATCTGCGGCCCGAGATCGACGCGCTGAACGAGCGCATCTACGCCACGGTCAACAACGGTGTCTATCGCGCCGGTTTCGCCTCGACGCAGGCCGCATATGAGGAGGCGGTGATCCCGCTGTTCGAAACTCTGGACATGCTGGACGAGCGGCTGGCGACCCGGCGGTATCTGTGCGGGGCGCGCATCACCGAGGCGGACTGGCGGCTGTTCACCACCCTGGTGCGCTTTGACGCGGTCTATCACGGCCACTTCAAATGCAACCTGCGGCGGATCTTGGATTATCCGAACCTGTCGGGCTATCTGCGCGATCTCTTCCAGACGCCGGGGGTCGCTGAGACCGTCGATTTCGCCCATATCAAGGGCCATTACTACCAGAGCCACAAGCGCCTGAATCCGTCAGGCGTCGTGCCCATCGGGCCCTTGTTGACGCTGGATGCGCCCCATGGGCGCGAGGCTCTGTGAACTTGTGACCCGCGCCTGACCCTTCATTCAGCCGCGCGCTCGA
>CANCSY010000125.1 GCA_947380915.1 Beijerinckiaceae bacterium
GGATCGGGCGCAAGGACACGGGCTTCAAACGCTTTCAGTCGCGGGTCGCCAACAAGGTGCGCGGCGCGATCCTGAACGATGGCACCCGCGACACCGGCTGCGGCTTCAAATGTTTTCCCCGCGAAGCCTATCTGGCCTTGCCCTATTTCGACGCCCTGCATCGGTTCATGCCCGCGCTCGTGCGGCGCGAGGGCTATACGCTGGCCCATGTGGATGTGATCGACCGGCCGCGCCATGCGGGCGTGTCCAATTACGGTTTCTTCGACCGGCTCTGGGTCGGCATCCTTGACCTCATGGGCGTGCGGTGGTTGATCCGCAGGCGCAAGCGCGTCCCTGCCGCATCCGAGGTGTCTGGTAAATGATTGTCGATCTCTGGCACGCCCTTGGCGGCTATTTCTACGACGTCTTCGTGCAGCGGCTGGATTGGTGGGCCTATATCGGCATCATCGCCCAGGCGCTTTTCACAGGGCGTTTCGTGGTGCAATGGCTCGCCAGCGAAAAGGCCGGGCGCAGCGTCATCCCCTTCTCGTTCTGGTTGCTATCCATCGGCGGGGGACTGCTGCTGCTGGTCTACGCCCTTTATCGCCGCGACCCCGTGTTCATTCTGGGGCAGGCCTTCGGCGTCCTGATCTATTTCCGCAACCTCACCTTCGTCCTGCGCGAGCGGCGGCAGGAGAGGGAGAAGCGGGACAATCAGGCGGCCTGATCGACCGCTTGATCCAACAGGCTGTTGCGCGCCGCTTTACTCGGCCGCCTGGCTCGCGGGCTTGACTTCGCCCATGAAGCCTTCCGGGGCAGGCTCGCGCTTGGAGCGGCCTGACAGGAAGGTGTCCACCTTGTCGAGATAGTAATAGACGACCGGGGTGATGTAGAGCGTCAGGACCTGCGACAGGCACAGGCCGCCCACGATGGCGATGCCAAGGGGCTGACGCAGTTCCGCCCCCGCGCCCGAGCCGATGGCGATGGGCACGGCGCCGAGAATGGCCGCCAGAGTGGTCATGAAGATCGGGCGGAAACGGATGAGGGCCGCCTCGCGGATCGCGGGCAGGGCGTCCACCCCCTCGTTTCGTCGCACGATGGCGAAGTCGATCATCATGATGGCGTTTTTCTTCACGATGCCGATCAGCAACAGAATGCCGATGATGGCGATGACCGACAGGTCCATCCCGAACCACCAGAGCGCGACCAGCGCGCCAAGACCCGCCGAGGGCAGGCCGGACAGGATCGTGATCGGGTGGATGTAGCTCTCATAGAGCACGCCCAGCACGATATAGATGGTCAGCACGGCGGCGAGGATCAGCACGCCCTGACCCTTCTGCGCGTCTTGGAAGAGCGCCGCAGAACCGGTGAAGTTGGTCGAAATCGAAGGCGGCATTTGAATCTCAGCCTCGACGCGGCGGATCGCCTCCACCGCCTCGCCGATGGACGTGCCGGGCGCGGTGTTGAAGGACAGCGTCACGGAAGGCTGCTGGGTCTGGCGATTGATCCAGAGCGGGCCGACCGAGCGACTGACAGTCGCCACCTGCTCCAGCGGAATGATGGGCGCCGAGGAGGCGCCGCCACCGCCACCGCCCGCGCCTCCCGCGCCTGCCCTGATGAAGACGCGGCTGAGGGCGCTGGGATCATCCTGGAAATTGTGGCCAGTCTCCAGGATCACCTGATAGTCGGCCGCCTGGGTGAAGATCGTCGAGATCTGGCGGCTGCCATAGGCGTTGTAGAGCGCCACGCGGATCTGGTCGGAGGTGAGGCCGAAGGCTGCGGCTTTTTCCTTGTCGATATCGATCCGCATTTCCGGATTGGTGATCTTGAGATCGCTGGTCGTGTCGCGCAATTGCGGCAAGGCCTGCATTTTCTGCAGCATATTCGGCGCAAGGGCGAATAGGCCAGTAATGTCGCTGGATTGCAGCGTGTACTGATAGGGCGCGCGGGACGCCCGCCCGCCATTCAGATTGAGGTTCTGCACCGGTTGGAACACGGCGTTGATGCCGGGCACCGAAGTCGCGGCGCGGCGCAGGCGCGCAATGATTTCAGGCATAGGCGCGCGTTCGGACTTGGGTTTCAGGGCGATGAAGACGCTGCCCTGATTGGTGCCGCCCTGGCCTACCGATGTGGTCATGTAATCGACGGCGGGATCCTCACGCAGCAACCGTGCGATCTCCTTCTGGCGCTCGGCCATGGCGGGGAAAGCGGTGTCGGACGCCGATTCCGTGGAGCCGGAAATGAAGCCGGTGTCCTCGATCGGGAAGAAGCCCTTCGGGATCCACATGAACATCCAGATCGTCAGACCGAAGGTCAGGAAGGTGATCGCCAGCATGGTGAGGCGCCAGCGCAGCACGACGTCGAGGGTGATGCGATAGGCGTCCGTGACGCCATCAATGACGCCATCGACCATGCGCCAGAAGAGGTTCGGCTTGGCGTGGTGATCGACAGGCTTCAGAAGGCGGGCGCAGAGCATGGGCGTCAGCGTCAGCGACACGAAGCCCGAAACGAGAATCGCGCAGGAGATGGTCACCGCGAATTCTCGGAACACGCGGCCCACGATGCCGCCCATGAGCAGCACGGGAATGAACACTGCCACGAGCGACAGGGTGATCGAGATGATGGTGAAGCCGATCTCGCGCGAGCCTTTCAAGGCGGCGTCGAATGGTTTCATCCCCTCCTCGATGTGACGAACGATATTCTCGAGCATCACGATGGCGTCGTCGACCACGAAGCCCACCGCCAGCGTGATCGCCAGCAAGGAGATATTGTTGATCGAATAGCCGAACATGAACATGAAGGCGCAGGTGCCGATCAGCGACACCGGCAGGGCGAGCGAGGGAATCATCGTCGCCGAGAAGGACTTCAGGAACAGGAAGATCACCAGCACGACGAGGATGATCGAGATGCCCAGGGTCTCCTTCACCTCGGCGACGGATTCACGCACCGAGCGCGAACGGTCGTTCAGCACGGTGGCGGTGATCGAGGGGGGCAGTTGCGCCTGATAGAGCGGAATCTTCTCGCGTATCGAGTCCACGACCTGCACGGTGTTGGCGTCAGATTGGCGGAAGATCGCCAACGCGATGCCGCGCTCCTCGCCCTTCCAGGCGGCGATCTGGTCGTTTTCGACGGCGTCGTGGATCTTGGCGATCTCGTTGAGCCGCACGGGGGCGCCATTGCGCCAGGCGACGACGATGGACTCGAAATCCTCCGCCTTGGTCAGGGACCCCGAGGCTTTCAGCGTCAGGTTCTTGTTCTCGCCGCGAAGCCGGCCGACGGGGGAGCTGGAATTGGCCGCGATGACGGCGGTGCGCACATCGTTCAGGGTCAAGCCGCGGGCGGCCGCCGCATCAGGGTCGGCCTCGATGCGGACGGCGAATTTCTGCTGGCCGAAGATCAGCACCTGGGCGACGCCAGGGATCTGGGAGATCTGCTGGGCGAAGACCTGCTCGGCGTAATCATTGGTGGTGGACAGGGGCATGGTGGGGGAGGAGAGCACCAGCGTCAGCACCGGCGCATCGGCGGGGTTCACCTTGCGGAAGCTGGGCGGCGCCGGCAGTTCGGGCGGCAGGCGGCGCAGGGTGGCGGTGATCTGGGATTGAACGTCGAGGGCGGCGCCGTCGATGTTGCGGTCGAGGTCGAATTGCATGGTGATGTTCGACCCGCCATTGGTCGAACGGGAGGTCATCAGGCTGATGCCCGGAATGGTGGAGAAGGCGCGCTCAAGGGGCGCCACAACGGAGGTGGCCATGGTCTCCGGATTGGCGCCGGGGAGCTGGGTGGTCACCGAAATGGTCGGGAAGTCGACGCGCGGGAGCGCGGAGACCGGCAGCTTCATATAGCCGAAAATGCCAAAGACGATGAACGACAGCATCAAAAGCGTCGTCATAACAGGGCGGCGGATGCAGAGTTCAGGCAATGACATCAGATTGCGCCCTTCTTTTCGCTGGCTTCCTTGCGAATGTCGACCCTTGATCCGTCAATGAGCAGCAGCGCGCCGTCGCTCACCACGGTTTCGCCGCCCTTGAGACCCTCGAGGATGACGTCGCGCCCGTCCTGGAAGCGGCCCACATTCACCTTGCGCGAACGGGCGATCCCATTTTCCACGATATAGACGAAGTTGCCCTGCTGACCCGACTGGGTGGCGGTGCGGGGCACGGAGACCACATCGGGATCGATGCGCAGGGTCACGCGCACATTGCAGAGCTGGCCTGGCCACAGAACGTCATCGGCGTTCTCGAACAGGGCGCGCACCATGATCGTGCCGGTGGCGGCGTCGATCGTATTGTCGAGCACGGCGATCTTGCCCACCGCAGTGCGCTTGCTGCCCTGCGGGGTGGCGCGCACCTCGCTCTGGCCAGTCGCGATGGCGTCGCGCACCTCGCCCAGAATGGTCTGCGGGATCGAAAAGGCCACATAGATGGGCGAGGTCTGGACGATGGTGGCGATGATGCCGGTGGCGGTGTTGTCGCCGGAGCGCACGATATTGCCCGCCTTGGCGTTGAAGGTGCCGACCCGACCCGTGATCGGGGCGATCAGCGTGTACCAGCTCAGCTGCACCTTCTGGTTTTCCAGCAGGGCCTGATCCGCCGCGAGCACCGCCTTGGTGGCGGCCACCTGGGTCACGGCGTCGTCCGCCTTGGTCTGGGTGCCCGCGCCGCGTCCGAACAGCTCATTGGTGCGCGCCGCGTCGCGCTGGGCCTGTTCGACGGCGGCCTGATCCTTGGCGATATTGGCCTCGGTCTGCTTGATCTGAGCCTCGATCTGGCGGGAATCGAGCTTCACGAGAATGTCGCCCGCCTTCACCTGCGACCCGTCCGGGACGAAGATCTTCTCGATTTGCGCGTCGATGCGCGTCTTGAGGGTCACGCTGGCCATGGGCTGGACCACGCCCACCGCGTCGACGCGAACGGGCATCGCGCCGCGCTGGACGGTGTCGATATTGACGGGAACCGGCGGGCGGGCGACCGCCGCATTGGCGCGCGGGGCAGGGGCTGCGCCAGCTTCGGTCCTGGCGGGGGCGGCGGGCGCGCCGGGCAGCACCGCCCTCAGGGAGGCCGTCCGTTCGGTCCAGCCTGGAAAGGCGGATTCAACCTTCGAGGGCCAGTAAACGCCAGCAACCCCACCTGCCGCCGCGAGTGCGATGAGCGACAGCCCCTTGTTCCGGATCGACATATAAATTCCCTCTCGCAGGCCCGTACCACGGCCCTTACGGCTTCTATACAGCAGTTTTTTAACACGCGCATCCACCCGGCCGCTACGCCTCCTCGTGGAAGGAGCGAACTGCCGGGCGCCTAACGTCAACCATATCGTGAACGCTGTGGTGGAAAAAGCAAGATGGTAGCTGTCCGGCGGGAGGAATCTTGATCGATTTATTACCTTTTGCCCCCTCTCCGCCGGGGTTTCTGGCCATTGACCCTCGGCGGCGGGGGCCTAGTTAGGAGTGTGGGAGGGGCAAATCCGGCGCCGCCCGTCGGATTCGGGGGCTCTGGCGGCGGCGGTTTCAGAGGAAGCCCCATATGAAGATCGCACAAGTCGCCCCGCTCTACGAGGCTGTGCCGCCACGGCTTTATGGTGGGACGGAGCGCATCGTCGCCTTCCTGAGCGACGCCCTGGTGGATCTTGGCCATGAGGTGACGCTGTTTTCCAGCGCGGACGCGCTCACGAAGGCGAAGCTCGTGCCGGTGCGTGATCAGGCTATCAGGCTCGACCCGGATCCGCTGCGCTGCGACCTGGCGGCCCATCTCGTGCAGATCAGCGAGGTGCGGCGGCGTCTGGCGCAGTTCGACGTGATCCATTTCCACATCGATCTCCTGCATTTTCCCCTGTTCGAGGATGTCGCGGGGCAAACCGTGACCACGCTGCATGGACGCCAGGACCTCAAGGACCTGCCCGAGGCCTATCGCTGCTGGCCCGCCTATCCCCTGGTGTCGATCTCGGACAATCAACGCAGGCCTCTGGCCCTCGGGAACTGGATCGAGACCGTTTATCATGGTGTTCCGGCCGACCTGTATGCCCCGCCCGCCGATCCCCGGGGCGATTATCTCGCTTTCATCGGGCGCATATCCCCCGAGAAGCGCCCCGACCGGGCCATCGCCATCGCCCGGCGGGCGGGGATGAAGCTGCGCATCGCCGCCAAGGTCGATCAGGCCGACATGGTCTATTTCCGCAAGGAGATCGAGCCCTTGCTGGGCGCGCCGGATGTGGAGTTCATCGGCGAGATCGGCGACGCCGAAAAATCGGACTTCATCGGCCATGCCCGCGCGCTGCTGTTCCCCATCGATTGGCCCGAGCCCTTCGGTCTGGTGATGATCGAGGCCATGGCCTGCGGAACTCCCGTCATCGCCTGGAATTGTGGATCAGTGCCCGAGGTCGTCGAACACGGCCGCACCGGCTTCATCGTTTCGAACGAGGATGAAGCCGTGGCGGCGGTCGAGGCGGTGGGTGGGCTTGATCGTGCGCTGGTGCGGACTGTCTTCGAGGAGCGGTTCTCCGCCTCCACCATGGCCCGCAATTATGTGGACGTCTACCAGCGGCTTGTCGCGCGCAGCCGCATGCCCGGCGCCCTGCGCATGGTTCAAGGGAGTTGACCCCCGGATGCAAGCCGAAAGCGCGACGGACGACACCGAACACCTGACGCCTGGCTCGGCCGCAGGCACGCCTGAAATGGTGGAGTCCACCCATGAGCCGCGTGTCCCCATGCGGCTGGTTGCCCTGAAGCATGGGGACACTTTCATGGTCGCCGATTTCAATGGCGACGTGCTGGGGGAGGGGGACGGGCTTTTCCAGAACGATACGCGCCTGCTGTCGCGCTGGCGTCTGACGGTGGGGGGCAAGGCGCCGGTGCTGCTGAGCTCATCGCTCAGCCAGGACAATGTGGTCTTCACCTCCAACCTGACCAACCGCCCCCTGCCGCCGCTGGGGGCGCAATCCCTGAAGGAAGGGGTGATCCATATCGAGCGCAAGCGGCTCATCAACGCTGATCGCATGTATGAGCGGATCACCTTCACCAATTTCGCCATGAGCGCGACCGAAGTGCCCTTCGCGCTGGAATTCTGCGCCGACTTTCGCGACATGTTCGAGGTGCGCGGCCTCAGCCGGGCTGCGCGGGGCGAGGTCTTTCCCGCCGATGTCAACGCCTCCGATGTTAAGCTCTCCTATCGCGGCCTCGATGGCATGATGCGCGAGGCCCATGTCAGCTTTTCAGAGGAGCCTACGACCCTGACGCCCACACGCGCGGCCTTTCAGTTGGCTTTGCCGCATAACGGATCGCGCAGCCTCTATGTCGAAGTCGGCCCGCACCGGGAGACGCCCGATTGCGCGCGCTGGCGGGCCGCCGCCGCGCGGGGCCATTTCGGCATGCGCAGCCAGAGGCGGCGCGGCGCGACTGTTCATTCGAGGGCGCGCCTGTTCAACACCTGGATCGACAAGTCCCGCGCCGATCTCGCCTTGCTCACGACGCAACTGCCCACGGGGCCTTATCCCTATGCGGGGATCCCCTGGTTCTCGACCCCCTTCGGGCGCGACGCCATCATCACGGCCTTGCAGATGCTATGGCTTGACCCTTCGCTGGCGCGGGGCGTGCTGAAATTTCTCGCCCATCATCAGGCGGTGGATCATTCGCCGTTCCGCGATTCAGCGCCCGGCAAGATCATGCACGAAACGCGGCGCGGCGAGATGGCGGCGTTGCAGGAATTGCCCTTCGGTCTCTACTATGGCGGCGTCGACACCACGCCACTCTTCGTCATGCTGGCGGGCGCCTATGCGGAGCGCACGGGAGACCTCTCTTTCATCGATGAAATATGGTCCGCGCTGGAGCGGGCCACCGCCTGGATCGAGAAGGAGGGCGATTCCGATGGGGACGGGCTGATTGACTATCTGCGCGGCGCGGACTCCGGGCTCTCCAATCAGGGCTGGAAGGACAGCAACGACTCCGTCTTCCATGCGGATGGAGGCGACCCGCAGGGCGCCATCGCGCTCATCGAGGTGCAGGGCTATTGCTATGCGGCGCTGGTGGCCATGGCGGGCATCGCCGAGCGGCGCAACCAGTTCGAGGCCGCCGCCCGCTGGCAGCGCGGCGCCGAGCGCCTGCGGGGCATTGTTGAGGAGCGTTTCTGGCTCGAGGAGAAGAACTTCTACGCGCTGGCGGTGGATGGTTCAGGGCGCCCCTGCGCGGTGCGCGCCTCCAACGCCGGGCATCTGCTCTACACGGGCCTGCCCAGCGCGCACCGTGCTCGCCATATCATCAACCAGTTGCTGGCGCCCGATTTCGCCACGGGCTGGGGCATCCGCACCCTTCCGCTTGGCGAGGCGCGCTATAATCCCATGTCCTATCACAATGGCTCGGTCTGGCCCCATGACAGCGCCATGTGCGTGGCGGGCATGGCGCGCTATGGCGAGCGGGCGGGGGTGGTGCAGATGATGGGCGACATGTTCGACGCCGCCGTGCGCTTCGACATGCGCCTGCCCGAACTCTTCTGCGGCTTCCAGCGCGGGCCGGGGGAGGGGCCCGTGACCTATCCGGTCGCCTGCCTGCCGCAGGCCTGGGCCTCGGGCTCGGTCTTCATGCTGCTGCAGGCGTGCTTGGGGCTGCGGATCGACGGCTATCGCGGCGCAGTCCATATCAACCGGGCCCGCCTGCCGCCTGATGTGGATGAATTGGTCATCAAGGGGCTGCTGGTCGGCCATCGCCAGATCGACCTGACCTTCCATCGGGTGGGCAATGGGGTGGTGGCCTATTCGGATGATTTCTTCGATGGGTCGATTCCGGTGCTGCAGCACGCTTAAGGGGTGGCTCGCCGCCCCACGAACCCGGCGATCGCCAGCCAGAGCCAGCC
>CANCSY010000126.1 GCA_947380915.1 Beijerinckiaceae bacterium
CGGCTCAGTCCCGTACCGGGCAAAAGCGGTTTCGTTCGCACCTTAAAAAGGCTAGGCTGTTGATTTAAGATGGGTTTGTGGTGCCGCAGGGGGGACTCGAACCCCCGACCCCCTCATTACGAATGAGGTGCGCTACCAGCTGTGCCACTGCGGCGACACTCGCGCCTTCTACAGCAGCCCATTTGGTTTTCCTACCCCTTTTTTCACCTTCTGGAGCATTTTCAGCGGGGTCCGGCTCTGCTGCGGGCCTGGCGTCAACCTCCCCCGTGAGTGGTCGTTGGCGTAGAAGCGGTCGATGATCGCCATGGATGCCCTGCACAGTTTCGAATTATTCTAATTATCAAGTGTGTCAGCTACTTAACTATGTCTTGAAATGTTACAGGATGAAGGTCCATAAGCGGCCGTGGCGTCAGGAGACATGCATGTACGACCTTGGCTTGGCCCTCCAATCGGGCGCGATCCTCCTTCGCGAGGGGTTGGAAGCAATTCTCATCGTGACCGCCTTGGCCGCAGCTCTGCGGCGCGGAGGATCCTTTGTCGCGCTCAATGCTCTCTACGTCGGGTCTGTCCTTGCGGTCCTCGCGAGCGTTTTAGCGGCCTTTATTTTCGAATTGTATTTTGATGGCGCCCACAATGACTTTCTCGAAGCCGTGGTCATGATCGTGGCCTCGGGCTTGATGGTCTACATGAGCGGCTGGCTATTCCTGCGTCAGGATCCCCGCGCCTGGAAAAAGGATATCGATCAGGCCGCGCAAAAGGCTCTCGATTCCGGCACGCAATGGTCGCTTGGCATGATCGCGTTTCTCGCCGTTTTCCGCGAGGGGGCGGAGACCGTGCTGTTCCTGCAGGCTCTCGCCAATTCCCATAGCGGCTGGAACCCGAGCCTGGTCGCGGGCTTGGTGGCCGCCTTCGCCGCGCTGGGCGCAATTTACTGGGCCATGCAATTGCTGGCGCTGCGCATCCCCCTGCGGCCCCTGTTCATGCTGACGTCCGCATTCCTGTTCGTCATGGGCTTGCGCTTCATTGGCGGCGCGATCCAGGAATTGCAGGAGCAGACGCTGATCCCTGTCGATGTGGCCAATGTGCCGGACTGGGCGATCAATCTGGGGCTCAATCCCTCCTGGGAAGCGATTGGCGCGCAACTGCTGATCGCATTGATCGCCGTCGTCAGCATAGTCCTGGCTGGCAGACGCCATTCCCACGAGGCGCAGGCCAAGCTGGCTGCGGGCTGATCGGCCATCTCACTCAGGCGTCAACGCCTTTGGTCGTCTAATCGCGGATCTTCTTCATCGTGTCTCGTATCGGGACCGAGCCGCAACTGCGGGGGCGGCGCGCTTTTTCTGACGCGCGCCCGACAGGCGTTCGTCGCGGTCTCATCGCCTGGGCGCGTCCGGGCCGGGATCGTCGGGGGCGACGATGAGCGGCAGAATCTCCGGACGGCGCGGAACCTCGGTTTTGGCGGCGCGGCGAATGGCTGCGAGCCGGCTCAGCGGATCGTCCTGCGCGGCGGGGGGCGTCTGGCCGGGGTTGGCGGAGGCGGTCGAATGTGCGGCGGAGGGCTCCTCCGGCCTGGTTTCAGCAGGGGCAGGCTCGGGCGCCCTGGCTTCCGGGCTCGGCTCCACGGGCGCAGGCTCGGGCGCAGGCGCGGCGGCCTGAGGCGCAGGCTCCATGAAGGTTTCCACAGGCGTCGCCATCGGCAGTTCGAGCGGCGGCGTGGTCTCCAGCACGGGCTCGGCCTCTGCCTCGGGCTCCATCGGCATGGGCTCCACCGGGGCGCTGAGGCGCTCGGCGGGGGCCTGCCAGCGCAAGGCGTCCAGCTTGCCGGTGACAGGAGAGACCGGCGCCCAGACGTCGCAGGCCACGCCGTCGGCCACCCAGGTCTTGTCGCGAGGGGCGCGCGAGGCGCGGGCCAGCCATTCGCGCACCTTGCCTTCGGCGCCGCCATCCATTTCCTCGAGATCGGCCATCAGGAGGCACATGCGGACCGTGGGCCGGGCGCCGCCCTCGATGAGCGGCTGCATGGCGGAACGGGCGAAGCGGAATTCGCGGGCCTCCATGGCCGCGCGGGCCATGCACAGGGCGGATTCGGGATCCTGCGGGGCGACGCGGGCCAGGGTCTTGGCGCGAGCCAGCCGGTCATGGGTCGAATCGCCCGGCCGCAGGTCGAGATAGGCCTGCGCGAGATCGGGATGGGGCTGGGCCTTCCAGCTCGCCTCGATCAAGCGCGAGGCCTTGCGCAGGTCCCCCCGCTTACCCAGAAGGCGGGCGGCCAGGGCGGCGGCGGGGCTAAGATCAGGCGCGAGTTCGGCCGCCTCCTTCGCCAGGCGCAGGGCCTCGGCCGCATCCTGCGCGGGCAAATCAAGCGCGATGGCGGTCTGCAACACGGCGCGCTGGCGGCGCGCGGTGGGCTTGTCGATGCTGCGCTGGGCGAGGTTGGAGTCCAGCATGGCCAGAGCCCTCGCCCAGTCCTGCGCCGCCGAATGATGATCGAGCAGGGCCTGCCCGGCCCAGGATACGGGCGCGATCCGGTGCGCCTGCTCGGCATAGTGATGGGCGCTGCTGGCGTCGCCGCGACGGCGCGCCTCCACATGCAGCCCGCGCAGGCCCAGCACCCTTGTGTCGGGCCGGTCCACCATGCGGGCGAAGGCGCGCTCGGCGCCCACCCGGTCGCCGGCCAGTTGCGCCGTCTGGGCGCGCAGCAGCAGAGTCAGGCCATCTTCGCCCAGATGCTTCTCGGCCGCGCGGGCGGCCCGCAGGGCGAGGGCGGAATCGCCCGCCCCGGCGGCCACCATGCCCCGGCTCAGGGCCTCATAGCCCTTGTTGCGCCGCCGCGCCTTCGACGCGATGGACATCAGGGAGGGGATGCGCAGCACGAAGCGCAGGAAGCCCCAGAAGATGGTGAAGGCGATGGCCGCCAGCAGGACGCCCAGAAGGGCGACGGCCACGGAGGTCTCATATTGCTGGCCGAGCCAGATGACCGAGACCTCGCCGGGCCGATCCGCGACCCAGGCGAAACCGGCGGCGGCGAGCGCCATGAGGATCAGGAATGTGAGAAGCCGGATCATGGGGCGCCTTTCGATCGGGCAAGGTCAGCGAGAGCGCCGGAGATCAGGGCCCGGGCGGCCTCCTGGGCCGCGACCTGCTGGCCTGCGGCCTCGCCGAAGGCGCGGGACGCGGCGCGGGCGGGCTCGGGCAGCTTCCTCCATGAAGCGAGGGCTTCACCCACCGCGCCGCGCCCAAGGGCGGCCTCGATGCGGGCGGCGAGCGCCGCAGGATCCTCACCGGAGGTCTCGCCCACCGGGCGCACGCGCACCACGCGGGCGGCGCCGGCCTTCAACCGATCGATCCAACCCTGATCGCCTTCGGGTTGCTGCACGGAATCGAGCGCGGCGCTGCTGGCGCCCGCCCAGAGGCGGACGAAGCTGCCCGCTGTGGGGGCGCCGGTTTTCGCGACCGCCTGCAAGGGCGCGAGTTTTCCGGCCTCGGCCCCAAGGGTGGCGGCGGCTGCGAGCGCGGATTCGAATGGAGCGCCCTGATCCAGCGCCTGGGCGATGGATTGGGCGACGACCGCAAGGCCCGCCGCTTGGCTGCGCTGGGCCATGGTCGCCATGGGGGCCTCGCGCGCCTCGAGCGCGGCGAGGCGCTTGTCGAGGGGCTGCAAATCCACGGGCGGCGGCAGGGGCCGTGCGCTGGCCTCGGCGGCGCGGTTGGCGGTCTGGAGGGCCGCCGTGGCGGTGTCGCCAGCCGTCTTGGCGGCCGTCTCCATGGCCGCGACACGCTCGGCCAGCGCGCGCATCTCGGCCAGATCGGCGGCGAAGGCGACCGGCTCGGCGGGACGGGGCGCGGCTGGGCGCTGCTCGAGCGCCATGATGCGACGCTCGAAGGCGGCGATCTGATCGGAAGACGCCGCCGCCGCCGCTGAGGCCGGCGCAGGCGCCGGTCCACGCGCCCGCAGGCCCGCGACCTCGGTGCGCAGATCCATGATTTCGTCCGAAGAACTCTGGGCCTGGTAGGCGCCGTAGAGGCCCGCCCCCAGACCAAGGGCGCCCAGCACGACAGCCACGGCAAGCGGCAGATTTTGCGCCGGACCGGCGGCAGGCGCCGGGGGCGGCGGAACGGGCTCGGGCGCCTTGACCTCGACAGCGGATGCGGGCTCCACAGCCTCGCCCTCGATGACGGGCGGCACGCGGCCCGACTTCGACTTCTTGCGCCGGGACGGGTCGTAAAGCGGATCAGTCTCGTCAGCCGCCATGAAAGAATTCTCCTGAACGCGCCCCCTGGGGATGCGCGCCTGCGAAACACCAGATTCGATCAGCCCGCCTTATGCCCCAGCGCATCCGCGATGGCGATGGTGCGCCGGGCGATTTGCTCATGCAACCGTTCAATCATGCGTCCTTCGAGGGCGATGACGCCCGCATCCTGCGCGCCGGGCTCCGCAAAGGCCGCGATCACTTTGCGGGACCAGAGGATTTCCGCCTCGCTGGGGCCAAAGGCCGCATTGGCGGCGGCCACCTGGCCCGGATGGATCAGGGTCTTGCCGTCCATGCCCAGATCCCGCCCCTGTTCGCATTCGGCGATCAGGCCGGCCTCGTCTGTGAGGTCCCCAAAGACCCCGTCGAGAATATCCACCCCATAGGCGCGCGCAGCGGCGACGCAGATGGCCAGATAAGGCAGCATGGTCGCGCGGCCCTTGGTCAGGCGCCCGCGCGTATCCTTGGCCAGATCATTGACGCCCATGACCAGCGCCGTCAGGCGCGAGCCTGGATCGGCCGCCGTGCGCACGATGGAATCGGCGTTGAGGATGGCGATGGGAGTTTCCATCATCGCCCAGATCTTCAGGCTTTCCGGAGCTCCGGCCTCGCGCAATTCCCGGGAGGCGCGCATGATCTCACCGGGCGCGCCGACCTTGGGCAGCAGCACCGCGTCAGCCCCCGCGCAAGCCAGCGCGATGAGATCATCCTGGCCCCAATCCGTGCTTGCGCCGTTCACCCGCACCACGATTTCACGCGGCCCATAGCCGCCTTCGCGCAGGGCGGCGACCACCTGGGCGCGGGCGGCCTGCTTGAGGGCGGGCGCCACCGCATCCTCCAGATCGAAAATCAGGACATCGGCGGGCAGGCTGCGGGCCTTTTCGAGGGCGCGGGCGTTGGAGCCGGGCATGTAGAGCGCGCTGCGCCGGGGGCGGATCGTCATCTTGCGTTCCCTGATGGGCTCATGGAAGGGCACTTCCCCCACAGTACCGGTGCGGCGGCCCCCTGTCATCTGAGCCGGAAGGAGGGTGCTTTCAGGGCGAACCGGCAGCCCCGCTCAGGCTTCGATCAAGCCTTGACCTCAAACTTTTGACCGAAAGCGCCATGCCAGAGGTTGCATGCGCCGCCCTTGCCGCTATGAGTCCCTCGCACGGAAAGGACTCCCCATGGCGACTTCAGACGCACAGACCCCCGACCGCGAACCCTTCCCCCCCAGGCTGCTGACCGGATACCGTTCCTTCCTGTCCGGGCGCTTCATCAGCGAACAGCAGCGTTTCCGCGAACTCGCGCAGGCCGGGCAGAAGCCCTCGGTCATGCTCATCGGCTGCTGCGATTCGCGCGTCTCCCCGGAGGTGATCTTCGACGCCAGCCCCGGCGAGATCTTCGTGGTTCGCAATGTGGCCAATCTCATGCCCCCCTATGCGCCCAACGACGATCTGCACGGCACCTCGGCGGCGCTGGAATTCGGCGTCATGGGCCTGCGGGTGGAGCATATCGTGGTCATGGGCCACGCCCAGTGCGGCGGCATCCGCGCCTATGCGGAGAATGACGCGGACCCCTATTCGCGGCCCCTCTCGCCCGGCGATTTCATCGGCAAATGGATGACCCTGATCGAGCCCGCAGCCAAGCGCATTGGCCCAATGGCGGAGCCCTTCGACGCCTATGTGGAGCGCCTGTCCCGTGAGGCCGTCATCCAGTCCCTTGCAAACCTGCGCACATTCCCCTGCGTGCGGATTCTCGAACAAAAGGGACGGCTGAAGCTGCATGGCGCCTTCTTCGGCGTGGCGGACGGGCGATTGCTGGTGCTGGACGAGGCCAGCGGCACGTTCAGCGCGGTGGCGGGCGACGACCATGCCGCCGCATTCAGCGAACCAAGGTTTTAGAGCGCATGTTCAAGCGCCTCTACGACTGGACCATCTCCCTCGCCCGGAGCCCGCGCGCCACCTGGGCGCTGGCGCTGATCGCCTTTGCGGAAAGTTCCTTCTTCCCGATCCCGCCCGATGTGCTGCTGGCGCCCATGGCGCTGGCCAAACCCAAGCGCGCCTTCTTCTATGCGGGCGTCTGCACCCTGGCATCTGTGCTGGGCGGGATGCTCGGCTACGCCATCGGCCATCTGCTCTATGACACGGTGGGGCTCTGGCTGATCGAGCTCTATCGTTATGGCGAGAAGGTCGAGGCCATGCGCGACTTCTACGCCCAATGGGGCTGGGCCTTCATTCTGGTGAAGGGCGTCTCGCCGATCCCGTTCAAGCTCATCACCATCGTCAGCGGGTTGCTGGCCTATAACTTCCCGCTCTTCGTGCTGCTCTGCGCGATCACGCGGGGGGCGCGGTTCTTTCTGGTGGCGGGCGCCATGAACCTGTGGGGCGACCGCCTGCGCGATTTGCTCGAACGCTATTTCGGCGTCTTCCTGGCGATCATCGTCGTGTCAGTGATCGGCGGTTTCTGGCTCGCACTGCATATGTTCTGAGGAACAGACATGCCCACCCTGCCCCGCTCGCTCCAGACCATGACGCCCCTGCAGGCGGCGCTGGGCGTGTTCATCGTCGCCCTCGCCACCATCGCGGGCGCATGGGTCTTCGAATGGGCGGGCTATCTGCCCTGCGAGCTCTGCCTCATGCAGCGCTGGGCCTATTATGCGGGCGTACCTCTGGCGGCCTTCGTCGCCGTCATCGCCGCGCGCGGGCCGCGCGGTCTGGCGGGCGCGGGACTGGCCCTGCTGGGGCTTTTGTTCATCGGCAGCATGATCTTCGGCGTCTATCACGCGGGCGTCGAATGGGGCTTCTGGCCCGGCCCCTCCGGCTGCACCGGCGCGCTCACAAAGGCCGACTCCATGCAGGATTTCCTGAAGCAGCTCGAGACCACCAAGGTCGTGCGTTGCGACGCCGTGGCGATCCGCATTCTGGGCCTGTCGCTGGCGGGGTGGAACGCCGTGATCTCCGCCGCCATGGCGGCGCTGGCGCTCTTTGGCGCCCGCAAGGCGCTGGCCTGATCAGGCGGCGGCGCGCGAGGCGGCGATCTGGGTGACGAGCTGAACCAGAGTGCTGACGCAATCGCGCAGGTCTTCGACCTCCGCACGCAGGTCATGGACGGCGGGCTCTGAAGGCTGGGCGACGCGCGCCGAGGTCTCGCTCAGCATTTCCGCCAGATGATGCACCATCTTGACCACATCGCGCATCTGGCCTTCCAGCCGGTCGATGCGCGGACGCATGTCCACGGAGGCCATGGTGCGGGCATGGGCGATCTCGCTCAGCCCCGCGATTTCGGCCTCGATGCGAACGAGGCGCTCTTCCAGAAATTGATCACGCATGACACGCACCCACGCAGACACACAGCGGCGAAGACAGCATAGGGGATGCGGGTTAACGGGGACTGAAGAGGATCAGGGGGCCTCGGATTCCTCCGCCTCGTCCGCTTCGTCCTCCTGCATCATCAGCCGGGCGCGGGCGCGCACCTTTTCGGTCTCACTTTTGAGCTGGCCGCAGGCGGCGAGGATGTCGCGGCCGCGCGGAGTGCGCACGGGGCTGGCGTAACCGGCGTTGAAGACGATCTCGGAGAAACGCTCGATCACGGCCCAGTCCGAACACTCATATTGCGTGCCCGGCCAGGGGTTGAAGGGGATCAGGTTGATCTTGGCGGGAATGCCCTTGAGCAGGCGCACCAGTTCGCGGGCGTCAGCGGGGGAATCGTTCACGTCCTTCAGCATCACATATTCGAAGGTGATGCGCCGCGCGTTGGAGACGCCGGGATAGGTGCGGCAGGCCTGCAGCAGCTCCTGCAGGGGATATTTCTTGTTCAGGGGCACCAGCGTGTTGCGCAGCTCGTCGCGCACCGCATGGAGCGAAATGGCCAGCATGGTCCCCATCTCGTCGCCCAAAGCCGAAATCTGCGGCACCACGCCAGACGTGGAGACGGTGATGCGGCGCTTGGAGAGGGACAGGCCGTCGCCATCGGAGAGCACCGCGATGGCGTCGCGCACATGGTCGAAATTATAGAGCGGCTCGCCCATGCCCATGAAGACGATGTTCGACACGGCCCGCACGCCCTCGCCAGACGGCAGCAACCCATCGGTGGGCGGCGTCAGCCCTGGAAAGTCGCCGATGCGGTCGCGCGCCACCACCAGCTGCTGGACGATCTCCTGCGCCGTGAGGTTGCGCACGAGCTTCTGGGTGCCCGTGTGGCAGAAGGTGCAGGTGAGCGTGCAGCCCACCTGGCTCGAAACGCAGAGGGTGCCGCGATGGCGCTCGGGGATATAGACGCATTCGATCTCCGCGCCGCGATCTCTGGCGTCGACGGGCGGCATGCGGATCAGCCATTTGCGCGTGCCGTCTTTCGAGATCTGCTCGGCGACGACTTCCGGCCGCGCCAAGGTGAAATGCTCCGCCAGCCGCGCGCGCAGGCCCTTGGCGACGTTGGTCATGAGCGCGAAATCGGTGACGCCCTGAAAATAGATCCAGTGCCAGAGCTGGTTCACCCGCATGCGGATCTCCCGCTCGGGCACCTCGATGGAGGCGAGCGCCTCCGCCAGCCCCTGCCGGGTCAGGCCGAGCAGGGAGGG
>CANCSY010000127.1 GCA_947380915.1 Beijerinckiaceae bacterium
GGAACCGGGTGCGCGTCTTGTGATTGGAATGGCTGACGAGATTGCCGCTCTGGACGGCCTTGCCGGTCAGCTCGCAACGACGGGACATGGCACGCTTCCTTTCGAACTCTTCTACACGGCCTTGCGGCTGCGTCCGGACATCCGGAGACTGATAAACGGGGCGATCCGGGGCTTGAAGGGCCTTCAGAGAGACCGCGCCGACACAAGGCGCAGGCCCCAACGGATCGAACCGCTCGGGTGATTGGTCGCGGGTGTATAGTGGAGGGACCGGAGCGCGTCAAGCCAAAGCGCCGCGAATCACCCGCCACGTCGCCATGAAAGCGGCGGATTCCCAAGGCCACTGGGGCGGGCTAGAAGCGCATGGGCGCTCCATTTGGTTTGATTCGATGATCCACGGCTTGCAGATGCACAGGTTTCGTCACCATGGCGCGGGCGCGCTGCGGGCGGGCGCCGTCACGCTCTGCATGCTCGCCCTGCCCGGCGCCGCCCTGGCGGACAGTTTCAAGGTTCGTTATTCGGTCAAGCTGATCGGCCTTTCCCTTGGCGCCGCCACCCTTGAGGGCTCCGTCGAGCCCGACGCCTATCAGATCGACGCCACCGCCAAACTCTCGGGCGTGGCGGCTCTGGTGTCCAGCTCCAAGGGCGCGGCCAGCGCCTCGGGGCTGATGATCCAGGGCCGCGTCGCGCCCAACGCCTACGCCACGACCTCGGCCAACGCCACCATGACCCGCACCGTGCGCATCGCCATGACCACCGGCAATGTGAAGGCCTCCGAAATCGCGCCGCCCTTCGAGGAACTGCCCGGCCGCGTGCCCGTGACCGACGCACACAAGCAGAAGATCATCGACCCGCTGAGCGCCCTCATCATGACGGTTCCCGAGACCGGCGCCATCATCGGCCCCGCCGCCTGCGCCCGTTCGCTTCCCATCTATGACGGCTGGGCGCGGTTCAACGTGAACCTCACCTATGTGGGCCTGCGCCAGATCAAGGTGAAGGGCTATGAAGGCCCGGTGGCGGTCTGCGCGGCCCGCTATGTGGCGGTGGCAGGCCATCGGCCCGACCGTCCCGCGACGAAGTTCATGGAAGAGAACAAGGAAATGGAAGTCTGGCTGGCCCCCGTGGGGAAAAGCCGCGCCACGATTCCCTTCCGAATCTCCGTCGCCACCATGGTCGGCACGGCGGTGATCGAGGCCACGGCGCTGGACATCAGCCCCTCCGAGACATCCGCCTCGCGCTGAACCTGCAACCTGTCCCTTATTGGGACATGGGGCGCGCCGCCATTAAGCTTTGGCGCGTAACGCGCCATCGGGGCGTTCTCCTCGCCGGACTTTTTTGCGCCCCTGTGGTGGCGCCCGCAGACCGGAACCCCCAGATATGGCGTGAACAAGCGGGGAATGGAGGGCCAGGAGTGATTCGTCGCCGATTCGTTCAGGCTTCGTGCGAGTCCTTAACGCAGACTCCGAAAGAATATCTGTTGACTCGACTTCACTTGCGAGTCCTTGCGCGAGTCCTGCAGAATCGATCCCGGCCGCGCCCGGAGTCGAGCCGATTCACAAGACTTAGCTATTCTATGGATGACTCTTGCCAGATCTTGCGGTGAACAAATCAAGACTCAAGCAGAGTCGCCGATTCGGGCGCGATTCGTTCCCATCCCGTTCGAAGTGTGAACGAAGACTCGACGAACTGTGCCATTTCGGGCAGAGGGAAGCGGCATTGCAGGCGACAGCGCGCAAGGGGCGTCACGCATGAACATCGCTTTCCCGGCCCCCGCCCTGTCCCCCTCGGAGCGCCGCAGGGGCGTGACCGCCGTGCTCGGCCCCACCAACACCGGCAAGACCCACATCACCGTCGAGCGCATGCTGCAATATCCCAGCGGGATCATCGGGTTGCCCCTGCGCCTGCTGGCGCGCGAGGTCTACAACAAGGTCGTCGAGAAGGCGGGCGTGGGCGCTGTGGCCCTCATCACCGGCGAGGAGAAGATCAAGCCGCGCAACCCGCGTTACTGGATCTCCACCGTCGAGGCCATGCCCCGCGATCTCTCGGTGGATTTCGTCGCCGTCGATGAAATCCAGCTCGCCGCGGATCTCGACCGGGGCCATGTGTTCACCGACCGCCTTCTGAATCGGCGCGGGCGCGAGGAGACCTGGCTGATCGGCGCCTCGACCATCCAGCCCTTGATCGAAAAACTACTGCCGGGCGTGCCCATCGTGACCCGGCCGCGTCTGTCTACGTTAACCTTTGCAGGCGAGCGCAGGCTCTCGCGCCTGCCCCCGCGCAGCGCCATCGTCGCCTTCTCGGCGGAGGAGGTCTACGCCATCGCCGAACTGATTCGCCGCCAGCGGGGCGGCGCGGCCGTGGTGCTGGGCGCCCTGAGCCCGCGCACCCGCAACGCTCAGGTGGCGCTCTATCAGTCCGGGGAAGTGGATTACATCGTCGCCACCGACGCCATCGGCATGGGGCTCAATCTCGACGTCGATCACATCGCCTTCGCGGGAAATCGCAAATTCGACGGCTGGCAATATCGCCCGCTCAACAATGGCGAGTTCGGCCAGATCGCCGGGCGGGCCGGGCGCTATATCAAGGATGGGGCCTTCGGAACCACCGGACGCTGCCCCGCTTTTGACCTGGAAACCGCGCAGGCCATCGAAACCCACCGATTCGATCCGCTGATGATGTTGCAGTGGCGAAATTCTTCTCTGGATTTTTCTTCCATCGAAAGTTTGCAGGCCTCGCTCGAGATGCTGCCCGCGGAACCGGGCCTCACGCGGGCGCCCACGGCGACCGACATGGTGGTGCTCGACCTGCTCTCGCGGGACGCGGACGTGCGCCGCCAATCGAAGACGAAGGCCGATGTCCAGCGTCTCTGGGAAGTGTGCCAAGTACCTGATTATCGTAAGGTTTCTCCCGCAGCTCATGCGGATCTGGCGCTCACTCTGTTCGGTTTTGTGGTGCGCGCCGGGCGGGTTCCCGACGAGTGGTTCCAGCGCCAATTGTCCCAGTTCGACCGCACCGACGGGGAGATCGACACCCTCTCCGCGCGCATTGCGCAGGTGCGAACCTTCAACTTTATCGCCAATCGTCCGGACTGGCTGCGTGATCCCGAGCATTGGCAGGGCGTCACGCGTCAGGTAGAGGACAGTTTGTCCGACGCTCTTCACGAGCGCCTCGCCCACCGGTTCGTCGACCGGCGGACGAGCGTGCTGATGCGTCGCTTGAGAGAGAATGCAATGCTCGAAGCGGAAATCACCGGGTCCGGCGACGTCATGGTCGAAGGTCAGCATGTAGGAAACCTGCACGGGTTCCGTTTCACACCGGACCCGCAGGCAGGGGGCGATGTCGCCCGCACTCTGACCGCCGCCGCGCATCAGGCGCTGGCGAGCGAGATCGAGAGCCGCGCCACCCGCGTCAGCGAGGCGGTGGACGAGGCCTTCGTCCTGGCCAATGACGGCACCATCCGCTGGCTCGGCGAGCCCGTGGGCAAGCTCACCTCGGGCGAACAGATCCTGACCCCCCGCGTGCGGGTGCTGGCCGACGAGCAACTCACCGGCCCGGCGCTCGAACTGGTGCAGCGGCGGCTCGACCTGTGGACCGCCCAGCACATCAAGAAGCTCCTCGGGGGCCTTGCCGAACTGGAAGCGGGCGAGGGGCTCGAGGGCATCGGGCGCGGCATCGCTTTCCAGCTGGGCGAATCGCTCGGCGTGCTGGAACGCTCGAAGGTCGCCACCGAGACCAAGTCCCTCGATCAGGGCGCCCGCGCCGCGCTGCGCAAGCTTGGCGTGCGCTTTGGCGCCTATCACCTCTATCTCCCGCAATTGCTCAAGCCGGCGCCCCGCGCGCTGGCCGCCCAGCTCTGGGCGCTCAAGCATGGCGGCATCGAGGGCGTGAAGGGCCTGGACGAGGTCGCGCATCTGGCCTCCACCGGCCGCACCTCCTTCGCCGCCGACAAAGATACGCCCAAGGGGCTTTATCTCGCCGCCGGTTTCCGCGTGTCGGGCGAGCGCGCCGTGCGCGTGGACATTCTGGAGCGCCTCGCGGACCTCATCCGCCCCGCCATCGCCTATCGGCCGGGCGTCACCGTGGGTGAGCCCCCGGCGGGCGCAGCCGATGGGGACGCTTTCGTCGTCACCGTGGCCATGACCTCCCTGGCGGGCTGCTCCGGCGAGGCCTTCGCCTCGATCCTGAAGTCGCTGGGCTATGCGGCTGAGAGCCGCAAGGGTCCCGCGATCACCGCACAGATCCTGAGGCCTGCGCCCATGCAGCCCATCGCCGCTCCCGCTGCGCAGACGGGCGAGGCCGACGAAGAGACAAACGCCGAAGCCAGCCCGGACGCCGACGAAGCTTCTGCCGAGGCGGAGGCCAGCGAAGCGGCGGACGCGGTCGCAGTCGAGCCGGTTGAAGCGACCGAGGTGGAGGCGCAGGCCGCGCCTGAGCCCGCTCCCGAGCCCGTGGCGGAAGAAACCGTTGCGGAAGAGAGTGCGGCGGAAGAAGCCGTGGCTGAAGAGGCGGCCGCTTCCGAATCGCCCGTCGCAGCGGCCGAAGACGGCGAGAACGCCGAACTGGCAGCGGAACAAGCCGCCGTTGAAGAGGTGCTGATCGAGGTCTGGCGGCCCGGCCGCAGGCCGCATGAAGGCCGCAGGCCGGAGCGTCCGCGCGGGCGCGGCGACCGGGGACCGCGCCGGGACAACCAGACCCAGCGACCGCCCCGCGATGGCGCGCAAGCCGCCCCTGCGCCCGCCGCAGAGGGAGAGGCCACCGCTGGCGCAACGCCGGAGCGCACCCAGCAGCCCCGCCGCGACCAGCGCCGGTTCGAAGGCTTCAACGCAAGACCTCAGGGTGAGCGGCCACAGGGGGATCGTCCCCAGGGAGGCCGTCCGCATGGCGATCGCCCGCAGGGGGATCGTCCCCGTGGCGACAGGCCCTTCGGGAAGGGACGTCCCGAGCGCAACGACCAGCGCGGCGACCGGACCTTCGCCAGCACGGAACGGCCCACCAGCGGCCGCGACAAGCAGCCCGATCCCAATTCGCCCTTCGCCAAGCTGCTCGCTCTGAAGGCCGAACTCGAGAACAAGGGCAAGAAGGATTGATCCACGCGCGGCTGTCTTTCCCGTAATGGCGGGCCGGGACCCTAGGAAGGGTCCGGGCGCCCCGGCAGGGGAACGGCAACGGCTGGACAAGTGGCTCTGGTTCGCGCGCGTCGTGAAGACCCGGGCGCTTGCGGCGAAGCTGGTCACGGCGGGCCATGTGCGCCTCAACGGCGCGCGGGCGGCGGGGCCGGACAAGGCGGTGCGGCCGGGGGATGTGCTGACCATCGCGCTGGAGCGGCAGGTCCGGGTCCTGAAGGTCGTGGCGCCGGGGGAACGGCGTGGGCCCTATGAGGAGGCGCGCCACCTCTACGAGGACCTCAACGCGCCCTCTGATTCGGCCGACGTCGAGCCCGACCACGACGCGCTGGCCTGACCGGCCGCCGTCATCTTGCGCCATGGTCGTAAAGGCGTTAGCAAAAGCGTCAGTGTTGTTGGCGAAGGCAAGGACCGCACGCCGGGGGATGTTGGCAGGAGCTGTTTGAATGACTTACGTCGTCGTCGAAAACTGCATCAAGTGCAAGTACATGGACTGCGTGGAAGTATGCCCCGTGGATTGTTTCTACGAGGGTGAGAACATGCTCGTGATCCATCCTGACGAATGTATCGATTGCGGCGTCTGCGAACCCGAATGCCCCGCCGAGGCGATCAAGCCGGACACCGAGCCTGGCCTCGACAAGTGGTTGAAACTCAACGCGGATATGGCCAAGTCCTGGCCCAATATCACGGTCAAGCGCGACTCGCCGGAAGACGCCAAGCAGTTCGATGGCAAAGACGGCAAGTTCGACGCCTATTTTTCAGCCGAGCCCGGCGAAGGGGATTGAGACCGGGCCGGCGACGCTCGGGGCGACCCTCGGAGGGCCGCTGAAGTGCGTCCCTTAAGCCACAGGTGGCGACGATTTTGAAATCGTCATCTTTTGTGGTATACGAATTATTAACAGTCGATCAAGGCATTTGCTCAGCTTCGTGCGGGTGTCCGTGCGTTAGCCGGGGGGTCATTTTCCCCATGTCGGCCCGGTCTCTTCTCAGGGAGCCCGTGGCCTTTTTTGCGGGATTGAAGGACCGGAACGTCTGATCGGCCAGGAGGCCATCGACCATGTCCGGTTCGAGCCAAGGTCTCTGAACCGTTCACCGCAGGGTGAGCGGCCGCCTGTCCCGTCTCCAAAGCGGGATGACAGAGGGAGTACCCGAGTATGCCTTCGACCATGCAGTCGTCGCGGAACACAGGGCGCACAGGCGCCGCGTCCAAAGCCAAGGAATCCAGCGCTTCCAAGTCAGTCGCCAGGGCGCCCGCCGTGAAGGCCTCCGTCGGCAAGGCTGCCGGGTCGAAATCATCCGGGTCGACATCATCCAGGACACGCGCCGCCGCCTCTGCTGCGCAGACCAGCAGCGTCAAGAAATCCGCGAAGACCAAGGCCGTGGCGAAAGCGACTGTAGCGGACAGCAAAACAGCAAGCGCGAAGGCCAAGACCAGCGCCAAGACCGCGACAGCTTCCTCCAAAAAGGTTGAGCCTGCCAAGGCGGCGCCCGTGGCCAAGGCCAGCGCAGCAAAGGCGCCTGTGGCCAAGACGCCCACTGCCAAGACGCCCACTGCCAAGACTCTCCCTGCCAAGACTTCCCCTGCCAAGACGTCCGTTGCAAAGGCCCCCGCCACCAAGGCCCCCGCGATAAAGACAACCGCCCCTGCGGCGAAGGTCGCCGCGCCTGTGGTCAGCAAGGCTGCGCCAGCAACCAAGGCGGCCGCGCCTGCGGCCAAGCCCGCAAGCAAGGCCCCTTCGGCGCAGACCTCTGTCTCAAAGGCCCCGCAGAAGAAAGCCGATGAGGCCAAGGTGAAGGCCGTCGCCGCCAAGGCCGCCGAACCGGCCGCCCGCAAGGTCGAGGCCAAACCCGCCCCTTCAAAGCCCGCCGCTGCGGCGCCAGCAAAGGCCGCTTCCGAAAAGAGCGCTCCTGAAAAGGCGGTCGCGAGCAAGCCTTCGACCGACAAGGGGTTGCATAATGCAGCCCCGGCCACGACATCCAAGCCTTCCGCGCCCGTTCAAGCCAGCCCCGCGCCCGCTACGGCGGCGCAGCCTGCGCCCGCGAGCGCAGAACCGACCGCCAAGCAGGCGCCCCAATCTCCTCAGACGAATGTTGGAACTGTGAACCTCAAAAAACCGCAAGTTGTCGCCGATTCCGCCCCAGTCCCAGCATCTCCCGTTGCGGTCGCCGCGCCTGCGCCCCGCGTCGAAACACAATCCACGTCAGCGCCCAGCGCGCCCAAGCCTGTCGCCCCCGCAGCCGTGAAGCCAGCCGCCAAGCCAGGCGCCCAGCGCACGGGATTCAAGGCTGGCGAGCACATCGTCTATCCCGCCCATGGCGTGGGTCAGATCACCGCCGTCGAGGAGCAGGAAGTGGCCGGCTTCAAGCTGGAACTGTTCGTCATTTCCTTCGCCAAGGACAAGATGATCCTCAAGGTTCCCATGCCCAAGGTCATCGCCGGCGCCATCCGCAAGCTGGCGGACGCCGACACCGTGACGAAGGCGCTCGACACCCGCACCGGCCGGGCGCGCATCAAGCGCACCATGTGGTCGCGTCGCGCGCAGGAATATGAAGCCAAGATCAATTCCGGCGATCTGGGCTCCATCGCCGAAGTGGTGCGCGATCTCTATCGGTCCGAGGCCCAGCCGGAGCAGTCCTATTCGGAACGGCAGCTGTATGAATCCGCCCTTGACCGCATGGCGCGGGAAATCGCGGTCGTGCAGAAGCTGACCGACAGCGAGGCGCTGAAGCTCATCGAGTCCCATCTCCAGAAGGGGCCCAAGCGTGGCTCCAAGGCCGAACAAGCCGCCGAGGACCTCGCAGAGGAAGCTGCCGACGGCGATATCGAAGAAGCCGCCTGAGCCTCACGCGCCTCGGCAACAAGATCCAACCCGGCCTCGCGGCCGGGTTTTTCTTTGGGGCGGGATCGCCGGGAGAAACAAAACGGCGCCCCGAGAGGCGCCGTTCTTGTTCAGGCTTGCGCCGATCTCACTTCGGCCGGTTGGCGATGAGATCGTCCACCACGCTGGGGTCGGCCAGGGTCGAGGTGTCGCCCAGCGCGCCGAATTCGTTTTCGGCGATCTTGCGCAGGATGCGGCGCATGATCTTGCCCGAGCGGGTCTTGGGCAGGCCCGGCGCGAACTGGATCACGTCAGGCGAAGCGATGGGGCCGATCTCCTTGCGCACCCAGTTCACCAGCTCCTTGCGCAGGGCCTCCGTGGGCTCCTCGCCCGTCATCAGGGTCACATAGGCGTAGATGCCCTGTCCCTTGATGTCGTGGGGGAAGCCGACGACCGCCGATTCCGACACCTTGGGATGGGCCACCAGCGCGCTCTCGACTTCCGCCGTGCCCATGCGATGGCCCGACACGTTGATGACGTCGTCCACGCGGCCGGTGATCCAGTAATAGCCATCGGCGTCGCGGCGGCAGCCGTCGCCGGTGAAATAGGTCCCGGGATAGGTGGAGAAATAGGTCTGCACGAAGCGCTCGTGATCGCCGAAGACCGTGCGCATCTGCCCGGGCCAGGAATCCGTGAGCACCAGATTGCCCTCGCAGGCGCCTTGCTGGGTCTTGCCTTCGGCGTCCACGATCTGCGGCTGCACGCCGAAGAAGGGCAGGGTCGCCGATCCCGGCTTCTGGCCGATGGCGCCGGGCA
>CANCSY010000128.1 GCA_947380915.1 Beijerinckiaceae bacterium
TCACTGCTCCTTGAGTAGCTAAATTTATACCAGTTATAAAACCCAAGAACCAAATATGACTATGATTGTTGAGCATTGGTGCCTATACCATTATCAAATCTTGTGCCATCGGTCGAACCTATGCGTTCTCAAATGTTGCATTAGAATAATTGCTCATATCATCTCCTACTGCCCCAATCGCGAAAGACCAGCTCTCGCACGCGCGCAGGTTGTTTCAAGCCCGTTTTTTTCTGCAGCACTTTTTGCTGCCATCCTTCCTTCCGCGACTGTCGCTTTCCCTTGGTTTGAAGCCATTTCCTTAGTTACGCCAGCCTGTTTAGCTAGATTACCCACTGCCTCATTGGGGAATGGGAGATTGCATAATTCTAACTGATAGGAGAGTGATCCAAGTAAAAAATAAAATCCTTCAGGTGTGCGAGCATAATCTTGCGCCGTTTGAGCGCTTAGCGGCTGCCAAGGCGACCCTAAAATTATAAGTAAAAAAGCAGCAACTTTTTTCATCACACCATCTCCACCACACGCCGCTGCGCCAAGCCATCGCTTTCTATGTACCGTTGAGTAGTACTGAGAGCAGAGTAACCAACAAGCATCTGAACGTCCCTTAGCGACCCACCAACCGTTGAGATCTTTCTTGCCCATTGAGTGATCGCTGTCCTACGACCACTATGGCTGGAAGCCCCGCTAAAGCCAAGAGCCCGATACCAAGAGCCGAACTGGTTCACTATAGCAAAGCTTGAGGTTATACCCGCCCGATTTGTCGGGCCGACACGACAGGGCACCCTTTCCGGCGGACTATACAACAAACTATACAACTATGCGGATTTATGCCCATAAAATATGATAAAGTACAGCATTCGTAATGAGGGGGTCGGGGGTTCGAGTCCCTCCTGCGGCACCACAAACCCATCTTAAATCAACAGCCTAGCCTTTTTAAGGTGCGAACGAAACCGCTTTTGCCCGGTACGGGACTGAGCCGGCTCAGGCGGAACATCTCAAAATCAACAAGCGCCGCCCCGCGTTCCGGGCCCCCGCCCTTGGCGGAAATCTCCGTCAGCCGCGCGTCAACGTCAAAACGCCCCGGGGATCGATCAGCCATGTCTGCGTTCCCTCGCCCAGCCACTCATCGAACCACCCAAACCATTATTCGTCCGGAGGTTTTCGAAGGCGTCCGGATTGCTAATTTTGCGTTTGATTATAAAAGTACGGGCGCCCCGATGAGGGCGTTATCAGGGGTGGGGCGGCTGAGATGACTTTTTCCTTAAGGTGCACAATCATCGCCATGTCTTTTGGAGTCCTCGCCGCGTCTTCGTTTCGCGATGGTTCTGCGGCGTTTGCCGCAGAAGAGCCATTCTACAAAGGCAAGCGCGTAACACTGCTGGTCAATTTTGCATCTTCAGGCCCAACTGACATCGAGGGGCGGCTCTTTTCCCGGTATCTGGCGAAACACCTGGCGGGAAAACCCAACGTCATCGTTCAGAATATGGATGGCGCTGGCGGCGCGGTGGGAAGCAATTTCCTGGGTGAGATTGCGCCGCGAGATGGAACGATGGTGGGTTATCTCTCCGGTATCGCCTGGCGCCACGCCAGCGTGAAGGAAAAGGCGCGCGTTGATATTCTCAGCTATAATTTCGTCGCCTATCAACCCGGTACAACTGTTTACTACGTGCGCGCTGATGTCGCCCCGGGATTGAAGAGGCCGACTGACATAGTCAATGGCCAAAACATTGTGATCGGTGGATTGTCCGCTGACTCGTCGAAAGATCTGTTGCTGCGCCTCACCGCCGACATGCTTGGCTTGAAATATAAATATGTGACTGGATACAAGAGCAATTCTTCCGCGCGCCTTGCTTTTGACAGGGGTGAGATCAGCCTCTTTTCTGAAAGTCCGCCCGGCTACCGCTCTGTGGTCGAGCCCGGTGTGATCGCCAACGGCACGGCCTTGCCGCTCTTCTATAATCCGGGCTGGAATGGAACGCGCTTTGCTGAACCGTCTCAGGTGCGCGGGCTCGATATGCTGTCCTTTGAAAAGTTTTACCGTGAAGTGAAAGGCAAAGAACCTGAAGGGCAATTGTGGGAGGCCTACAAACGGGTCCTTGCGACATCTTCAGCCATGCAGCGCATGATTGTTTTCCCGCCCAATGTCCCACCGGAAGCCATCAAGGCCGCACGTGAGGCGATAAGAGCTTTCGAAAAAGACCCGGAATATGCGTCGGACGCCGAGAAGCTCGTCGGGTTCGTGCCAGATTACGAGACCGGCGACACGGTTCAGGAGGAAGTACGCCGGGCGCTGACCATCAAGGATGAGGAGCGCGACTGGTTGATGAATTACGCTTCCAATAGCGGCAAAAATTAAGCCGTTTCCAGGTCGCAGGCCCCTTGAGTCTTGGTATGCGCCCTGTTTGGTCCGACCTTGGCGTGTTTGGCCGACAATGGGTCGCCCGCGCGGGGCTGACGCAGCCCCGCTTGCGCCGATCCCTGAAACAGCCAAGAATGGTGATCAAAGAACGGGGGAGAAACAAATGTCACATAGCAAAGCGCTCATGGTCGCAGGCGCAGCCGCGATCAGTCTCATCAGTGCATCGGCTCAGGCCCAGAACGCCCCTCAATTCGTGCAGTTTCCCGCCAACGCCATGGGCGCGGTCTACAAGCAGACTGGCGGCGCCGAGCCGCGCATCGGGGTGCTCGTCATGCATCGCGAAGCCAATTACATGCCGAACATCGCCTGCCCGGAATTCGCCAAACGCGGCTTCGTGGCGCTCTGCATGAACTCCCGGTTCGTCAACAATGAATCCGTCGTCGACTGGGAGCAGATTCCCCTCGATGTGGCGGCGGGCGTCAAATATCTCAAGGAGACGCAAAAGGTTCAGAAGGTCGTTCTCTATGGCAACAGTGGCGGCGGCGTGACGATGAGCTTCTATCAGGCGGTCGCCGAGAATGGCCCGTCGGTCTGCAAGGGGCCGGGCAAACTCATGCAATGCGGCGACAACCTCGCCAATCTCCCCAAGGCCGACGCCATCATCCTGAGCGACGGCCATCCGGGAAATCCGATCCTGCGCCTGCGCAGCATCAATCCTTCCGTGACGGGCGATATCAACAATCCCGTCGTCACCAGGGAACTTGACCCCTATGCGCCAGAGAATGGCTACAACCCCAAGGGATCTTCGACCTATTCCGAGGCGTTCAAGGCGAAATATTACGCGGCCCAGGCCAAACGCATGAACGAACTTGTCGACATCGCTCAGAAGCGTCTGGTCAGCATCACGTCCGGCACGGACTTCTATTCCGACGATGCGCCATTTTCGATTCCCGGTTTCGATGCGGCGCGTTTGCAGTCTCTCGATCTGAGCATCCGGCGCACGACGATCCAGCCGGAGAAGCTACTGAAGAACGACGGAACGGTCTCGATGGAAATCATTCCGAGCATCGCGCCGCCGCGTCCCGAACTCGCCCATATGGGCCGCACCTTCAAGGAAGGGTCCCGCAACGGGCTGACGGTTCGCTCCTTCCTGAGCAGCAACGCGATCCGGGCGACCAATTCGATGGACGAGGCGGCGATCGATCTTTGTTCGAGCAACAATTCCACGATCTGCATGCTGCAACACACGAGCGTGCCCTTGCTGGCTGCGGCCATGCAGGCGTCGTTCCAGAATCTGATCGTGGAGATCGAGACGAACTACATTCATGCGGCGACAAAGGACAAGGATTTCATCGTCGTCGAAGGCGCAACGACAGGCGTAACGCCCTGCACGAATTGCGCGCAGCCAGCCTCCGCCTATTCGAATGTGACGAAGAATTTCTTCGACTACGCTTCGGGCTGGATCAACAAGCGTTTGCAGTAGAAGGCTGGAACTTCTGCGGCTGGCGTCCCGCTGCCGGGATCGCCAGCTGTTTGACTGAAAGCGCGGCGGCGCGCGGCGCTGTTGCGCCGGGTTGCCGCCTACCCATTCGGGGCGGCGCCATTGCCTGCGGAGCTGCGGCTTCTACATCTTCAGGTGACTGAAGAATGCAGGGAGCCGAGCATGCGTATAATCAGGAAGATCCGACCCATTTTCGCGGCTGCGATGGCGCTCGCATTGGCGGCGCAGTCAGCGCTGGCCTGCACGGGCGTCATGCTGAAAACCAGCGACGGATCCTTCGTGCATGGGCGGACAGTCGAATTCGGCGTCAAACTTGAAAGCTCGATCGCGGTCGTGCCGCGCGGCCACGCCTTCGTCGGCAAGACGCCCAGGGGCGATGGCCTCAGATATACGGCGAAATACGCCGCCGTGGGCGCCGTCGCCTTCACGGATGTGAAGTTGCTGGACGGACTCAATGAGCAAGGGCTCGCGGTCGGGGCCTTCTATTTTCCGGATTTCGCAGCTTACACGCCGGTCACCGAAGCTAACCAGACCAAGGGCCTCTCCCCCGGTGATTTTCCGAACTGGCTACTGACGCAGTTTTCCTTGGTCGCCGAGGCCCGCGAGGCGATTGAACGTGGCGACGTCATCATCACGCCCACCGTCATCGACCATTGGGGACCCGAAGCGCCGCCGTTCCACTATGTCGTCTACGACAGGACGGGGGCCAGCATCGCCATAGAGCCCGTGGGCGGGCGGCTCGTCATCCACGACAATCCGCTAGGGGTGATGACCAATTCGCCCTCCTTCGATTGGCATATGACCAACTTGCGTAATTACATTTCGCTGGAGCCGCGCAACGCCGCCCCGGTGCGGATCGCTGGCCAGAGCTTCTCGCAACTGGGCCAGGGTAGCGGCATGGTGGGCTTGCCAGGCGACTTCACCCCGCCGTCTCGTTTTGTCAGGGCGGCGATCTTCAGCCAGACCGCCGTTCCCTCCAGCACAGCGCAAGGCGGCGTCGAGCAGGTCTTTCACATTCTCAATAATTTCGACATCCCGGTGGGCGTCTCCAGAGAGGTGAGCGACGGGGTCGTTCATAGCGATTACACTATGCTGACCATTGCGCGGGATCCCCAGAGCCTGCGCTACTACTACAAATCCTACGATGACCAGACGATCCGCATGATCGACCTGAAGCAGGTCGATCTGAACGCCAGGGCGATCAAGCTGATCAGCACAAGTGGGCAGCAGCCCATCGTGGAGATGACCGGCCAGGTGAAATAAGGAATCATGGCGAAGGGCGGCCCGATCGGGACTGCGATAAAATGCAGTCCCGGTCTTGTCGTGTGTGCGATCTGCTGGTTACATGACGCCATAAATCAAAGAGGAACGCGCCATGAAGATGATGAACGCCGCAGCCATCGGGCTCGCGCTCGGGCTTGCCGCCACCGCCGCCCAGGCCCAGAGCAACCCCCGCTACATCCAGTTCCAGCCCAACGCCACCAAGGGCGCGCTTTATGTTCCCGACAGCGGGCCCGCTCCCACGGTCGCCTTTCTGACCGTGCATCGCACGTCGAATTTCATGAGCCTCATCGCCACGCGCGAACTCGCCAAACGGGGCTTCATGGTGCTTGGCATGAATCCGCGCTCGGACAATAACGAAGCCAGCGTGAATTTCGAAAACATCGCCGCCGACATCCGGCAGGGCGTCGATTTCCTGCGCAAGCAGCAGGGCATCACCAGGGTGATCCTGATCGGCCATTCGGGCGGCGGACCTTCGACGACCTTCTATCAGGCCACCGCCGAGAAGGGCCTCGAATTCTGTCAGGACCCGCGCAAGCTGACCCAATGCGGCAATGAACTGAAGGATCTGCCGAAGGCCGACGCCATGGTGCTGCTCGACGCCCATCCCGGCAATACCGTCAATTCCATGCGCAGCCTCAATCCTGCGGTTCTGGATGAAAATGATCCGTCAAAGATCGACGCGGCCCTTGACCCCTTCAATCCGGCTAATGGCTTCAACCCCAATGGCCAGTCGGTCTATTCGGCGGAATTCATGGACCGGTATTTCAAGGCTCAGGCGGCGCGCATGAACCGGTTGATCGACAAGGCCGTGGCCATGCGCGAGGAGATCAAGCAGGGCAAGGGCAGGACGACCGACGACGCGCCCTTCATCGTCTATCGCAATCGCGCCCGCATGATGGACTTCTCCATGAGCATCCATCCCGGAACCAAGGAGCCCCACAAGCTCATCAAGAATGACGGCACTGTCTCCACGCAGATCATCACGTCCGTGCGCGCCCCGGTCACCCAGAATGCGAAGCTGGACAAGACCCTGTCCAACGGCACGATGTTCCTGACGCTGACCTCGTTCCTCAGCGCCAACGCTATTCGCGCGAAGGACTCGATCGATGACATCGACTGGTGCTCGGCGAACAATTCGACGCCCTGCGCGCTGAAACAGATCAGCGTGCCGCTGCTCATCACCGCCATGGGCGGGCACTATTTCATCCGCGACAACGAGATTCACTATGATGTCGCGGCCAGCAAGGACAAGGACTATGTGGTCGCCGAAGGGGCGGTGCATGGCATGACGGCTTGCGAGGAATGTTCCAAGGTGACGGGGCAGTCCTACGCGAATGTCACGAAGAACCTCTATGATTACATCGCCAAATGGACCAACGAGCGCTTCAAGTAGGCGGGGGCCCGTCGCAAGGCTCGGCCCGGATGCTGATTTGACCGTGACGCCTGAGCCGCCGGGGCGCGATCCCCGGCGGCTTTGCCGTTCTGGCGGCACTCTCCGGTATTGGCTGCCAATTCATTGAATCCAATTGATGTTTTTCAAGCGTGGCCATTGTCGGCGCGGCGATGGCGCGCTTATCCTGCCCTGGTGTCGAACTGATTTGGAGGCGATTCCATGGCGTCCGCCGACTTCCGCGCACAGTTGCAGGGCTATGGCCTGACGACCGCAGACATCCTCTACCACCTGCCCGATCACCCTGGCCTGCTGCAGCGCTTCGTCTGGCAGCGCTATGATCTGCACCCCCATTATCCGGAGTTGCGGCGCTTTCTGGATTTCTGGCGGGCCAGTCTGGACGGGCCGCTGCATTCGGTGCGCATCGCCCATGAACGGCTCATCAAGCCCGCCGAGTGGCGCCATGTGGACGAAGAGTTCCGATTGCACTGAGCCCGAGCGCCCTGGGCGCCTTGCCATTCGCCTTCCGCCCCGCTAGCACTTCCGCGCGAAACCCCTTTCATGCGGATGACACCTGATGGCGACCCATAAGATTTTCCTGCTGCCCGGCGATGGCATTGGCCCCGAAGTGATGACCGAGGTGGAGAAGGTCGCGGCCTTCATGGGAGAGGCTGGCCTCGCCAGCTTCGAATTCGAGCGCGGCCTTGTGGGCGGCGCGGCCTATGACGCCCATGGCGCGTCGATCAGCGAAGAGCATATGGCGCTGGCTGAGGCCGCCGACGCGGTGCTGTTCGGCGCGGTGGGCGGCCCCAAGTGGGATGCGGTGCCCTATGACGTGCGCCCCGAGGCGGGTCTGCTGCGCCTGCGCAAGGATCTGGGTCTCTTCGCCAATCTGCGCCCGGCCATCTGCTATCCAGCGCTCGCCGACGCCTCCTCCCTCAAGCGCGAGATCGTCGAGGACCTCGACATCATGATCGTGCGCGAGCTGACCGGCGGCGTCTACTTCGGCGAGCCCAAGCAGATCATCGATCTGGGCAATGGCCAGAAGCGCGGCATCGACACGCAGATCTATGACACCTACGAGATCGAGCGCATCGGCCGTGTCGCCTTCGAGCTGGCGCGCAAGCGCAACAACAAGGTCACCTCCTCCGAGAAGCGCAACGTCATGAAGTCAGGCGTGCTCTGGAACGAGGTGATGACCGCCCTGCACAAGCGCGAATTCCCCGACGTGCAGCTTGAGCATCAGCTGGCGGATTCCCTGGGCATGCAGCTGGTGCGCTGGCCCAAGCAGTTCGACGTGATCGTGACCGACAATCTCTTCGGCGACATGCTCTCGGACGTGGCGGCCATGCTCACGGGCTCGCTCGGGATGCTGCCCTCGGCCTCCCTGGGCGAGACCAACCCCAAGACCGGGCAGCGCAAGGCGCTCTATGAGCCCGTGCATGGTTCAGCGCCCGACATCGCTGGCAAGGGCCTCGCCAATCCCATCGCCATGATCGGCTCCTTCGGCATGGCCCTGCGCTATTCCTTCGGTCTGGGCGAGGCCGCCGACATGATCGAAAAGGCGATTTCGAACGTGCTGGCGTCGGGCCTACGCACCGCCGACATCAAGGGCGCCGCGACATCCTACGTCTCCACCACGGAAATGGGCGAGGCCATCGTCGCCGAGTTGAAGGCCCTCGCGGGCTGAGCCAGACCACGGAAACCAACCAGCCCCCGGTTTCGCGACCGGGGGCTTTTTCATGGGGTGACGGGGTTCAGTGGCCGCGCCCGCTCGATCCGCGCGCGCTCCAGCGGCGAGTCCAGCGCCTTCCACAGGTCGCTGCGCCGCTGCAGATTCAGCCAGAACTCGGGGCTGTTGCCGAAGACGCGGGCGAGGATCAGCGCCGTGGAGGCGGTGACGGTGCGGCGCTCGTTGCACAGCTCGTTCACATGCTTGCGCTGCACGCCCATGGCCTCCGCAAGGGCGCCTTGGGTCAGGCCCATGGGCTCCATGAATTCCTCGATCAGAATTTCACCTGGCGTCGCGGGCTTGCGCTTTGTCGTCAACATGGCTCACCTCACATATACCGATGATCGTCCAGATAGAGGCCTCTCGCCTCCCCATGGCTGCTGTCCCACTGGAAGATCAATCTCCATTGCTTGTTCACGCGGAC
>CANCSY010000129.1 GCA_947380915.1 Beijerinckiaceae bacterium
CGAGCACAGCGCCGGCGATCTTGTTGAGCTCGAAAGAATCCATGCCTGCAGGCTCCGCTTTCAGCCAATCCGCGCGTCAGACGCGAAAGGGCGTAAGAGGCCGATCCCCCGGCCCCATCAGTCCGGCGTTGATTACCCGCTTTGCGCCCTGCTTGGCAACAGTATAAGCAACATCCTCAATGCTACCTTTTGCCGCCTGATCCCATGACCGCCATCATTCTCATCCCCGCCCGCATGGCCTCCACCCGCCTTCCCGGCAAGCCCCTGGCTGACATTCAGGGCGAACCGATGATCGTCCACGTCTGGCGCAGGGCCTGCGAGGCGGGCATCGGCGAGGTGGTCGTCGCCGCCGACGCCCCTGAAATCGTCGCCGCCGTCGAGGCCGCGGGCGGACGCGCGGTGCTCACGGGCATGCACCACCAGTCCGGCTCGGACCGCATCTTCGAGGCCCTCAGCCTCGCCGATCCCCATGGACTTCACGATATCGTGGTGAATGTGCAGGGCGACCTGCCCACCGTGGAGGCGGCCACCGTGCGCGCCGCCTTTCAGCCGCTGGCCGATCCGGCCGTCGACATTGGCACGGTCTGCGCGCAGATCACGCGGGCGGAAGAACGCATCGACCCCAATGTTGTGAAGGTGGTGGGCTCGCCCCTCAGCGAAACACAGATGCGGGCGCTCTATTTCACCCGCGCCACCGCCCCCCATGGGGAGGGGCCGCTGTGGCATCATATTGGGCTCTACGCCTATCGCCGCGCGGCTCTGGCGCGTTTCGTCGCCCTGCCGCCATCGGTGCTGGAGCAACGGGAGAAGCTGGAGCAATTGCGCGCGCTGGAAGCGGGCATGCGGATTGACGTCAGCGTGGTGGGCGAGGTTCCGCTTGGGGTGGACACCCCCCATGATCTCGAGCGCGCCCGGGTCATGCTGGCGCGCAAGTGAACGATCAGGAGAGACAGTTGAAGAAGGTGATCTCGTATCAGGGCGAGCCGGGGGCGAATTCCCATATCGCCTGTCTCGACGTCTATCCGGACTGGGAGCCCTTGCCCTGCGCCAGCTTCGAGGACGCCTTCGCCGCCATCATCGACGGCACGGCGGATCTGGGTATGATCCCCATCGAGAATTCCATCGCCGGGCGCGTGGCCGACATCCATCATTTTCTGCCCGAGGCCGGGCTGCATATCATCGGCGAATATTTCCTGCCGATCCATTTCCAGCTTCTGGCCCTTCCGGAGGCGGATCTTTCGACCATCCGCTCGGTCTATAGCCATGTCCATGCGCTCGGCCAGTGCCGCAAGATCATCCGGGAGCTGGGCCTCAAAGCCATCGTCACCGGCGACACCGCAGGCTCGGCGCGCGAAGTGGCGGAGTGGAAAGATCCCACCCGCGCCTCGCTGGCGCCAGCGCTGGCGGCGGGCATCTACGGGCTGAAGACGCTGGCCACCGATGTGGAGGACGAGAAACACAACACGACCCGCTTCATCATCCTGTCGAAGACGCCCCAATGGCTGCCCAAGGGCGAACCCAATCCGGTGACGACCTTCCTGTTTCGCGTGCGCAACGTGCCTGCGGCCCTCTACAAGGCGCTGGGCGGCTTCGCCACCAATGGGGTCAATATGTCCAAGCTGGAAAGCTATATGGTGGGCGGGGAGTTCGCCGCGACCCAGTTTCTGGCGGATGTGGACGGCCATCCGGAGGATCCCGCCCTGCGCCGCGCGCTGGAGGAGCTGGAATTCTTTTCCCGCGAGGTGAAGATCCTGGGCGTCTATCCCGCCCATCCCTTCCGTCTGGCGACGCAGAAGGCGGCGGAGTGAGGGACAGAGGCGGCGTCAGGCCTCCGCCTTGATCTCCAGATTGTCATAGCCGCCCATCCGATAGACAAGGGCCGACAGGGCCCAGGCGCCCGCGAAGACGCCGATGAGGATGAAACCGAGCAGCGCCATCCGGTCATTGGCGCCCGCCACCAGATCCCAGAACCAGCCCTCCAGACCAAGGCGCTCGCCAATGAGGCCGAGGGCTTCGATGCCGCCAATGAAAAAGGCCACGACCACCGACAGGAAGGTGATCGTGAGATTGTAGAAGAGCTTGCGGATCGGCTTCACGAAGGCCCAGCCATAGGCGCCGAGCATCAGCACCCCATCCGCCGTGTCGGCCAGCGCCATGCCGGCTGTGAAGAGCAGGGGGAAGCAGAGGATGTCGAGGAAGGACACGCCATTGGAGGCGCTGGCCGCAGCCACCCCGAACAGGCTGATCTCGGTGGCCGTGTCGAAACCCAGCGCAAACAGGAAGCCCAGCGGATACATATGCCAGGGCTTCGAAATCATGCCGAAGAGCGGGCGCAGGATGCGCGCGAGGAAGCCGCGTCGCGCCAGCAGCGCATTGGTGTCTTCCTCGCAAATGCGCCCTGTGCGCCGCGCCTGCCGAAAGCTGCGCCAGACCCCATTGAGAAGGACCAGATTGAACAGGCCGATCAGAATGAGAAAGCCCGCCGAGACGGAAACGCCAATCAGCCCGCCGATGCTCTTGAACTCCTCGAACTGGTCCTGAAGGGCAGCGGCCGTCAGGGCGAGCAGCGCCGCTGCAACCACGACGATAGTGGAGTGACCAAGCGCGAACCAGAGCCCCGTGGTGACGGGCTGCTGGCCCTCCTGCATGAGCTTGCGGGTAACGTTGTCGATAGCGGCGATGTGATCGGGGTCGATGGCGTGGCGCAGGCCAAGCACATAGGCGAGAAAGGCGGCGCCAAGCAGAACGGGCTCGTCATGGAAAGCGGCCAGAGCCATGCCCCAGGCCAGCGCATTGCCGAGGATCAGAAGGCCGAAAACAACCGTGAGCCGGGTTTTCAGGGGGGCGCCGGGAAGGCTGCGCATCATACGAATCATCACGTTCCTCATACCCGGCGGCCCACGCCGACACGGTTCGAGGTCCGTTTCAGGCAGCGCAGGTTGGCGACTGAGGATGATGTAAAGGCTTGGCCGGGCGGGCGTCAACCAGATTCATCACATTCCGATGATTCTGCATAACGCCCGGCCCGTGAGCAACAAACGGTCAGACCGCGCTTTTCTTCGTCGAATAGGGGAGTTTGAACTCGGCCGGCGCGTCGGGGCCATGCAGGACCAGAAGGTTTGGCCGTGCGCCCTGGAGAAAGGTGGAGACATAGAGGCGCACCACCGCATGCGTGTCGGGGGGAATGTTGCCACCATAGATATGGCTGCGCATGGAATGGAAGATGACGGAAGAATGAAGCACCATGGCGAGTTCGAACTCTCCGGCCATGAGAGGCAGAGACTCGAAGCCGGGCAGTTTCGCTTCGCGGCGCAAATCCGCGATCATGGGCCGCACCAGTTTGTCGTTCACCAGGTCCAGCCTGCGGACAGGCAAAACCCAGCCATCCAGCGCGGCGCGCAGGAACAGGCGAAGACCGATGCCGTCTTCATGTTCCAGATGCGCGATATAGACCTGAGCCAGCCGTTCTTCCAGGCTCAACGACTGGTCGGACAGAACCTTCGCCCATTCCATGGCCCAATGGACCGCAAGAACGTCAACAAAAATTGCCTCAAGTAGAGCTTCCTTGGACGGGAAGTATTTGTATAGTAAAGCTTGCCTTACACCGAGCTTGTCGGCGAGATCGCGGGTGGAAGCCGCAAACCCCTCCTTTGCGAAGAACAACGATGCTTCGCGCAGGATGACGGCCTTGCGCTCGGCCGCTGGCAGACGCTTGGCCCTTTGGCGGGGCGCCGGGGATTCCGGGCCACCATGGGCGCTTGAAGCGGCGGAGTCATGCTCTGTTTCAGAGGCCATTTTCGTTTCCGAACAACATTTCTGTGGCGAAAAAGCGGATTTTCTTGTCCGAACCGGATCGCAGTGAGTTCGAGGTAACATTGATTAACCCGTTACGGCAATAAAGGATTTTGTTTTTTAGAACATTTTTTTATACAAACATTGTCTATCATTTGACATTTACCTTCAGGATCAAATGATATTTGTCGTATGACAAATAGTAGGATATACTCAAATGAATAGCTTCAGCTTCTTGTTATCACGGAAAAAAATCGACGTGAGGCAATCTCACGCTACGGGAAAAGCCCAAGCTCGCATCAATGACCTTGCGATGGCGATGGGCTGGGGCGCGCCAAGGCCATTCCCATGTTCGCCGCCAAGCATGTCCTGAATCTCGGCGCGGGAGAACCAGCGGGCGTCCTCCAGTTCGGCGTAATCCACGATGACCTCTTCGGTCAGGGCTTCGGCGAGGCAGCCGATCATCAGCGTGGCTGGAAAGGGCCAGGGCTGGGAGGCCATGTAGGTCACGCGGCCGACCCGCACGCCCGCCTCCTCCATGACCTCGCGGCGCACCGCCTCCTCTATGGTCTCGCCGGGCTCCAGAAAGCCAGCCAGCGCCGAATACATGCCCGGCGCGAACCGGGCCTGACGCCCCAGCAGGCAGCGGTCGCCACGCACCGTCAGCATGATGACCACCGGATCGGTGCGGGGGAAATGCTGCGCCTTGCAGGCGGCGCATTCGCGCTTCCAGCCTGCGGAAGACACGCTGCTCGGCGCGCCGCACTGGGAGCAGAACCTGTGCTTCGCGTGCCAGAACAGAAGGCTCTTGGCCTGGGCCATCATGGCGATGGTGGGTCGGGGCAGCAGGGCCTTGGCCGCGAGGCTGCGCAGGTCGATGAGGGCGAGATCCTCCCGCCCGGGAAGAACGAGGGCGCCCTTGGCCTCGTCACGCCGGGCGACTTCAGGCTTGAGCAGGGTGGCGAAAACGGGGGCGTCGGGGGTCTGGCCAAGCAGAGCCTGCTCGTCGCGGGCGCCGAGCGCCTCCACTTCGGCCAGGGTGAAAAAGGGGTCCAGGGCGTCACCCTTCTGCTTCAACACCGGCGTGTCCGAGACAAAGACGAGGCTGCGGGCCTCCGCGCGCGCCGCCAGTTCGGCCAACGCCTGCGCGTCGTCGCGCTTCTCCGACAGGCGGTTCAGCGGATTGCCCGAAAAGCCGACGACAGCGGAAAGTTCATCGATGAAAGGATCGTTCATGAAAATGGCTCCGGCTATTTTGATCCTGCATATCATGTCCCCGGGCCTCCGGCCTATGGATCGCGGGGTCTGTGGATATTGATCGGAAGGGCCTTTGCCCCTAAACGCAGGCTTTGAATGGGGATCAACGCCATGAGCACTCAGGACGCGAGCCAGCAGGCGACTCAGGCGGCGCTCGACACCCTGCGGCAGGCACCCATTCTGGTGACGGGCGCGGCAGGCTTCATCGGCTTTCATCTGGCGCGCCGCCTGCTAGAAGCTGGCTGCCGCGTCATCGGCTTCGACAATCTCAACAGCTACTATGACGTCGCCCTGAAGGAAGCCCGGCTCGCCCAGTTGCGGCAATTCCCCGGCTTCGCCTTCACAAAGGGGGATGTCGCGGATGGGGAGGCGGTGCGGCGGCTGTTCGAGACCCACAGGCCCGGCTTCGTGGCCCATCTGGCGGCGCAGGCGGGGGTGCGCCATTCCCTGAAGGCGCCGCAGGACTATGTCAGCGCCAACCTCGTGGGGTTTTACCATATCATCGAACAGAGCCGGGCCTTCGCCGTGCAGCATCTGGTCTACGCCTCCTCAAGCTCCGTCTACGGGGCGAACACCCGCCAGCCCTATTCGGTCTCTGATTCGGTGGACCATCCCCTGTCGCTCTATGCTGCGACCAAGAAGAGCAACGAACTCGTCGCCCACGCCTATAGCCACATCCATGGACTGCCAACCACGGGCCTGCGGTTCTTCACGGTCTATGGACCCTGGGGGCGGCCGGATATGGCGCTATTTCTCTTCACCCGGGCGATCCTCGCGGGCGAGCCCATCGACGTCTACAACCACGGCCAGATGAAGCGGGACTTCACCTATGTGGACGACATCGTGGAAGGCGTCGTGCGCACCCTCGCCCAGCCCGCGACGCCCGACCCCGCCTGGAGCGGGGCCGCGCCGGACCCCGGCTCCAGCACGGCGCCCTGGCGGGTCTACAACATCGGCAACCACGAACCGGTCGCCCTGCTGGATATGATCGCCATTCTGGAGCGGGCGCTGGGCCGGGAGGCGAAAAAGACCCTGCTGCCCATGCAGCCCGGCGACGTGCCCTCCACCTTCGCCGACATCGAGGCGCTGGAGAAGGCCGTGGGTTTCCGCCCCTCCACGCCCCTTGAGGTGGGGATCGGGCGCTTCGTGGCCTGGTATCGGGATTTCTACAGGGTTTGATCGCGCCGTGAAAAAGCGACAGGGCGCGCTTGCGAAATGCGCCTGTCTGGTCCACATAAGGAGCGGGAGGTTGGCGGTGGACGTTCCACTCGCCAACCGGGTCAGGTCCGGAAGGAAGCAGCCCTAACGAGACCGGGCGGGTCTCTGTCCAGCCTCCCACCTTTCACGCCGCGTCCCCTTCGGGGCCGGCCCTGGAACGGCGCCACATGACCGATGAGCGACAGCACGAGGCCGCCGCCGGTGGTGGAGTCGAAGAACCCTCGCTGGGCTTCGACCTCGGCATGTCGTCACCCCCTGCAGCCCAGCCCCCCGCCGCCTACCGGGTGCTGGCGCGCAAATATCGCCCGTCCAGCTTCGAGGATCTGATCGGCCAGGAGGCCATGGTCAGGACCCTGTCGAACGCCTTCGACCTCAACCGCATCCATCAGGCCTATCTGCTGACCGGCGTGCGCGGGGTGGGCAAGACCACCACAGCCCGCATTCTGGCCCGCGCCTTCAACTACGAACTGCCCGCCCGCGACGGCCATCCCGCCGTGACGCGGCCCACCATCGACATGCCCGAGCTTGGCGCCCATTGCCAGGCGATCATCGAGAGCCGTCACATTGATGTGATCGAGATGGACGCCGCCTCCCACACGGGCGTCGACGATGTGCGCGAGATCATCGAGAACGCCCGCTTTCGTCCGGTGATGGCGCGCACCAAGGTCTACATCATCGACGAAGTGCACATGCTCTCCAAGAACGCCTTCAACGCCCTGTTGAAGACGCTGGAAGAGCCGCCCGAACATGTGAAATTCCTCTTCGCCACCACAGAGATCGAGAAGGTGCCGGTGACCGTGCGCTCGCGCTGCCAGCGCTTCGACCTGCGCCGCATCGAGCCGGATGTGCTGATCAACCATCTGGCGGGCATCTGCGCCAAGGAGCAGGTGGACATCGAGCGCGACGCGCTGGCCCTGATCGCCCGCGCGGCGGAGGGTTCGGTGCGCGACGCCCTGTCGATCCTCGACCAAGCCATCGCCCATGGATCGGGCGGCGGCGCCATCACGGCGCTCGGCCTGCGCGACATGCTGGGCGTGGCTGACCGCGCCCGCATCATCGACCTCTTCGAGTCCGTGATGAAGGGCGACGCGGCGGGCGCGCTGGGCATTCTGAAAGAGCAATATGATATGGGCGCCGACCCCGCCCATGTGCTCACCGGCCTCGCCGAATTCGTGCATTTCGTCACCAAGCTGAAGCTGGTGAAGAGCGACCGGCCGGACTCCTCGGTGAGCCCGGAGGAGGCGAGCCGTGGCGGCGCCTTCGCGGCGGCGCTCTCCATGCCCGTGCTGACCCGCGCCTGGCAATTGCTGACCAAGGGCCTGCAGGACATGCGCGACGCGCCGCGCCCGTTGGCGGCCGCCGACATGGTGCTGGTGCGCCTCGCCTATGCGGCTGACCTGCCCACCCCCGACGATGTCCTGCGCAAACTGGCCAGCGCGCCCCAGGGCGGCGGCGAATCACGCGCGCCGGTGCGGCAGGGGTCGCCCTCGGGCGGAGGCGGCGCCTCGGCCATGGCTGCGGCCAGGCCCATGAGCGTGGCGGCCAGCACACCCTTGCCCCAGCAAAGGCCCACCGCCCAGGCCGAGACCCAGCCGCAGGCTCGCGTCGAGATCCCCCGCTTCGAGGATCTGGTGACGCTGGCGCAGGCCAACCGCGACATTCAATTGAAGATCGCGCTGGAGCAGGATGTGCGGCTGGTGCGCTTCGAGCGCGGGTCCATCGAATTTTCGCTCACCCTTGGCGCCTCGCCCCAGCTCGCCCAGACCCTCATGCGGCGCCTGCAGGAATGGACGGGAATCCGCTGGATGGTCGCGGTCTCCCGCGAAGAGGGCGCGCCGACCCTGAAGGAACAGGCGGCCGCCCGCACCGAGGAAAAGATGACCGGCGTGCGCGCCATTCCCCTCGTGCGCAAGGTGCTGGAGGCCTTCCCCGGCGCGCAGATCATGGCGATCCGCGCCCCCGAGGTGGAGCCCGAACCCGTCACCGCAGCCATTGCGCCCGAAACAGCCGATGGCGGCGACGAAGTCGGCTATGCCGACCAGATCTATACCGAAGACGATTTGTGAGGCGCGGACTCCAATGAAAGACATCATGGGATTGATGAAGCAGGCGCAGGCCATGCAGGCGCGCATGCAGGATATGCAGGCTGAGCTGGAAAATATCGAGGTGGTCGGCCAGTCCGGCGGGGGCCTCGTGCAGGTGACGCTGACCGCCAAGGGCGCCATGCGTGGCGTGACCATCGACGCCTCGCTGCTGCGGGCGGACGAGAAGGAGATCGTGGAAGATCTCGTCGTCACCGCCCATGAGGACGCCCGCAAGAAGGGCGAGCGCCTCATGGAAGAAAAGATGAAATCCGTGACCGCTGGCCTGCCCCTGCCCCCCGGCATGAAACTGCCCTT
>CANCSY010000130.1 GCA_947380915.1 Beijerinckiaceae bacterium
GTGGACAACAATGTGCATGTGATCGGCGTGTCATCGCTGGCGGCGGGCCATCTGACGCTTGTGCCGCAAGTGAAAGCGGCCCTGCGGCAGGCCGGGCGCGAGGACATCATGATCGTGGTGGGCGGCGTGATCCCCCCGCAGGACATGGACGAACTGCGCGCCAACGGCGCATCGGCCATCTTCCCCCCGGGCACGGTGATCGCGGAAGCCGCCGCGCAGATTCTGGACGAGCTGAACGCGCGGCTGGGCTATGCGCAGAAGGAGCGGCTGGCGGGGGAGTGAGCTGATACCCTCCCCCTCGTGGGGAGGGTCGGCGCGCGTAGCGCGACGGGGTGGGGGGTGCGCGCGGCTGATCGGGAGCGCAGTTGCAAAAGCCGCTCATTTCAAAGATTTCGCACCCCCCACCCCGCACCCCTCCCCACGAGGGGGAGGGGAAGCGGCTGGCGTTTCGCGAAATAATTCAGATTTCTGGCGCCCTATAGATCCCCCAGCCGCACCAAAAACCCCGGCGCGGTCGCGTGGGTCAGGGCATGCTCGGCGTCATGGGTCTCGCGCTGCGTCCACGCGCCCTCGATGGGGTCGCGGAAGACATGGGTGACGCGTTTGTTCGCGTCGATGACCCAAAATTCCCGCACGCCATATTTCGCATAGACGCCCGCCTTGAGATTGAGATCCTTGGCCAGCGTCGTATCCGCGACTTCGATGGCGAGCAGCATGTCGGGGCCGCGCACCTCGCGCGTGTTCATCATGGGGAAGATCGAGAGATCGGGATCGACCACGGTGATTTTGGACAGATAAGCGGAGGTCTCCACCCCAAGCTGAAGATGGTCGGGCAAGGCGCGAGACAGCGCCCGATTGAGCGCCAGCTTGATCCGCTCGTGAGGGAAGTTCTTGGCCTGCATCCAGACAATCTCTCCCTCGATCAACTCAAAGCGATCATCCTCGTCAAGCACCCCCGCCTGAGTCATGCGCTCGATGTCGTCGATGGTGAAAGCCATGCGGTCGAACCCATCAGCCGCATGAGTCGCCCTGATCTGTCTGCCCGGCATGAGGTTCATGGGTTGCTCCGGCGGTTCGCCCTGCCTTGCTTAAAATAGCATGGACGAGCGAACCAGCAAGGGCGCCTCCGCCATCTTCCCCCCGGGCACGGTGATCGCGGAGGCGGCCGCGCAGATTCTGGACGAGCTGAACGCGCCGCTGGGCTATGCGCAGAAGGAGCGGCCCGCGCCCGGGTCTAAAGCTTCAGCTTCAACTTTTCGCTCCGGTCCACGCTCACGGCGATCACCACCGTCAACAGCATGAAGGCCGCCGAGGCGTAGAAGACCCAGACGGGCGCGTGATGGTCCACCAGCATGCCGCCCACGATGGGGGCCACCATGCCGCCGAAGTTGAACCCGGTGGTGACGATGCCGAAGACGCGGCCCACCGCATCGGGTGGCGAGGCCTGGCGCACCAGCAGGTCGCGCGAGGGCACGATGATCCCCGCCAGCAGGCCTGCCAGACCTGCAACCAAAATCGTGCCGATCACGCCAAGGTTCACCGCGCCGATCAGGCAGATCAGCAGCGCCGCGCCGGTGAGGCCGGCGGCGGCCATGGTGGATTGGTGCTTCAGGCGATCAGCGATGAAGCCGCCGATGATGATGCCCACCACCAGCATGCTCAGGAACACCGTCAGCGCCGTATTGCCCGCGTTCAGCGGCATGTCGAAAAGCTGGCTCAGGGCGACCATCATATAGGTCTGGATCATGCCCGTGGACATGCTCAGGGTGGTGAACATGAGGGTCAGCGCGATCACGCCGGGGGTGACGAGCGACCTCGCGGATGTCTGCGGTTTGGGCGAGGCGAGCCGGGCCTTGAGCCCGCGCTGTTCGCCGGGAATGTCGGGCAGCAGGGGCAGGGTCAGCACCATGCCGATCAGCCCGGTGACGATGAGGGCGAGGCGCACCCCATCGAGCCAGAGCAGGGTCAGCACCAGCGGGGGCGCGATGGCGAAGCCGATATAGCCGGTGAAACTGTGGATCGAATAGGCGCGGCCCATGCGCGCGGGAGGCATTTCGGCCGAGAGGATCGAATAATCGGCCGGGTGATAGACGGCGTTGCCAAGGCCGATCAGCACCGCGCCCGCAATCAGCATGGGATAGGTGGGGACCAGACCGATCATGATGAAGCCCGCCGAGCCGATCACCACGCCGATGACGAGCAGCAGGCGCGGCCCGTAGCGGTCCACGATGAAGCCCGTGGGCGCCTGGGTGAGCGCGGAGACCGCGTTCATCACGGTGATGGCGAGGCCCAGTTCCGTATAGGAGACATTCAGCAACTCGCGCAGGGCGGGCATCATGGGCGCGAAGGCGAGCCAGTAGTAATGGCTGACCAGATGCACGGCCGAAATGACCACGAGGGTGCGCAATTCTCGCGATGAACCCAGGCTAGTCGCCGTCGCCGTGCCACTGGTCATGCCGTCCCGCTCCCCGATCAGGCCGACCTCAGGCCGCGCCCATCATGCGTTTTATATGCGCGCTGGCGGATCGCGCCAGCCCTTGCAGGTCATATCCTCCTTCGAGGACGGACACCAAGCGTCCCCCGGCATATTTGTCGGCGACGTCCATGAGCTTCGCCGTGGCCCAGTCGAAGTCCTCCTCGATCAGGCGCAGATTGCCCAGGGGATCGCGCACATGGGCGTCGAAGCCCGCCGAAATGATCACCAGATCAGGCCCGAAGGCGTTCATCGCCGGGAGGATGCGCTCCTCCATGGCCTCGCGAAAGGCCTCGCCGCCGTCGCCCGCCCGCAGGGGCGCGTTGACGATATTGCCATGCATGCCGGTCTCGCTGACCGCGCCGGTGCCGGGGTAGAGCGGCATCTGGTGGGTGGAGGCGTAGAGCACGGTTGCGTCATTCCAGAAGATGTCCTGGGTGCCATTGCCGTGGTGCACGTCGAAATCCATGATGGCGACACGCTGCGCCCCGTGGACCGCCTGGGCATGGCGCGCGGCGATGGCGGCGTTGTTGAAGAAGCAGAAGCCCATGGCGGTCGAGCGTTCCGCATGATGGCCGGGCGGGCGCATGCCCACGAAGGCGTTGTCGCTGCGCCCGGTCATCACCTCGTCCACGGCAAGGCACGAGGCGCCCACGCCCCGCAGCGCCGCCTCGAGGGTGAAGGGATTCATGGTCGTGTCGCCATCAAGCTGCGCATAGCCGCTGGCGGGGGCGCTGGACTCGATGTCGGCGATGAAGACTTCAGGATGCGCCCGCAGGATCGCCTCGCGGCTGCCCATGGGGGCGATCTCGCGCGCGAGGGTCTGGAATTCCTCGCCCTCCAGCATGCGCTCGATGGCGCGCAGCCGGTCCGGGCGTTCGGGATGGCCCTCGCCCATTTCGTGGCGCAGCGCGATGGGATGGGTGACGAACAGCGTTTTCAAGGCGGCGTCCTGTAAACGGGTTGTGCAGTCTGTCGTCCTCGCGCCGCCCTGTCCATGGGCCAGATCTCGGAGCAAACCTGCGGCCAAGCTCGCGCAAGCGTGATTGGCCACCTGCCAGACATGGTCCGCCAGTTGCATAAAAGCAACTAGCCCTGCCCTTGTGCGTTGCGGTCGTTTTGCATGCTGACGGTTGTGCTAAAGGGATCTAATCGGGTGATTCGGTTCCGCCAGGACATGTTTCCATGCTTTTCAAAAAGTTGTCACTTCTTTGCTTCGCCACCCTGGGTCTGGGCGGCTGCTACGCGACCGTGCCCGATCCGAAGATCTCCGCCCACGACGCCAAGTATCTGGCGATGGTGCCGAATTTCGAAGTGGAAATTGATTACCGTCGCTACCAGGTCGATTATTCGACCACCGAGGCCCCCGGCACGATCATCGTCGACACCTCCCTGCACTTCCTCTACTTCATCCTGCCCAATGGCAAGGCGATCCGTTATGGCGTCGCCACCGGCGCCGAGGCTGCGGGCTGGACCGGCGAGGCCAAGATTGGCCGCAAGGCCGAGTGGCCCCACTGGATGCCCCCCGCCGACATGCTGGAGCGGTGGCCTCACCTCAAGCCCACGGCCGCCGCTGGCGGCCTCTCGGGCGGCCCGGACAATCCGCTGGGCGCTCGCGCCCTCTATCTCTACCAGAATGGTCGGGACACGCTTTATCGCATCCACGGCACCAATGAGCCCGAGACCATCGGACATGACGTGTCCTCGGGCTGCATCCGCATGATCAACATGGACGTGATCGACCTGTTCAGCCGGGCTGCGGTCGGCGCGAAAGTGATCGTGAAATAGGCTGCGAGGTCAGGCGGCGACGCCCAGGGGATGCGCCGGTTGCTGACCGCTTGCCTGGGGTTCTTGCAATTCAGCGGCGACAGCTGCGACGCCCAGTTCGCGACAGAGCCTTGCGATGAGATCGCGGGCGTCCTCGCGCTGGGGAATTGGCGCCCGCTCAGGCTGGGTTTCAGGGGTCATGGTGATTACTCATACGCGCACAGGACGCCACGCCCTGTCACGGATGACTTTCCGTCAACGGCGGTTAAGCCAATCTTAAACGTGGCCTTTGTCGTCGCGCCTATGGCTTGGCTTGGTTAACAAGCCGTGGCCGTCTTCAGCCCCCCTGCCCGGCGCCGGGGTCGTCGCTGCGCAGCATCCGGGTCGCCACATGGAGCGACTGGTCCATCTGGGCGAGTTGAACCGGGGTCAGGCGCCCCAGCGTCTCCTCCACGACCGCAATCCGCGCGGCCGCGCCCCGCCGCGCCTGTTTGCGTCCCTCGTTGGTGAGATAGATCGCATAGGCCCGTTTATCCCCATCGGTCGTGCGGCGCTCGACAAGGCCCGCCGCCACCATGCGGTCGATAAGCCCGGAGACATTGCCCTTGGTCACATGAAGCTTCTCGGCGAGTTCCTGCTGGTTCACGCCCTCCTGCCGGGTGAGGGTCGCGAGCACATCGCATTGGGGCAGGGAAAGATTGATCTCCCGCAGGCGCCTGCCGATGGCGGCGGAAAGCCTGCCATGCAGATGGGCCACGCGAAACCAGACAAGATCAGCTTCCACGGCTTCAGAATGGCTCATGCTTCAGCCCCAAGAGTAAATTTGTTACAGTTATAATAATTTTGTTTACATTAAGCAAAGGGATTGACGATTGCAACCTTTTCCGATTCGTAGGGGCGTCAAATTGCAACCATGGCTCCATCCGGGGCTTTGTGGCGCCTCGACAAAGAGTTAGGGTTTCTGGGTCGCTGATTTGGCGAATACTGGACCAGCCCATCGAGCCGCAGGTGAAGGCCTGAATCGCCCATGCGTCGTTTGATCCTCGAGGAACCCTGGTCAGCCGCCGCTCTGTGGAGTCGGCGACTGGCGTTCTTTGCGCTGACCGTGGGGGGCATGTCGGTGGGGCTGGCGCGTAGCGGCCTTGTTGATGTCACTGCGATATTTGCGGTTTTCGGCGCGGCGGTGATCGTCGCCTGTTTCGGCCTGCTGCTGGGCGGCGCCGGCTCCGTGGTGATCTGGCGCACCGGACGGCGCGGGGTCGGCTCCATCGTGGGCGCCGTGCTGCTGGCGGCCTTGTTGCTGGCCTATCCCGCATGGCTTGCGGTGCAGGCCATGCGCCTGCCCGCCCTTACCGACATTTCGACCGATCTGATCGACCCGCCGGACTTCGCCCGCTCCTCCCGCGCGCTTGGCGCCCGTGAACAGATGTCCCATGAGCCGATCCCGCAGGCCTCGCGCGAGGCGCAAAGGCGGGCCTATCCCGGCGTCTCCCCGATCATTCTCGATCTGGAGGCCGACGAGGCATGGCAGATCCTGCAAAAGGCGATCGCCGCCCGCAAGTGGCGGATCGTGGACCAGGTCATGCCGGGCGGGCGCATCGGCATCGGCCATATCGACGCCGTGGACAAGACCCTGCTGATGGGCTTCCCCCAGGATGTGACGATCCGCGTGCGGCCTCTGGCGGGCCAGACCCGCATCGACATAAGGTCCGCCTCGCGCTTCGGGCGCCACGACTTCGGCGTGAACGCCCAGCGCATCCAGCGCTTCGCCCAGGAGCTTCAGACCCAGCTCGACGCGCGCTGAGTCCGCACGCGCCTTTGCGCGCGATCAATGCGGTCCTGCTGCAAAGCCGTCATTCTGCCTCGAACAGGAGGCGTGTCATGTATCGTCACATCTTGATCGCAACAGATGGATCCGAACGGGCGCATCATGCGCTGGTTCACGGGCTGGCTCTGGCTAAAGCCGTTGGCGCGAGCGTGACGGCGCTGACCGCCACCGAGCCATGGACGGCGACGGAGATGGCGTCCCGCGCGGCGCTGGGCGACCGGCGACCAATTGATGATTACGAGCACGAAGCGCAGGCCATGGCCCAACGCATTCTCGACACGGCGCGCGACAAGGCCGCCGCAACAGGCGTCACCTGCGATTATGTGCACGAGCCCGACAGCCGCCCTTCGGAGGCGATCCTGCGCGTGGCGCAGGCGCGGGGTTGCGATCTCATCGTTTTGTCCAGCCACGGGCGCGAGGGGCTGTCGCGCATCTTCATTGGCAGTCAGGCGGGAGAGGTCATCGCAGGCGCGAAGGTTCCCGTGCTCGTCTGCCGCTGACTATCTGACGGCGTAATGGGCGGTGAGGGTCGCAGGCCCTCCCGCCTCCACCACGCCCCGCGCCACCAGATCCTCGAGGTGCGCCAGCACGGAGAGCCCCGCCGCATTGGTGAGGCGCGGGTCAAGCCCCTCATAGATCTTCGCCACGATGGCGGGGATCGTGTCGAGGCCTGCGCGGATCGCGGTCACGATGGCGCCCTCGCGATAGCGCCGATGGCCCGCCAGCGCCCGCACGAAGCGTTGGGGATCGCGCACCGGCCCGCCATGGCCGGGCCAGTAGATGGCGTCGGCCCGCGCCCGCAGCTTGTCCAGCGAGGCCATGTAGTCGCTCATGTGCCCATCGGGCGGCCCCACGATGGTGGTGGACCAGGCCATCACATGATCGCCCGAAAACAGCGCATTCTCTTCCGCTAAAGCAAAGCACAGATGGTTCGAGGCGTGGCCGGGGGTATGGACGGCGGTGAGGGTATAGCCATCGCCTTTCAACACCTCGCCATCCTCCATCACCTGATCGGGCGCATGCTCCATGTCATGGCTGGCGTCGAGGCGGCCCGAGGGCGCGTGTTCGATGGTGACATGGGGCTTGCAGCCCAGGATCGGCGCCCCCGTGAGTTCGCGCAGGCGCCTTGCGCCGGGGGAATGGTCGCGGTGGGTATGGGTGACGAGAATATGGGCGATGGTTTCGCCCTGCGCCGCCTGAATCAGGGCGGCCAGATGGGCCTCGTCCTCCGGGCCGGGATCAATCACCGCGAGGCGCCCGCGCCCCACGAGGTAAGAGCAGGTGCCCGTAAACGTGAAGGGCCCCCCATTGGGCGCAATGAGCCGTCGCACCAGCGGCGATACCTCGACCACTTCGCCAGCCCTGTAGGGCTGCTTGTCGTAGGGGATATCGTCTGGTTTCTCGGTCATGGCTTTCCTCACCCGAGGGCAGCATAGGCCGGACGGGCGCTCAGTGGAAGTTGGGTTGGCGGCCTCTCTGGTTGCGCTTGAAAGACTTGTTAAGGGTGCTTATGATGGCGCCCTCAAGGAGGCTTTTCATGGTTCACCACGTCCTCGCGGCGACCAGCGCCAGCGTTTCCGAATTGAAGAAAAACCCCATGGGCACAGTTGCTGCCGGCGAGGGCTTCCCGGTCGCGATCCTCAACCGCAACGAACCCGCCTTCTATTGCGTGCCTGCCAAAGCTTATGAGGCTATGCTGGAGCGGCTCGAAGATCTGGAGTTGAACGCCATCGCCGACGCGCGGGAAGGCCAGGTCGTCCACAAGGTCGCGCTGGATGATCTATGAATTGGGCTTTCTGGACGAGGCCCTGAAAGAGTGGCGCAAACTCGACAGCGCCACGCGCGAGCAATTCAAGGCGAAGCTCACCGAGCGCCTGCAAAACCCGAAAATCCCCTCGGCGCGTCTGCATGGCGCGAAGGAGCGCTACAAGATCAAACTGCGCAACGCGGGCTATCGGCTCGTTTATGAGGTCAGGGATCGCGAGGTGCTGGTGCTCGTGGTGGCGGTGGGCAAGCGGGAGCGCAATGAGGTTTACAAGGTGGCGGCGCGGCGGGGGGTGGAGTGACGCCTGTCATCCCTCCGGCTTCGCTTTTCAGTGGAAGTTGCGCCCCCTCGGCATCACCGCCGCCTCCGCCGCAAGCACAAGACGCTGCGCCCGGTCGTGTTGCTTGGGCCGGTCCTGCGGGTGGCGCAGTTCGTCTGCGCGGGCGAGGTTGGAGAGTTGTGCGCCCTCCTGAGACAGCAGGCCCAGCATCGGCGTCAGATCCTCGAAGCTGTCGGCCACCATATGGATCACGCCCGCCTCGTTCTGCACCCGCCCGGTGATGGCGATGAAGCGGCCACCCAGCACCACCGCCCGGTTCTGTTCGAAGATCTTCGGCCAGACGATGGCGTTGGCGACGCC
>CANCSY010000131.1 GCA_947380915.1 Beijerinckiaceae bacterium
ATGGACCGCATCGGCAAGGTGCTGGAGACGGTCGGCCTTGTGCGCGCGGCGTTGCCTTCGGAGACCGCGCTGATCGGCTTCTGCGGCGCCCCTTGGACGGTCGCGACCTACATGATCGCGGGACGCGGCACGCCCGATCAGGCGCCGACGCGGCGCTTCGCCTATGAGCAGCCCGAACTCTTCCAGGCCATCATCAACCGTCTCGTGGACGTCTCCTCCGACTATCTCGTGCGCCAGTTGCGCGCGGGCGCGCAGGCCGTGCAGATCTTCGACAGCTGGTCGGGTGTCTTGCCCGTGGCGGAGTTCGAGCGCTGGTGCCTCGCCCCCGTGCGCGCCATGGTCGAGAAGGTGCGCGCCGCCGAACCCAACGCGCGGATCATCGCCTTCCCGCGCGGCGGCACCTCCCATCTGCACCAATTCGCCGCCATGCCCGGCCTGCGCGGCATCGGCCTCGACACCAATGTGGATCCCGATTGGGCGGCGGCAAGCCTGCCCGCCAGCATCACCCTGCAAGGCAATCTCGACCCCATCGCCATATTGACCGGCGGGCGCGGGCTCGATGAGGCGGCGGACCGCATTCTCGGCGCGTTTCAGGGGCGGTCGCATATCTTTAATCTAGGTCATGGAATCCTGCCCGAAACCCCCATAGCCCATGTCGAGCAATTGTTGCGGCGGGTGCGCGGCGCCTGACGCGGCGCGGCGGAGCATGTGAGGGACATATGAAAGATTTTGCGGAAGAAAAACAGCGCGCGCGGGACTGGTTCGAATCCCTGCAACTGAAGCTCATCGCGGCGATGGAGGCCATCGAGCAGGAGTCCACCGGGCCGTTCGACGCCAGCGCGCGCGAGCCCGGTCGTTTTGAGCTCTCGCCCTGGTCGCGCACCGATCACACCGGCGAGCCCGGCGGCGGCGGGCGGATGGGCATCCTGCATGGCCGCGTCTTCGAGAAGATGGGCGTGCATACCTCCACGGTCTTTGGAACCTTCGCGCCCGAGTTCGCCAAGCAGATTCCCGGCGCCGATGTGGATCCGCGTTTCTGGGCCTCGGGCATTTCCGTCATCGCCCATCCCTGGAACCCCCATGCGCCGACCGTTCACATGAACACGCGCTTTGTGGTGACCTCGAAGGCGTGGTTTGGCGGCGGCGCCGATCTCACGCCGGTGCTGGTGCGCCGCCGCACGCAGGAGGATGCGGACTCCGTGGCCTTCCACGGCGCCATGCGCGGCGCCTGCGAGCGCCATGCCGCCATCGCGCCCTATGACAAATACAGGGATTGGTGCGACGAATATTTCTTCCTGAAGCACCGCAACGAGCCGCGCGGCATTGGCGGCATCTTCTATGATTATCTCAACAGCGGCGGCGATCCTGCGAATTCCGGCTGGGAGGCGGACTTCGCCTTCACCCGCGATGTCGGCGACAGCTTCGTGGGCCTCTATGCAGACATCATGCGCGCCAATATGGCGACCCCTTGGACGCAGGCGGATCGCGAGGAACAACAGATGCGGCGTGGCCGCTATGTGGAGTTCAACCTGCTCTATGACCGCGGCACGATCTTCGGCCTGAAGACCGGCGGCAATGTGGATTCGATCCTCTCCTCCATGCCCCCGACGGTGCGCTGGCCCTGAGGCTCGCCAATTGCGGCGGGCTTTGGGCGGGCCGGACCCCATTGCCGCCGGATTAACCGTCTAGCTAGACGCCCGGGGGGCCACATGGCCTGAGAGGCGATCTTGTCGAACATATTGAAACTGCGTCCCCATGGCGCCGAGCACATGCAGCTCGATCTTGCGCTTTTCCATCAGCGGATCCGCGCCGCCGATACGGCAGAGGATCCGCCGGTGGCGCAGGCCTTCGATTATGACCAGTGGCGCGAGGCTCTGGCGCGTGATCTGGCGCAGAGGTCCGTGCTGATCTCCATGGCGCTGGACCAGGCGGGCGTGAAGGCTCAAGGCCCCTCGGCTCGCCGGGTGGCGGCGGGCGCGCTGGTTGGCGTGACCCTCTTTGGCGCGGGCGCGGTGGGCGCGTTGCGCAGCGTCGTGAAGCCGGCGCCGCCCGTCACTCGTCTGGCCATGATCGAGATCGTTCCACCAGCCGCCGTTTCTGAGCTCGTGGCCGCCACGCCCAATCTGGCGCGGGCGGCCTCCCTCGATCCCATGCCCACCTCGACCATTCCCGCGCCAAAGCCGACAAGCCTGACGGCGGGCCCACAGGCCCGGAAGGCGGGGGCTCAGAAGGCTGACCCGGCGCCGAAAAGCATAGTCATGCCGGTCCCTCGCCCGCAGGCGCGCGTGGCGACGCCCGACCTCACCTCCTCGGTCGAAGCCTTGCTGGCGAGCGCGCGCTAGAGCGGCAGGAGACGCCGCACCCGCCGCAGGAAACCCGCCGGGGCCTCCGGGCGTGCGGGTTCGAAGGCGTCCGCGAAACAGGCCGCGCCCTGTTCGCGGGCCAGATCCTTCACGGCGCCCACCAGTCCCGGCGCGCCGCAGACATAGACGAGATCACGGTTGGAGAGCGGCGGCAGGAAGGCCAGCGGACTGCCGACCGCAAAAGGCCCCTCGGCTGGGCCTTTCGACACCACCGGAAGCGCCTGCACCCCCGGAAAAGCGATCACCCGCAGCAGGCTCTCGCCCATGTAGATCGATTCGCGGGCGCGCGAGCCCGCGATCATCACGATCTCCCGGTCTGGCGCTTCGGCGAGCGCCGCATGGGCGATGGCCCAGATGGGCGCAAAGCCGGTGCCGCTGGACACGAGCACGAGCCGTTCGGTCTTGCCCGGCCGCAGCCAGGCGGCGCCGAAGGGGCCGGTGAGCCGCAGCTTGTGACCAGGGCGGATCGCCTTGCCAAGGGCGCCGGAGACCCGCCCGCCAGGCACCTGGCGAATATGAAACCGCAGGGTCTCGCGCTCCGCCGGGCCTTCAAGGGGCACGGTCGGGCTGAACGCGCGCTCCGGCAGGCCCTGAAAGCGCAGGCGCACATATTGGCCGGGCATATAGGCGAAGGGACGCGCGGGGACGATGGTCGCCTCGACCACATCCTCGCCGCGAAACACCAGCGCGCTCACATGGGCGGCCATGGTCTCCACCGCCGGGACCCTTTCGACGGCAATGGCGATGTCGGAGGTGATCTTGCTTTGGCAGGCCAGCACATAGCCCGGCTCGCCGCTCCAGCCGCCCTCCACCTCGCCCTCAACCAGCCGCACGCGGCAGGCGCCGCAGCTGCCCGCGCGGCAATCGTGCGGCAGATCCACATGGCGCGCGAGCGCCGCATCAAGCAGCACCTCGCCGACGCTGACGGCGAAGGCTCCCTGATCAAGAATCCTGACCTTTACGGACCCGCTCATGGCGCCACCTCCAGTTTGATGGGGCGTATATGCCGGGTATGGCGCGCCGCCGTATGGTCGAAGACGGCGACGAACATATGCGCGCCCTTGGCGAGCGCGATGTCGTCCGGGTCGCCCGTGTCGAGCTTGCGTTTGGCGATGAGGGTCCAGCGGTTGGCGGCCCAGTGGGCGGCGCAGGCCACATCGTTCGCTTCGAAGGGGCGGGCCTGGGGGACCAAAAGTCCGGGAATGATGGCGCCAGCGGGGATCAAGGCGTCCAGCATCGGGGAATAGGGGACAGAGTCCGCCTCGCTCATCGCCCAGCGCGCGTCCGCCCCCTCGCTTTGATCGGAATCGAGGATCAGCGGCCCGGTGGCGGCTTGCGAGGCGGCGAGATCGGCCGGCAGGCGCAGGGGGATGACCGGCGCATCGACCTTGGCCGTCGCGCGGCGAAAATTGTCGGGGACGCTGGCCTTGTTCCCCGCGCCATGGACGCCGCCCCGGTAGGGCGCGAGACCCGCAGTCTGCGCCGGGGAGGCGGGCTGCGGTCCGCCGATGTGACCGGTCTCGCATCTGCCAGCCGCCGGGCCCGCCGCCGCATGCCAGAGCCAGACATCAACGTGGTCGCCATCGGTCGTGTAGTGCAGCCCGCGCCCTGACGCCGAGGCTGGCTTGTCAGGCAGGGGCCGGGCGCCGGGATGGAAGGCCCCGGGGCCGAAGGGCCTGGCCGTGGGCGTCAGCATGACCGAGAATTTGTCCTCGGCGTAGGCGCCCTCGAAAATGGCGCTGTCGCGACGCCCGGGGTTCATCAGCTCGGCCGCGCTCTGCGCCGCCTGGCTTTCATGCATGAGCAGGCGCCAGCCATCGGCGCCCTTCACCAGCGGAAAATGTTTCGTGGAACGGGTGGAGTCCTCCCAGGTGAAGGCGAACCACGCGTCAACGCCATCATGCACCGCCCTGATTTCAACGGAGGCCTCCCCGGTGTCCTCGAGATTGGCGCCCTGCTGGGTGCGCACCCGCAGCGGCCTTGCGGCGCGCCAGGCACCCTGCGTCAGATCGCCGGACAGCGAGGGCGCCGAGGCCACGCGCGCGATGATGAGCGTGTCGCGCGACAGACGATCATATTCGAACCAGCCGACGCCCACAGCCGCAGCCGCAGCCAGGGTTGCGCCCGCGATCCGGAAGCTGCGCGGAACCAGCGCGTCCGTCTTGCCTGCCTGCCGCGACGCAGGGCGCAGCACGCGCAGCAACTGCACCAGTCCCCCGTGGGCCGCATGGGCCAGGACATGGGCGAGCGTGTAGAGCAGGATCATCCAGGTGACGAAGAGATGCAGGGCCACGGTGGCGCCGCCAAAGCCACGATGCAGCATGAGCCCGGTGACGACCTGGGTGGCGAGCAGCGCGAACAGCAGCCAGTAGAGCATGACATTGAGGGCCGCCCATGGCTCGGAGGCGATCCGCGCCAGACGCGCGCCGTCAAGCCTGAGCCGTCCGGTCAGGCCGCTGCCATGGATATAGATCGGATAGGCCGCCGCCAGAGCCATCACCCCCACGCCCGCGACGATATGCAGAAACCAGACATTGCTGGCGGGCAGGAAGGCGGCGATCATTCCCAGCAGGCCCGCGTCCGGCCCGTCGGCGGCGATCTTCAGGCCGGTCGTCAGACAAACCGAGAGGGTCGCGACCAGCGACCAATGCAGCGCAATGGTTCCGGGATCTGTTTTTCGCTTGGGTTTCGGCGCCAATGATTCACTCCTGGCCTCCGCGCGCATGGCATGCGCAAAACGGAGGCAGGGCGATTGAACCCTGCCGCAGCGTTCATTTTGGGGCGCCAATGGGGCAGCGGGAGCGAAGCGGCAATTGCGAAAAAAGCCGCCCCCATGGGCGTGGCCCGGGGCGGCTTTCCTGTGTTCTCACCCCATGGCCTCAGCGCCAGTACATCCGTGGTCGCGTGGCGGATGGGGTGGAATCGCGCCCCGTTTCCAAGGCCTTATGGAGATATGGGACGGCTTGCGGGAAAAGCAAGCTGGGCCGCCAAAAGCGCGGGCTTTGGCGAAAGTCCTTGTATTTTCGGCAAAAATAGCCACATGAAGAGGATCGGTATTTGGCCAGATCCTTCGTCTCCGCCCCCGCTTGAGCAAGCCGGCGCCTTCAGAGTTTCCCCAGATGCGACCATCTGATCCGGTCGCGCCGCCGTCGGGGGGCCTTCGAAACCCCGTTGCGAGGAGAACGACACATGCGCCTTTACATCTTCAAGTCCGAGAGCAAGCCCGACATCGGCGCCTTCGCGGGCGACGGGGCGGGCACGAAGCTGCCCAAGAACTTCGCGCCTTGGCGCGTGGTCGGGCTCGTCTCCGCCAAGCGGGCGCCGCCCCATGGCCTGCCGCGCGCCAAGATCGAGGCTGGCATCGAGTCAGCCGGCTACCAACTCTGGCGCGTCAAGAAGCCCGCGCCCGTCGCCGTGGCTGAAGAAACAGCCTGAGGCGACCCGGCCCCAACAGGAATCCATGAATGTCCGATATTGATCACTCGAAAGCCGCTGTCGATCGTCGGCCCGTCAAGCGTGGGCAATATGCCCGGTTTGTCGTGTCCGTCGACCGCCAGATCAAGAGCAGCTTCGACACGCGCGCCGAGGCGCAGGTCGAGGCTGACCGTCTCAGCGCCAAATTCGCCAATCTGACCATTGCGGTGAACGATTCGCAGGAGCCGCTCATCCGCGAATCCGCCAGCGAGCCCGAAAGCCTCGAGACCGCCAGCGCTCAGGATTAACCGGTGTGGCGTGGCGTGAGCGCCGCGCCCTTCACCTGCGCATGGACAACAAGGCCCGGCGCCAGAGCCAGCTGGTCCCATGACCTGCGCGTGACGCGCGCCAGAAGATGGGCGCCCGCGCCATCCTCCCCCAGGCCCAGCACGGCGGTCATCTGATGCTCGCCGCTTTGGCGCGCGTCGAGAACCCGCGCGGGCAAGATGTTCACGATGGTGCTGCCGCTGGGCGCCGCCAGCGCCAGACTCACATCCCCCGCCAGAACCCGTAGCCGCCTGCGCTCGCCCACCTGCGCCTTGAGCGCGGGGACGAGAAAGACGCCCCCCGCCACCTTCAGGGTCGCCAGCCCATAGGCGATGTCGCAGGCGATCACTTCGCCCTCGAGGCTCACAGCGGCGTCCCGCGCGCCCATGAGCGGGAGGGCGGGATCGCTCTGCATCTGCGCCAGAGGTCCTGCGCCGATGACGCGCCCCTTCTCCATCAGGATGATCTGGTCAGCGAGGCGCTCCACCTCGGCCATGTCATGAGTCACATAGAGGACCGGCAGGGACAGGCGCTCGTGGAGCTGCTCCAGAAAGGGCAGGATCTCCTCGCGCGCCGCCCGGTCGAGGGCCGAGAGGGGCTCGTCCATCAGCAGCAGGCGGGGCCGCGACAGCAGCGCCCGGCCGATGGCGACCCGCTGGCGCTCGCCCCCTGACAAGGTGAGGGGCGCGCGGTCCAGAAGCGGCGCCAGCCCCAGCAGGGCCACCGCCTCGTCAAAGCCGAGCAGCGGCTCGCCGGTGGCGGCGCGGGCGCCAAAGAGCAGATTGCCGCGAACGCTCAGATGGGAAAAGAGGCTCGCCTCCTGAAACACATAGCCGATGGGCCGCTGGTGAACGGGGCGGAAGCTGGCGCCGTCTTGCCAGACCTCCCCCTTGATCGCCACATGGCCGCTGGCCGCCCGGTGCAGGCCCGCGATGCAGCGCAGCACCGTCGTCTTGCCGCTGCCGGAGGGGCCGAAGATGGCGGTCACGCCCCGACCCGGCGCCTCGAAAGAGGCGTCGAGGGCGAAGGCGCCGCGCTGGTCGCGCAGGCGCACCGTGATCGCGGCGTCGGTCATGGGGCGAACCTCCCCATGCGTTTCTCCACAAAGCCCATGGTGAGGATCACGACAAAGGAGAAGACCACCATGCCCGCCGCCAGCGCATGGGCTTCGGGCCATCGCGAAGTCTCCACGAAATCGAAGATCGCCACCGACAGGACCTTGGTGACGCCGGGAATGTTCCCGCCGATCATCAGCACAACGCCAAATTCCCCCACCGTATGGGCGAAGCCCAGAATGGCTCCGGTGAGGAATCCGGGCCGGGCCAGGGGAACCGCCACGCGCCAGAAGGCCCGCCAGGGCGAGGCCCGCAGGGTCGCCGCCGCCTCCATGGGCCGATCCCCCATGGCCGCGAAGGCGTTGCGGATGGGCTGCACCACGAAGGGCAGGGAATAGAGCACCGAACCAATCACGAGGCCCGCGAAGGAAAAGGCCAGAGTGCGCGCCCCCCAGAGGGAGGCGATGGCGCCGCCGGGACCATCGGGGCCCAGCATCACCAGAAGATAAAAACCCAGAACTGTGGGCGGCAGCACCAGCGGCAGGGCCACCACGGCGGCGACGATCTGCGCCCACCAGCTTCGCGAGCGCGCCAGCCACCAGGCGATGGGCGTGGCCACGACCAGCAGGATCGCGGTGGTGAGGCTCGCCAGCTCCAGGGTGAGGAAGATGGGCCGCCAGATGTCAGGGGAGAGGCCGAACATGTCAGTTCTCCGCCCCCGCTTCATAGCCGTAAAGCTCGATGATGGCGCGGGCCTGCGAGCCCCTCAGAAAGGCGAGGAAGGCAAGGGCGGGTTCCTTCCCCGCGCCGGTCTTGAGCAGCACTGCGTCCTGCAGGATGGGCTTGTGCAGGGACTGCGGAACCAGCCAGCGGCTTCCATCGCTCCGACCGATCACCTGCGCCAGCGCCACGAAGGCCAGCTCCGCATTGCCGGTTTCGGCGAACTGGAAAGTCTGGGCGATGCTGGCGCCCTGCACGAGGCGAGGCGAGAGCTCGTCGTAAAGCCTGAGGGCTTTCAGGGTCTCGATGGCCGCGCCGCCATAGGGGGCTGAGGCCGGATTGGCGATGGCGATCTTGCCGGGCCCCCCCGCCCGCAGCGCAGCCTCCCCCTGCGCGGCGCGCGTATCCCGGCTCCACAGGGCTAGCCTGCCGATGGCGTAGGTGAAGCGCGTCTCCCCCAGCGCAAGACCCGCCGCCACGGCCTGCCGGGGCCGCTCCTCATCCGCCGAGAGCAGGACCTCATAGGGGGCGCCTTGGGTGATCTGCGCATAAAGCGCCCCCG
>CANCSY010000132.1 GCA_947380915.1 Beijerinckiaceae bacterium
TGGCACTTCACCGAGATGCCCTATCCCTATCTGCCGCCTTTCGATGAGGTCTCGACGATTCGCGTCACCCTGCCGAGCAAGCATTTCGATCCGAAGATCGGCGCCGATCTCTACAACCGCTACCTCGACGAGCACATGATCGCCGACGATCTCGGCCTCAACATGATGGTCAACGAGCATCACCAGACCGCCACCTGTCTTGACGTCGCGGCGCCGCTGTCGCTGGCCATTCTGGCGCGGCAGACCTCCAAGGGGCGGATCTGCATTCTGGGCAATCCCATCGTCAACCGCGGCGATCCCATCCGCATCGCCGAGGAGATGGCGATGATCGACTGCATCTCGCGCGGGCGGCTGGAGGCTGGCTTCGTGCGCGGCGTGCCCTACGAGATTTTCGCCGCCAACACCAACCCCACCCATACGGTGGAGCGCCTGTGGGAAGGCATCGACATCTGCGTGAAGGCCTGGACCTCCCATGACGCGCCCTTCAATGTGGAGACGCGCTTCACCCATCGCCGCGCCGTGAACGTCTGGCCGCGCCCCTATCAGGATCCCCATCCCCCCGTCTGGGTGACCGGGTCCAGCGATGTGGACTCCGTGCGCCGGGCCGCTTCCAAGGGCTATGTCTTCGCCACCTTCCTGCAGCCCTGGCTGAAGGTGCGCGAACTCTTCGACGCCTATCGGAGCAGCTATGTGGACAATGGCCAGCCCGGCGGCGGCGGCCTCGCCTTCATGCCCCTGCTATACGTGGGCGACACCGAGGCGGAGGCCGAGCGCGGCGCCCGCGAGCTGACCTGGTATCTGAAGGCCAAGGTGGAGCCGCAGTTCCGCAATCCCCCCGGCTATGTGCCGGTCTCCGCCACCGCCGCCGCGCTGAAAACCAATGGCGACGCGCGCGCGCGCAGCAACGACGGGTTGCGGCAGGTGACGCTGGAGCAGCAGCGGGAGCTGGGCGTGGTGATCTATGGCACGCCCGATCAGGTGGCGGCGCAGATCCGGCAGGAATATGAGCGCGTGGGCGGCTTCGACCACCTGCTGATGATGATGCAGGCGGGCTTCCTCGACCACAAGAGCACCGTGCGCAACATGACCCTCTTCGCCAAGGAGGTTTATCCGCAGATCAAGGACCTGCCGGGCACCAGGCAGATCATGGCGGCCGCCGCCGAATAAGCGCGCAGCGCAGTGGCCAGCGGGACGCCCCGCTGGTCATTTCAGGTGTCTGGCTAGGTGCTTGTTCATCTCGAACATGCTCACCTTCTCCTTGTTGTCGAAGATGGCCAGCAGCTTGGCGTCCGAGAGGATCTCGCGCTTGTTCTGCTCGTTCTGCAGCTTGTGCTCCTTGATATAGGCCCACATGCGGCTCACCACCTCGGAGCGGGCCAGCGGTTCCGCGCCCACGACGGCCGCCAGTTCCTTCGAGGGGTGAAGTGGTTTCATGAAAGCGCCCACCGCCTTTGGGGTGGGCTTGGCCGTACCGCTATCGCTTGGCGCCATTGCAACCTCCGATCATCAGCGGTGGAACACCGGCGGAGGGGGGAATGTTCCCGGGGGTGAGGGGTTAGCGGGCGTCTTCCAGAAAGGGGTTGACGATCCGCAGGTCGCCAAAAGCGCGTTGATGCTGCATGTCCTCGCTGAACAGGGTGTCGCAGCCGGCCTCAAGCGCGGCGGCGACGATCAAGGCATCATAGAGGCTCAGGCCATGCTCGCGCGCGAGGACCACGGCGGCGGCGTGGATTTCGAAGGTGAGTGGGACGGCCTCGTCAAGCGCGTCATCCACATCGCCAAGAACCTTCTCGATTTCCGTCCAGCTGCGCCTGTGCTTCTTGCGCAGGACATTGGCGAGCTCATTGAGCACCTGAACGCTGATGACCCCGCCCTTCGCCATAAGCGTCCGAGCTCGCTCCCCTTTTCGATCAGCTTCCTGCGCATAGACGAGGATGTTGGTATCGAAAAAGGCCCTCACCGCTCATTGGCCTCGTCGCGATCAAATTTGTAATCGGCGGGCGCGGTCCAGCCGCGCAAACGCATGTTTTCCAGCGCACGTTTGCGCCGCTGGTCCTTCTCGACCATGAGCGTGCGATTGACCACCTCGACGACATCGATCTTGTCACCCTCGACGAGGCTCATGTCATCCACGAGCTTCTTGGGCAGCCGCACCGCCAGGCTGTTGCCCCATCTCGAAACCTGCATGATGACCTCCATGATATACTTTTCAAATGTATATCATAGAAAGTCCGGATCAAGCCAGTGGGCGGATCCACCCGCCCCCTCACGGCAGCAGGTAATGACCCCGCGCGTCCCGCGTCAGCCCCCGCCTTTGGCGCAGCTGGTCCAGCACGCGCACGATCTCGCGGCCGTCGCGGCTGCCCATGGCGGCCATCAGGTCCTCGAAAGACTTGGGTCCATGCTCCAGCGCCGCCTCCACGCTGGCAAAGCGCGCGCCCTCGAAGCGCGGCGCCTCGGGGACGGACATGTCGAGCCGACCACCCGAGCCGAAGGGCCAGGTGAGGTCATAGCCCGCCTTGCCGCCCACGCGGGCGTCGGCAAGGGAGGGATCAAGCGGCAGGGTGCGCATGCCCGATAGCACCACCAGATCCCGGTCCGGCTGGAAGCGGGTGGCCAGCGCCCAGTCGATCTGCTCATCGCAGTAGATGTCGATGTCGGGATCGACCACGAAGACATTCTTGATATTGCCAAGGCAAGCAAGCGCAGTCGCGATGGCGTTGCGCGCCTCGCCCGGCACCCTCTGGCGCAGCGATATCCGCACATTGAACATGCCGCCGCTGGAGCCGGTGGCGTAGACGCCCAGCGGCTCGCGCACCGCCGTCTCCAACGCGCGCCAGACCATGACCTCCGTGCGGATGGCGTTGAGCTGGGCCGTATCCGTGCGGCTCATGGCCCGCCCGCCGATGCTCATGCACTGGAATAGCGCATCCTTGCGATGGGTGATCGCGGTGACGTGGAAAACCGGGTTGCGCTTGAGGGCGCCGTAATAGCCCAGAAACTCGCCGAACGGCCCCTCGGGCTCCACATGGCCGCGCTCGTCCAGATAACCCTCGATCACATATTCGGCGTCGGCGGGCACGCGGATGTCATTGGTCACGCATTTCACCACCGGCAGGGGCGCGGCGCGCAGCGACGACACGAGACCCAATTCGTCCACCGGCACGCGCATCATGGCGGCCATGTAGTCGATGGGATGCGCGCCCACCACGAAGGCCACCGGAAAGGGCCCATCCTTCACATTGGCCTCATAGATCGCGCGGAAGTCGCTGGGCGAGACCAGATCAATCCCCGCCTCGCGCGGGCCGCGCAGCATCAGGCGGCGAATGCCTGAATTGGTCATGCCCGTGCGGGGATCGACGACGAAATCAATGCCGGCGGAAATATAGGGCGCGCCATCGGCGCCATGTTGCAGATGGGCGGGAAGGCGCGTGAGATCGGCCTCCTCGCCGCGCAAGACGACCTGCTGCACGGGGGCGCGGGCGGAGTCCATTTCAACGATCTGCGGCGCGAGGCGCAGGCGCCTTTGCACCTCCTCGCGCACCTTGTCGGGCGCCACGCCAAAGGCGATGGCGAGGCGCGAGCGGCTGCCGCAGACATTGGCGACCAACTCCTGCGCGTCAGCGCCGACGCTGGTCACATGCACGGCCTTCGCCTGCCCGTCGATCAACTCGGGGAGGTCCACGAGATCGCAGGGCGTGTCATGGGTGATCAGCTCGCCTGCCGCGCACAGGGTTTCGACGAAGCGACGCAGACGAAACCGTTCGAGATCATCGTTTGAAATGGAATCCTGTCCCGACACCTGAACTGCTCCTGTCATGCGCTGCCCCAAACCTCGCGCGCGGTCTCCACGATGAGCTGGAGTTTTTCGAACTCGCGCTCCACCGTCATGGTTTCGCCGCCGATGCCGCTGGAGAAGCCGCACTGGGCGCTGAGCGCGAGCTGGTCGAGCGGCGCATATTTGGCGGCCTCCTCGATGCGGCGCTTGAGATCGTCCTTGGTCTCCATCACCGAGCTCTTGGTGGTCACGAGGCCCAGCACCGCCACCTTGCCCTTGGGCAGGAAGCGCAGGGGCTCGAAGCCGCCAGCGCGCTCGCTGTCGAATTCAAGGAAATAGCCGGTGACGTTCACCTCGTTGAACAAGAGGTCCGCGACCGGCTCATAGCCGCCTTCGGCGATCCAGGCGCCGGCGAAATTGCCCCGGCACAGATGCATGCAGATGGCCATGTCGGCGGGCTGGCCCGCGATGGAATCATTGATGAGCTTGGCGTAGGTCTTCGGCAGCTGATCGGGATCCTCGCCAAAGCCGACCGCCTGCTCGCGCAGCACGGGATCGCAGAGATAGGCGAGGTTGACTTCGTCGATCTGCGCATAGCGGCAACCCTTGGCGTAGAGGTCGCCGAGTTCCTGGCGGTAAACCTGCGAAAGGTCGGCGAAGAAATCGGCCATGTCGGGATAGGCGACCTCATCGACCGAGCTGCGCCCGCCGCGAAAATGCAGGATCGTGGGCGAGGGCATGGTGACCTTGGGGGTCGCCTTGGCGATGGAGGCCAGATATTCGAAATCGCCCACGAACATGGGGCCGGGGCGGGAAATCTTGCCCCGCACTTCCAGCGTCGGTGGCTTGTGGTCGCGGGCGCCGACCTTGGAATGGAAGCGCACATTAAGCTTGGCTTCGGCGGGGGCCACATTCGCGATCTTCAGCAGGAAGTCGCGCTGCCAGGAAAAGCGGTTGAATTCGCCGTCGGTGACGACCTTCAGCCCCACCTCCTCCTGCATGCGCACCACTTCGCGGATGGCCTCGTGCTGGATGTCGAGCAGTTGCGCTTGCGACATCAGGCCGGACTTGGCCGCCTCGCGCGCGTCGATGAGCGCCTGGGGGCGGATGAGGCTGCCGACCTGGTCGGCGCGGAAAGGCGGCGTTGCGCGAGCGGACATAAGGACTCCCTGACGTTGGCGGCTCCGAAGGCTGGAGCGCGCACGACAGCGCCTGCATAAACGAAGGCCGCGCCAGCGCAAAGCCCGACCAGATCAATGCCCCTTGCGCAAAGCCCCTCTATCAAGACAAAAGGGGAGCGCAAACAGGGGCGCGGCGCAAGGATGCAGCCCCGGGTGGAGGACCGTCCATGCATATGCGTTTCATCAAGCAGCTTGTTCCCCTCGCCCTGGTGGGCCTCGCCTGTCTCGCCCCAGCCGCGCAGGCGGCTGAAAAGCTCAAGATCGCCATCATCGGCGGCACCGGCGACATCCCCTTCTATCTCGCGGACGCCAAGGGCTGGTTCGCGCAGGAGGGGCTTGAGGTGGAGATGATCACCTTCGATTCCGGCGCCCACATGATCGCCCCCATGGCCAGCGGCGACATCGATGTGGGCACCGGCGCGGTCGCGGCCGGGCTCTACAATGCCTTCGAGCGTGAGATCACCATCCGCATCGTCGCCGACAAGGGGCGCAATGTTAAGGGCATGTCCTTTCAGGGCCTGATGGTGCGCAAGGCGCTGGTGGAGTCGGGCGCGGTGCGCAAGGTTGCTGACCTCAAGGGCCGCAAGATGGCCTTCACCGGCCCGGGCGCCAATGATTCGGCCGTCATTGACGAGGCCGCGCGCAAGGCGGGCTTCACCTTCAACGATATTGAATCGGTCTATCTGGGTCTTGGCGCCCAGCTCGCCGCCTATCAGAACGGCGCCATCGACGCGAGCATCATGCCCGAGCCCTTCCGCACCAATGTGATGAAGACTGGCGCGGCGGTGGAGCTGCTGCCCGTGGCGGATCTGCGCGACGATGACCAGACGGGCGTGGTCATGTATAGCGACAGCCTCATCCGCAAGCGGCCGGAGGTGGCGGCCAAGCTGATGAAGCTCTATATCCGCGCCGCCCGCTACTACAACGACTCCCTCAAGGGCGGAAAAATCGCCGGCGCCAACGCCGATGAGATCATCGACGTCATGGCGAAATATTCCTCCCTCAAGGACAAGGACGCCCTGCGCGCCATCGTGCCCAGCGCCATCGACGCGGATGGACGCCCCAGCCTCGACAGCCTGCGCGCCGATCTCGAATTCTACAAGGCGCAGGGCCTCGTGAAATCCGCCATCACGGTCGATCAGGCGGTGGACATGAGCTGGGTGGAGCGGGCCGTGAAGGAACTCGGCCCCTACAAAGCCAAATAACGAAACATCCAAGAGGACAGAAAATGAAACCCAGAGCCCTCGGTTATCTCGGCGTCAACGCAAAAAGCCTCGCGGATTGGGCGGACTACGCGACCCGCCTCGCGGGCATGCAGATCGCCGACAAGGCCGGGGGCAGCATGGCCCTGCGCATGGACGACCGCAAGCAGCGGCTCGTCATCGAGGAGAATGGCGGGGACGGCGTGGCCTATTTCGGCTGGGAGATGGATGACGCGGTGGCGCTCGGCGTCTTCTGCGCCACCCTCGACAAGGCCGGCGTCAAGGCCGAGCGCGGCTCGCGGGCGCTGGCCGACCAGCGCCGGGTGAAGGATCTCGTGGTGGTCACCGACCCCATCGGCTACCGGCTGGAATTCTTCCATGGGGCGGAGGTCAGCGACCGGCCCTTCACCGGCGGGCGGGTCCATTCGGGCTTTCGCACGGGGCCGCTGGGCCTTGGCCATGTGGTTGCCACCGCCGAGCGGGTGGCGGATGCGGTGCCCTTCTATCGCGACCTCATGGGCTTCGGCCTCAGCGATTATTACTACAAGCCCTTCGAGGCCTATTTCTTTCATGTGAATCCGCGCCACCATTCCTTCGCGCTGATCGAGACCGGCAAGCGTTCGATCCATCACATGATGATCGAACATTTCAGCCTCGACGATGTTGGCCAGGGGCTGGATCTCGCGCTGAAGGAAGAAGGGCGCCTCGCGGTCACGCTGGGCCGCCACTGCGGCGACTACATGACCTCCTACTACACCCACACGCCCTCGGGCTTCATGACCGAACATGGCTGGGGCGGGCAACTCATCGACGTCGCCAACTGGACGCCCAACCACCGCATGGAAGGGCCAAGCCTGTGGGGCCACGAACGCTCCTGGATGACCCCCGAAGGCAAGGTGGCCGCCCGCGATCTGTGCATTGAAAACGCCAACAACGGCCTGCGCCGCCCCGTGCAGGTGATGGAAGGCAACTACAACCTCATGCCCGGCGCCTGCCCCTGGTGGGATGGCGTGCAGGGGAAGCAGAGGTAGGGTTCCTCCCTAGTCGCTCATCACCAGCGCCCAGAACACCTTGTACTTCGTGCCCGGCGCATAGGCGCTGGCGATGCCCATGCGGCGCATCTTGCCGTTCAGCAGGTTGTCGTTGTGGTGGGGCGAGTTGCGCCAGCCGGAGATGGCGTCGGCGAGCGTATGATAGCCCGCCGAGATATTCTCCACCGCCGTCGAATGTTCCAGCCCCGATCCATCCAGCCGCTTTTGCAACGTGGCGCGCACTTCATGGCTCATGGAATTGGCCGCCGCCATGGCGTCCGCCTGCTTTTGCGCCTCGGCCAGCAGGAGCGGATCAAGGGATACGGTCGAGAGGCCGTTGTTGCGGCGATAGATCGAGATCAGGTCGCGCGCCGCAGCCGTGTCCACCTTCGCCTCGCGCGAGGCCATGGAGAGGTAGAAGCTCGGCTGTCCCGTGGGGATGTCGAGGGGCTTTTGCGCGCAGGCGGCGAGGCTCAGGAAGGCGGCGAGGGCGGTCAGGCGGACGGTGATATTGCGCATGGGTCTCGTTTCAACAGTGATCAGGATTTTGTGACGGGCAGGGCGCCCAGCGCGGCTTCAAGCCGTTCGAGCCCTGCTATGGCGATGGTGGGGGGCGCTGCGGCGGGCGGGGTGAATTCGATTCCCGCCGTCTTGAAACGCTTGAAGATGTCGAAATGCAGATCGCTCTTCACCCGGCCGGAGGTCTCGACGTCAGCGACAAAGCACATCAGCTCGAATTTCAGCAGGGTCTCCGTCATGCCCACGAAGGAGACGAAGGGGGCGGGAATCCGCAGCACCAGCTCCTGCCCCTTGGCGCAGGCGATGAGCGTGTCGCGCACCACTTCCGGATCGGCGCTCATGTGGACGGTGATCGGAATCTTGATGCGGCCGGTCTTGTCGCCGCGCACCCAGTTCTTCACCACGCCGGTGACGAGGTTGGAGTTGGGCACGATCATCGTGGCGCAGTCGAAGGTTTCGATTTCCGTCGAGCGCACATTGATGCGCCGGACATAGCCCTGCTCCTCGCCCAGCACCACCCAGTCGCCCACGCGAATGGCCCGCTCCCACAGCAGGATCAATCCCGAGACGAAATTGTTGACGATGGATTGCAGGCCAAAGCCGATGCCGACCGACAGGGCGCCCGCGACGATGGCCAGCTTGTCGAAACTGAGCCCCATATAGCCAAGGCCCACGGCCGCCGCGATGACGAAGCCGATATAACCCACGCT
>CANCSY010000133.1 GCA_947380915.1 Beijerinckiaceae bacterium
CACGAAGTCATAGTTGGAGAAGGTGAAGGGCGAGGTGGTCGCCATGAAGGGCGTGGCGAGATTGCGGAAGAAGCTCTGCCAGATCAGCGTCAGCAGGGGCAGGCCCAGCGCCAGCACGAACATGAAGGACAGGGCGATGGTGACGGGCCAGCGCAGGCGACCCAGCTCCAGCGGCACGGGCTTGTAGCCCTTGCCGGTGATGGTGGCGTAGGCCTCGGCGTTGCGGGTGGCGCGGCGGTAGAAGAACACCGCCAGAATGCAGATCCCCAGCAGGGACATGCTGAGCGCGCTCGCCACGCCGAACTCCGGTGTCGACTGGCTGGTGGCGCGCTGCACCTCGGTCGTGAAGACATTGATTCGGGCGGGATTGCCGATCAGGCGCGGCACCTCGAAGGATTCGACGCCGCGCACGAAGAGCAGCAGGATCGTCGAGAAGATCGCCGGACGCAGGATCGGCAGGGTGACGCGGAACATGGTCTGGAGCGAGCGGGCGCCGGACATGGTCGCCGCCTCCTCCATGCGCACGTCGAGCATGCGCAGGGCCGGGCCCAGCAGCAGATAGGCGAGGGGGAAGTAGTGGGAGGAGAGCGCCCAGATCATCCCCAGCATGGTGTAGATATTCAGCAGCGGCTCCTTGGAGCCCGTGAAATCCTTGAAGAGCTGGTTGAACCAGCCGATGTTGGGCGAGAGCGTCAACGTCCAGGCCATGGCGATCAGCAGGCCGGGCAGGGCGAAGGAGATCAGCGCCAGGGAGTGGAAGATCTCGCGTCCCGGTGCGTTGGTGCGCTCCACCACGAAGGCCACGGCGCCGCCCATGAGGAAGGTGAGAACCGCCGTCCCGGTGGCGAAGATCACCGAATTTCCAAAGACCTTCAGGATGCTCCAGTGCCCATAGGCCTCCACGAAATTGGAGAGGCTGAAGGGGCCCGGGCCAAAGCCCGTGTCCTCCGTGAAGGCGGTGAAGAACAGGGCGCCCACGGGCACGATCACGAACCATCCGCAGATGACGGTGCAGAACACCAGCCAGATCGTGGCCGGGCTCACGCGCGCCCCAAGTCGAGCGGCGAAGCTCGGCTTTGCAGCGACTTTGATGGGCTGTGATATGGCGGTCACCGCGAAAACTCCGGGGTCATGGTCAGCGCGGCTTGAAGAGGTCGTTGAACTGCTTGATGCGCCGACGATCCTCCTCGGTGTTGAGAAGCACGGTCACGATCTTGCGTGGATTGATCGTGTCGAGCACGTCGGTGGGATTGGTCTTGACGTCCGAGCGCGTGGGCAGGCGGCCGAACTTGGCCAGAAACTCCTGCGCTTCTCGGCTGATGGAAAAATTGGCCGCCAGCAGGGCCGCCTTGGGATGGGGGTCGAGCTTGGCGACGCCCACCTGGCCGAAGAAGAGCACCACCGGATCCATGGTCCAGAAATCCGTGGCGCCGCCATTCAGCTTCACGTTCACGGTCAGGTTCACATAGTTGTTGAGCGCGATCCAGTATTCGCCCGAGCCCACGGCCCGCGCCACAGCCAGATGGCCATTGATGGTCACGGGCTGGGTGGCGGCGATGATGTCCTTGAGAAGCTGGACGCCCTTTTCCTCGCCATAGTGCATGAGAATGCCGGTCATCCAGGCGTCGTCGGTGGCGTCGATGGCGACCTTGCCAGCCCAATCCTTGCGCTTGGCGAAGTCCTCGTAGGTCTTGGGGAGGTCCTCGCGCTTCACGAATTTGGAGTTATAGGCGGGGGAATTGTAGTTGGAATAGACGCCATACCAGCGCTTGTCGGCCGCGACGGCGTCGGGAAACAGGGCCTTGCCCTCGGACAGATCGGGCTGGGCCAGAAACTCCGGCGGGATCTTGTTCACATTGGCGGTCTGCATGATGTCCCAGGACCGCTGTCCGGCGCGGTTCTCGATGAGCACGCGGGCGAGAAGCTGGGAATCGGAGGCGCGGACGTAATTGACCTTGAGCCCGGTCGCGTCCTCGAAGATCTTCCAGAGGGGCAGGCCCTCCTCCTCATTGGTGGTCGAATAGACCGTGACCGAGCCTTCCTTGCGGGCTTCTTCAAGGATGGAGGCGTCAAGCCATGAGGGAGCGGTGGATTGCGCCAATGCGGAGGCGCTGAGGCCTGCGATGCAGGCGATGGCGGCGGCGAATGAGCCGAAAATGCCCCGGGTCCGGTTGGCCAAGCGTAGTTCCCCCTGTCGAAAACGGTCGTTCGCCCTCGCCGGAGAGCGTGGATCCATCTGCGCTTTGTGTACCCACGCCTTCGACGGAAGTCTATAGGGGGCGGGTGAGACGCCGCCCCTCCCGTTGATGATCGAGCGCACATCGGGTTAAGGTGGGGTCCTTGGGAGGCGCCGACATGAAGGCTGGACCTGCTCGCTTCGATGAAAGTTCGCCCACGCGCCGCCGGGCGCTGGGGCTGGGCCTTGGCGCGCTCGCCTCGCTTGCGCCGGGCCTGGCGCGCGCGCAGACCCCTGTCGATCTGCAACTGGTTCTGGCGGTGGACGCATCCGGCAGCGTGGATCAGCGCCGGTTCAACCTGCAGAAGCAGGGCTATGTGGCCGCCTTCCAGAATCCGAAGGTGCTGAACGCCATCCAGTCCGGCGCATATCAGTCCATAGCCGTGACCATGTTCCAGTGGACGGGGCCGCTGCTGCAATCGGAGGTCATCCCGTGGATGGTCATTCGCGATGCGGCCAGCGCCCAGGCCGTCTCTCGGGCCATCGACGCCGTGCCCAGGCGTATCTTCGGCGGCGGCACCTCGATCAGCGGGGCCATCGACTTCGGCGTGACGCGGTTTGCGCGGGGCGAGCTGGAGAGCGACCGCAAGGTGATCGACATCTCCGGAGACGGTGCCAACAATGGCGGCCGGTCCGCCAGTCGCGCCCGTGACGACGCCGTGTCCCTGGGCATCACCATCAACGGCCTGCCGATCCTGTCAATCGAGCCATGGCTGGAGGAGCATTTTCGCGACGAGGTCATCGGCGGACCCGGCGCCTTTCTGGTTTCGGCGCGGGATTTCGAGAGCTTCGGCGACGCCATAGTGAAGAAGCTCATCGCCGAGATTGCGAACATTCCCCCGCAAATCTTGCCCGGCTGACCTCGTCCAAACGCCATCTCCCCGGAACTGAAGGGAAACCCCTTGGTTACAAGCGGGCAGGGATGAGGTTGGCGCAGGGATTTGAGCGATCATGAAGCTAGGGTTCGCCTCTTGGTTTCCCCGGTTCACGCTCGTCCAGCATCTGCTTGTTCTGAGCCTGACCATCTTGTTGCCGCAGGTGCTGCTGGGGACGCTGATCGCATGGCGTTACACCAGCGAACAGAAGGCGACGCTTGAGCGCGCGGCCGTCGTCATCGTTCGCGAGCGGGTGGATTCTCTGGATCGGGAACTTGAGGGCGTCATCGGCGCGCTTCAGGCTTTGGCGACGTCGCCATTGATCGACCAAAAGGATTTCGGCCGTCTGCGCGACCAGGCGGATCAGTTGCTCAGCTATCGCGGGACAGCGGTTGTGATGCGCGACCGCGGGGGGCGACATATGATCAACACGCTTCAACCCCTGGGAGCGCCCCCGCTCACCAGCACGGATCCGGATCTGCTGGCGAATGATGCGGTGATTTTCGAGACCAAGGCCCCGGCCATCTCGAACCTCTATATAGGCGCCGTCACGAAACTGCCCTTCGTGAATGTGGGTGTGCCTGTCATCAGGGACAATGAAGTTGAGTTTGTTCTGGCGATCGCCCTGACGCCCTCCGCGCTCCGCCAGTCGCTGCTGCGCGACACGCCAAGGGGCTGGATTGGCGTCATAGTGGACAGGAAGATGCTGATAATAGCTCGCTCCCAGGATCAGGAGCGTTTTCTGGGCCAGTTGACGCCGCATAAAATGCGGGAGGACCTGACCGGCGGAAATGGCAGTTTCCATGGAGGCGTGACACTGGAGGGCGTCCCCGTTTTCACGGCTTACCAAAAATCGGCGTTGTCTGGCTGGACCGTCGCTTTCGCCGTTCCCGAAACGCTTCTCAACGCCCCGCTGCGCGACCTCTGGCGTTCCCTGCTGTTGATGGGCCTGTTCGCCATTGTCCTTTCCATGTTGGGCGCGTTTCTTTATGCGCGCATCTTGCGCCGGGGCCTGAACAGGCTCGCGCGCTCCGCACGGCGGGTGGGGCGAGAGGATTTCGCCCCCAGCGGCTCGACATCGGTTGTCGAGATGGATGAAGTCAGCAAGCTTCTGGCCATGGCGGATGCTGACCTCAAGCGCAAGGACGAGCACCAGCGAACATTGCTGCATGAACTGGACCATCGCGTGAAGAACACTTTGGCCATCATCCAGTCGCTCGTCACCCAGAGCGTGCGGGGCTCCGCTTCGCCCGAGCATTTCCGCGAGGCCATCATCGGGCGCGTGATGGCGCTGGCGCGCTCCCACGAGGTGCTGAGCGCCGCCAACTGGAACACACCGGAACTGGCGGCGGTGGTTGGCGCGGTTCTGGCGCCGGAGCGCGAGCGCATTCATTATGATGGCGACCGGGTGAGCCTGGAGCCTCGCGTCGTGGTGGCCTTCGCCCAGATCCTCAATGAATTGCTCGCCAATGCCCAGAGGCACGGAAGCCTGTCCCGCCCTGAAGGCCATGTGGCGCTGACGTGGCGAATCGAAGGGGAGAGCCTCCACTTCCTTTGGGTGGAATCCTCGAACGAGCCGCCCACGGTGGCCGCCTTCAAGGGGCTGGGCACCACGATCGTGCGCATCTGCATCGAGCGGCAACTGGGGGGAACCTGCCATTTCGACGCCGCGCCCGACGGGCTACGGTTCGAAGCTGATGTGCCGCTCAGGTCGGAACTGGGCTTGAACGCCACTCCTATCCCTTCGGCTTCCCTGCCCAAAAGTGAGGGCGGCCCAATTCCGCAGGCCGCCCCCACGAGCGCCTCATAGGTGGGCGCTCAACCTTTTCATCGTGTGGTCTGGGCGCGTAACGGACAGGAGCCGGAATGGTTCCCTAACGGAAGACCTCGGGCATTCCTTTTGGCCCATGCCCGATCTTTTCGTCGCGAAGGCCGCGCTTGGTCCGGCGGAGTTGCTTGCCCAGTTTGTCGATAGCCACCGCCAAGGCTACATGGGCGTCCTTGTGGCTGGCTTCGGCGCTCATCATGGGGACGGCGCCGCATTGCATATTGACCGAGCAGCGGAACTCGATCCCCTCCCGACCGAAATGGACAGATCCAGTCGTGATGCGTCCGAAATATTTGGACGCAAGGTCTGAAAGGGAAGCGCGCGCCCGCTCGGCCAGCGCCTCCCCGATTTCGACATTCGAACTGCCAACCGTGATCGCCTTGTCGATTGCGACTTCCATGTTGATCACCCTTCCATGCGTCTCCCGAACCGCCAACGAGCCCGTACCCCCTGCGGTTGCACTCCCGGGTCGTCGGGGGTAGAGCAGGGGGTGTCGCCGCAATTTGGTCATAATTGGGGAGCCAAAGGGTCACGTTCCGGCAGCTTTGCCGGGCGAACCCGTTAAGGCTTTCGAAACCAGAAAGCTGCATTGTGGGCGTTGCAAGCGGTCTTCCCGCAAGCGCGCTCTGGTCCTTGCGGGCCAAACGCAGCCAGGGGGAAGCACCGATGCGCAGTTGTTGGCTTTCGAGTGGTGCGTGTCGCGTCATGACATTATCAGCGTCTTCAGTGAACCCAGACGCCGTGCGGCCCACGGCTCGGTTCGCCGTGCGCGCCGTCCTCTGCGTCGTCGCCGCCGGTTTCCTCGCGGGTTGCGCGCAAGGCCCCAAGACGCAGGGCCGGTCCAAAGAATATTTCCCGTCGTCCGTCTATGGTCGCGCCAGCGAGCGTGTGGTCGCCGAGGGCGAGCCCGTGCCTCGGGGTGGTGGTCAGTACCTCGTCGGGCGCCCCTATACGATCGCCGGCAAGCGCTATGTCCCCAATCCCCAGCCCAAGGAGGCCCAGATCGGCATGGCCTCCTATTATGGCGGCGCCTTTCATGGCCGTCGGACCGCCAATGGCGAAGTCTACGACATGAATTCGGTGACGGCGGCCCATCCCACCATGCCGCTGCCGAGCTATGCGCGCGTGACGAATGTGCGCAACGGCCGCTCCATCATCGTGCGCGTGAATGATCGCGGTCCCTATCACTCCGGCCGGGTGATGGATGTCTCCTCCAAAGTCGCCGAGGCGCTGGCGTTCAAATCCTTCGGCACCGCGCAGATCAAGGTCGAATATGTCGGCAAGGCCGGGCTTCAGGGCTCCGACGACACCAAACTCCTGGCGTCCCTGCGCACCGATGGCCGCCCGGCGGTTCTGGATGGCTCGCCTTCGTTGCCGACCACCATGGTCGCGCAGAACGCGCCGGTTCCGGCTCAGCCAGCCGCGCCCCAACGCGTGGCCATGGCCGACGAGCCTCGCCAGCAGCCAGCGCCCGTGATGGCGGTTGCGCCTGCATCCGTGGTGGCGCTCCCCGCCCGGATCGCCGCAATGCCTTCGAATGCGCCGCTGCCCCCCAGCAGGCCCTTCGATCTCGGCTTTTCCTCGACGTCAGGCGGGCAGGGGGCGGTCACCCGTCCCCGGCAGGCCGCGCTCTTCGACAGCGGCCCCCAGTCGGCGCCGGTCTCGCCGCTTTTGGCCCTGCGCAAGGACCCGATCGCCGAAGTGCTTATGCTGCCCCCCCGCAGGCCGCGATAATACGGCCAATGCGCCGTTGATTTGACACTCCCGAACGGGCAGATTGCTTCGGTCGCTTCGCCCGGATCCCGGGTGGCTCGCCGGGAGTGCGTCGTGCGGTCATCTCTGCCTTTGCTTTTTGTGCTGACGCTCCTTGGCCAGGTGATCGGAGCGCCTGCGCGCGCTCAGTCGCCCTTCCAGACAACCGCGCCCCAGGCTTTCCTGATCGACGCCGAGACAGGGTCGGTTCTTTTCGAGAAGAACCCCGACACGCTGGTGACCCCGGCCTCGACTGTCAAGATCATGACGGCGGAACTTGTGTTTCGCGAATTGAAGGCCGGGCGCCTCAGGCTCGACGACGAATTCACTGTCAGCGAAAACGCCTGGCGCACGGGCGGGGCCATGGCGCGGGGATCAAGCATGTTCGCGGCGCTCAACAGCCGGGTGCGGATCGAGGATCTCATTCGCGGGCTGGTCGTGGTCTCCGGCAATGACGCCGCCATCATTCTGGCGGAGGGGATCGCGGGGACGGAACAGGCTTTCGCGGACCGGATGACGAAGCGCGCCGCCGAGCTCGGCCTGTCGCATCTGACCTTCCGCAACGCCTGGGGCAAGGATGATCCGGCCCAGAAGGTCACCGCGCGCGACATGGCCCTGCTGGCGACCCATCTGATCAAGACCTATCCCGAATATTACAGCTATTTTGGTGAGCGGGAGTTCGTCTGGAGCAAGATCAAACAGCAGAACCGCAACCCGCTTCTGGGGATGGGGCTGGGCGCAGACGGTCTCAAGACCGGCAATATCGACGAGGCCAGCGGCTATGGTCTGGTTGGCTCGGCGGTTCAAAACGACCAGCGGCTCATTCTGGCCGTCTACGGCCTGCGCAACGCCAAGGATCGGTCCGAGGAGGCGCGCAAGATCATACAGTGGGGTTTCCGCTCCTTCGAGACGAAGGCGATTCTGGCGGCGGGGGAGACTGTCGGTTCGGCCCGGCTTTACGGGGGCGAGCAGATGTCCGTGTCGCTCGTTGCGCCCGGGCCGGTGCGGGTTCTCGTGCCGCGCGGCGCCACCGAGCGGCTGACGGCGAAGATCGTCTATCAGGGGCCGATCATGGCCCCGGTGAAGGATGGCGCGGAACTGGCGCGGCTGAAAATCTACCGGGGATCGGCGCTGGCGCTGGATGCGCCTCTGGTGGCCGGGGAAGCGGTGCAGCTTGGCCCGATCCACCGGCGCGCCTTCGATGCGGGTCTGGAGCTTGGCCAATCCCTGTTCCGCACCTATGTGCTGAAGCCATGAGCGAGATTTCAAAATCGATTCGCGGCCGGTTCATAACTCTGGAAGGCGGGGAGGGGGCGGGAAAATCCACCCAGGCCCGGCTTCTGGCCGAGCATCTGCGCAGCCTCGGCCATGAATGCGTCGTGACCCGTGAGCCCGGCGGCTCGCCGGTGGCCGAAGCCCTGCGTGAGGTGATCCTGTCGGGCGCAGCCGCGCCTCTGGGGCCATCAGCCGAGACTGTGCTGTTTGCGGCGGCGCGGATCGACCATGTGGTGCAGACGATTCTGCCAGCCCTGGCGCGCGGCGCCTTCGTGATCTGCGACCGCTTCACCGATTCCACGCGGGTCTATCAGGGCGCCCTTGGCAAGGTGGACCCGGGCCTGATCCGCACGCTGGAGGAGATCGCCACGGCCCAGTGCCGCCCTGACCTCACGCTCATCCTCGATCTGCCCGCGCAAACGGGCCTCGCCCGCGCGGCGGC
>CANCSY010000134.1 GCA_947380915.1 Beijerinckiaceae bacterium
CCTTCAGCTTTTCCATGAACAGGGCCGTCGTGGGCATGGAGGGGGCGTCGAGCAGGATGCGAGTGCGGCCGAAGGCGTCGGGGCTCGCTTGCGCCAGCTGGGCCTGCATGGAGGCCATGGTGAAGACATAGGGGCTGTCGCGGGTGTTGGCGGCGGCAGGCTGCAACCCCTCCCAAAGGTCAAGAAACATGGGCTCCAGCAGCTGCACCAGCGGCACGTCGAGATAGTCGATCCAGTAGCCCGGCGCCGAGCCCTCATTGCCATGGCCATGCCAGCTCATGCCCGGCGTCAGCAGCACATCGCCCGGCTCCATGTCGATGCGCACCCCATCCACGATGGTGTAGCAATTGTCGGCCACATCCAGCACCAGCCGCAGGGCGTTGGGCGAATGGCGATGGGTGCGCGCCTTCTCGCCGGGCAGCAGCATCTGATAGGCGCTGACGAGGGTGCGCAGGGTGGCGTAATGGTTGCCCTCGATGGGGTTAACCATGAAGAGGTTGCGCCGCTCCGCCTGTTCGGCGTCGATCAGGCGGCCTGCGGCGTCGAGCCCGGCCCTGGCCGCCGCCCAGCGCCAGACCATGGGCTTGAAGTCCGTGCGCGGCTCTTTCCACAGGGAGGGCTCGTGCTTGTTCCACCCCGCCATGAAGTCCAGCGGGTCAAGCTGGCGGCGCAGGTCGTCGAGATTGGCTGACTTGGCGAGGGCGGCAAGGTCGGTCATGGGTGAATCCTCTGGGGCTGCCCTCATTGCGCATTTTCCTGCGGATAGGTATGCCAAATGATAGACCGGCGCAGCCCCTTGCAAAAGGGCGCAGCGTCATGAGGCCGGTACGCTGGCGAAGGGGAGGATAGAATGATCACTCGCAGGATCGCGATGGCGGGCGTTGTTTGCGCTGCGCTGATGACCATGGCGCCGCAGGCGCAGGCGCAGAGCGTGGCGGATTTCTACCATGGCAAGACCATCAGCCTCGTCATCGGCACCTCCGCAGGCAATGACTACGATTTCCGTGGTCGCCTGATCGCCCGCTATATGGGCAAATATATTCCGGGCGAGCCCACCATCGTGCCGCGCAACATGCCCGGCGGCGGCGGCATCCAGGCGGGCAACTGGCTCGCCAAGATCGCCCCGCGTGACGGCACGGTGGTGCACATGATCATGCAGAACATGATGGCCGCCCAGGCGGTGAGCGGACCGGGCATCGAGTTCGACACCCGCAAATTCATCTGGCTGGGCAATACGACCAGCGCGCCCAATGTGGTCAACACCTGGCACACCACCGGCGTCACCTCGGTGGAGCAGGTCAAGACCCGCGAGGTGCTGCTGGGCGCCCCCATGGGCACCGCTGGCGCGCTTTATCCCGTGCTCATCAACACGGTGGCGGGAACAAAATTTCGTGTGGTCACCGGCTATCCCGGCGGCAACGAGGTCAATCTGGCCATGGAGCGCGGCGAGGTCGAGGGGCGCGGCTCCAACTCCTGGGCCTCGTGGAAATCCACCAAGCCCGATTGGCTGAAGGACAAGAAGATCAACATTCTCGTTCAGGTGGCCCTCGTGCGCCATCCCGATCTGCCTGACGTGCCGCTGCTGATGGATCTGGCCACCAACGAGTCCGATCGCAAGCTACTCGAATTCTTCTCCTCCGACACGGATCTGTCGCGCTCGCTTGTGACCACGCAGGATGTGCCGCCCGAGCGGGTCGCCGCCCTGCGCAAGGCTTTCGACGCCATGGTGAAGGATCCCGAATTCCTCGCCGAGGCCGCCAGAGCCGCCATGGACATCAGCCCCGGCACGGGGGAAGCCTCCCAGAAGATCGCCGATTCCATCGTCAATACGCCGCCTGACATCGTGGCGCGCGCCAAGGCGCTGATCGAGGCGCCGGCCAAGTGACCGCATCGGCCGAACAGGCGCTGTTGCGGGACAATGCAGCCCGCTTTGCGGAGCAATCCGCAGGGCTGGGCCTGCTCGGCCGCAAGCTCTTCGACGCCGCGCAACGGGAGGCCTGGTTGCAGGCGCTTGCTGCGGGCGCCTGGACGGGCCTGCGCGCCAGCGAAGACATCGGCGGCATGGACCTTTCCTGCCTCGATCTGACCATCGTAGTCGAACAATTCGCCCGCAAGCTTCTACCCATATCCGCACCGCTGCTGGCGAGCGCGGGCCTGCTCCATGCGGGCGTCACCGATGCTGACACGGTGCTTGCGGGCCACGCCACCGTTCTGCCCGCCTTGCAGAGCGCCGGCCTGCGTCCCGCGCCGGGCCATGGCAGCAAGCTCGAGGTGGCGGGGGACGGCTTTCGCCTGACCGGCTCCAAGCACGCAATCCCCGATGGCGCGAACGCCCGGGGCTTCATCGTCGATGTGAAGCTGGGGCGCGACCTCGCGCTGGTCTATCTGCCCCGCGACGCTGCGCAGCTTGACGTGATCTCAAGTGTGCTGGTCGATGGTCATGCGTCGGCTGACCTCGTTTTCAACAATGCGCCTGTGTCGGCTTCCCAGATCATGGCGCGCGGGGCTGAGGCCGAGGCGCTGCTGGATCGCCTGCGCTTCGCCGTGCAGATCGGTCTGGCGGCCGAATGTGTGGGCGCGGCGGCGGAGGTCTTCGACCGCACGCTCGTCTATCTGCGCACGCGCCGCCAGTTTGGCCGCACGCTCGGCGCCTTTCAGGCCTTGCAGCATCGCGCGGTCGACGCCTATGCGGATATCGAACTCGCCCGCGCGCTGGTGAGCGAAGCCGCAATGCTCGCGGATCGCGGCCGTCCGGGCATGCTGGAGCTGATCGCCGCAGCGCGGGCGCGGGCGGGCGAGATGGCCATGCGCGTGGCCAAATGGGCCGTGCAGATGCATGGCGCCATGGGCTTCACCGATGAAAGCGACATCGGCCTCTTCCTCAAGCGCATCATGGTCCTCACCCGCGTCTATCGCACCACGCAGGCCCATCGCACCCGCGTGGCCGAAAGTCTGTTTGAAGACGGCGCGCCCGATCTGTTCGATCTCTTCCGCTCCGAAAGCACTGAAGACGCCGCCTTTCGCCGCGAGGTGCGCGCCTTTCTTGACGAGCAACTGCCCGCCCATCTGTGCGACTTGCCCACCCGGCCGCAGATGGCCGACGCCATGTGGTGGCACCAGACCCTCGCCAAGCGCGGCTGGATCGCGCCCTCCTGGCCCCGGGAACATGGCGGCATGGAGGCGAGCGTCGAACAAAGGCTCATCCTGTTCGAAGAGCTCGCCCACAAGGCGGCGCCCGAACTGTCGAGCCAGGCCATCAGCCATATCGGCCCGATCCTCATTCGCTTCGGCACGGCGGAGCAGAAGGCGACCTATCTGCCGGGCATGCTGGGCGGCGAGACCATCTGGTGCCAGGGCTATTCGGAGCCCAATTCCGGCTCCGATCTGGCCTCCCTCTCCACCCGCGCAAGGCGCGAGGGCGACAGTTTCATCATCAATGGCCAGAAGATCTGGACCACCGGGGGCCATCACGCCCATTTCATGTTCGCGCTGGTGCGCACCAATCCTGACGCCGCTGACCGGCGTGAGGGCATCAGCATGATCCTCATTGATCTCAATTCGAAAGGCGTGCGCCGACGCCCCATCCGCACCCTCACGGGCGAGGCGGAATTCGCAGAGATCTTCTTCGACGATGTGGCGGTTCCCGCCGGCAATATAGTGCTGGGCGTCGATCAGGGCTGGATGCTCGCCAATACGGTGCTGGAAGCCGAGCGCACGATGAGTTCATCGCCGCAGAAGGTGATCGTGATGCTCGACCGCGTTCGGCGCGTGGCGCGACAAACCGGCGCCTTCGAAGATTCCGCCTTCCGTGACCGCCTCGCCGGCGCCTATATCGACGCGCTGGCTTTTCAGGCCATGTTCACGGGCGTGCTGGCCGCCGTGCGCGCGGGAGAGCGGGCCGGGCCGCGCGCGTCCATTCTCAAGATCGTCAACGCCGAAGTCTCGCAGACGCTCGCCGACCTCATGCTGGAGGCTTCGGGCTCGCTGGGCATGGGCATCGAGCCGCTCCTGGCGGGCGAGCGCAGGGTGTCCGTAGGCCTGTCCTTCCTGCAGGCGCGGCGCCAGACCATCTATGGCGGCACATCGGAAATTCAACGCAACATACTCGCCAAGCGCGTGCTCGATCTCGGCAACGAACCGAAACAACGCATGTGACTGCGGCGCAGGAATAAAAGGGGAAACAGATGACCGACGACACCAGCAAATCCCACGACGACATCCAGCGCAGCTGGCTGGGACTCTACAATCGCCCCCATCGCGACCTGCGCGAGTTTCTGGAACGCGCCGAACGCGCCGGCGAAATCGTGCGCGCCTCGGGCATTGACTGGAATCTGGAAATGGGCGCGCTGGCGGAGATCGTCAATCATCGCCGCGCAGAGGCGCCCGCCATCCTGTTCGAGGATATCGATGGCTATCCCAAGGGCTATCGCGCTGTCTCGGGCCTGTCCAATTCTTCAAAGCGCCTCGCGCTGACGCTGGGCTTTCCCGAGCCGCGCTCGGCCATTGATGTGGTGCAGGCCTATCGCGACCGCATGAAGGTGCATCGCCCCATTCCGCCGAAGGTCGTGGCCCATGGTCCCGTGCTGGAGAATATCCAGCGCGACGACGACGTGAATCTCTGGACCTTTCCCGTGCCCTTCCTCCATGAGAAGGATGGCGGGCGCTATATCGGCACCGATGATCTCGTCATCATGCGCGATCCCGAAGGCGGCTGGGTCAATGCGGCCACCTATCGCGTGATGGTGCATGACGAGAAGACGGCGGGCATCTGGATTTCGCCGGGCAAGCAGGGCCGCCAGATCCGCGACAAATATTTCAAGCAGGGCAAGCCCTGTCCCGTGCTCATCTGCTGCGGGCAGGATCCGCTGCTGTTTCTCGCCGCTAATCACGAAGTGCGCTACGGCGTGTCGGAAATCGACTATGCGGGCGGCCATCGCGGCGAGCCTTTCGAAGTGGTGATGAGCGAGGTTCATGGCCTGCCCATGCCCGCCCATGCGGAGATCGTGCTCGAAGGCGTCATGTATCCCGACGATGTCCGCATGGAAGGACCGTTTGGCGAGTTCACCGGCTATTACGCCAGCGCCCCCAGCGAGCAGCCGGTGGTGCATGTCCAGCGCATCTATCATCGCAACGATCCCATCATGGGCATCGCCTGTCCCATGCGTCCGCCCACAGATGTGTCCTTCGGCAAATGCATCGTGAAGGCGGGCATGATCTGGGACGAGATGGAGCGCGCGGGCATCTCCGGCATCAAGGGCGTGTGGTGCCATGAGGCCGGCGTGGCGCGGCTCTTCAATGTCATCTCCCTTAAGCAGGCCTATGGCGGCCATGCGAAACAGGCGCTGCTTGTGGCCGCGGGCTGTCAGTCCGGCGCCTATGTGGGCCGCTTCACCATCGTGGTGGATGAGGACATCGATCCCACCGACATGTTCAGCGTCATCTGGGCCATGTCGACGCGCTGCGATCCGTCCGAAGACATCGACTTCATCCGCCGCATGTGGAGCGGGCCGCTCGATCCCATGGCGCCGAAAACCAACATGACCTCGCGCGCGCTGATCGACGCCTGCCGTCCCTTCGAGCGGTTGAAGGATTTCCCCGAGGTCGCCAGCGCCCCGCAGGATCTCATCGACCGCGTGGCTCAGAAATTCGCCCATGTCATCAATAAAATCTGAGGGAGGCGTATGTGAATAAAACCCTTCTGTCCCTGGCTCTTTCAGCCTTTCTTTGCATGGGCGCGTCCGGCGCCCGCGCCGATGCGGTGGAGGATTTCTACAAGGGCCGCACCATCTCCATCGTGGTCGCGACCTCTTCGGGCGGCGCCTATGACATTCTGGCCCGCGTGCTCGCCAAACATATCGGCAAGCACATTCCCGGCAAGCCCTCGGTGAATGTGAAGAACATGCCGGGCGGCGGGGGAATCGTCGGCACGAACTGGCTCTACAACGTGGCCGAGAAGGACGGAACCGTGATCGGCGCCCTGCTCAATATCGGCCCGCTGGAGCAGGCCTTCGGCACGGAGGGCCTGCGCTATGACGCGCGCAAGTTCACTTATCTGGGCTCCTCCGACCCTGACACGGGCTTCCTCGCCCTGTGGAATACGGCGCCGGTCAATTCGCTGGATGACCTGCGCAAGACCGAAATGACCGTGGCGACTTCTGGGCCATCTTCATCGCCAGCGTTTTTCGCCCGGCTGCAGAACGAAGTGCTGAAGTTCAAGCTCAAGATGATCTCGGGCTATCCCGGCCAGAACGAGGCCCTCATGGCCATGGAGCAGGGCGAGGTGAACGGCTATCCCAGCATCTTCTATTCGAGCCTCACTTCCTTCAAGCCCCAATGGGTGAAGGACAAGATCATCAAGCTCATGGTGCAGTTCGGCTCGCGCACGCGCCCCGAATTCCCTGATGTGCCCTCCATGATGGATCATGTGAGCGATCCCGAGGATCGCCTGCTCGCCCAGGCGGGCTTCGCCCTCACCGATATCGGCCGGCCCTATGTGCTGCCGCCCGGCGTTCCGGAGGATCGCGCCGCCGCCATCAAGACCGCCATGCGCGCCACCTTCGCCGATCCGGCCTTTTTGACCGACGCCCGCCAGGCGGGACTGCAAGTCGATGCGCCGCAGACCGCAGAAGATGTGCAAGCCATCGTCGATCGGGTGTATAAGATGCCCCCAAGAGTGATCGAGCGCCTCAAGGCGCTCAAGCAATAGAGACCAGCGATGAAGCATGAGCAGAACCTCTACCTGACCCGCACGGGTCCGGGAGAACCCATGGGCGACCTGTTGCGCCGCTACTGGACGCCCATTCTGCTGGCGAGCGAATTGCCGGAAAACGATTGCCCGCCCGTGCGGGTGAAGGTCATGTCCGAACGCCTTCTCGCCTTCCGCGACAGCGAAGGCAGGCTTGGCCTCATCGACGAGTTCTGCGCCCATCGCGGCGTCTCGCTCTGGTTCGGCCGCAACGAGGACTGCGGGCTGCGCTGCCCCTACCACGGCTGGAAATTCGATGTGACCGGCCAATGCGTCGAGGTGGCCTCCGAGCCCGCAGAATCGGGCTATGCGAAGAAGATCAAGCTGAAGTCCTATCCGCTGGTGGAGGGCGCGGGCATCCTGTGGACCTATATGGGCGATCCCGCTGAGCAACCGCCCATGCCGGGCTTCGAATGGCTCAACCTGCCGCCCGGCCATGTCTTCGTGACGAAGCGTCTGCAGGAGTGCAATTTCCTGCAGGCCATGGAGGGCGGCATTGATTCCGCCCATGTGTCCTGGCTGCACAGCGGCGAATTGCATACGGACCCGCTGCATCGCTCGACCAAGGGCGCGCAGTATCAGGCCGACAAGGCGCCGAAATTCGAGATCGTGGAATCCGAAGGCGGGCTGCTCATCGGCGCGCGCCGCAACGCTGAGGCGGGCCATTACTACTGGCGCGTGACCCAATGGATCATGCCCTGGTACACGATGATTCCGCCCTACGGGGACAATGCGCTGAACGGCCACGCCTGGACGCCCATTGATGATGAAAACTGCTTCGCCTGGACCTTCACCTACCATCCCGCGCGCCCCCTCAGCGACATGGAGCTTGGCGCCATGCAGGGCGGGCACGGCATTCACGTGGAGTTCGAGCCCGGCACGTTCCGGCCCAAGCTCAACAAGGACAATGATTACGGCATGGACCGCGCCGGGCAGAAGGCGGGGATCACCTTCAGCGGCGTGCATGGCGTCGCCCAGCAGGACGCTTCCGTGCAGGAGAGCATGGGGCCGATCAGCGACCGCACGCGCGAAAATCTCTGCACCACCGACAACGCCATCATCATGGCGCGGCATCGCCTGATGCGCGCCGCGCAGGGTCAGGAAAAGGGCGAGGCGCCGCCTGCGCTTTCGCCCCATTGCCATGCGGTGCGCTCGGCCTCCTTCGTGCTGCCGCAGGACGAGCCTTTCCATACGGCGAAATCCGAAGCCCTGGTCGCGCGCGAAGGCACGGGACATATCTCGATCTGAGGCTTCGCGCTTCATCCTTTCTCTTGCAAACATTGGCGCCTCATGCAGACCATTCCCGCCGCCGTCAGTTTCGATATTCGCAAGACCGAGGTGCGCGAGCTGCCGCTGCCCGACATCGCCGCAGATGCGGGCCTGCTGCGCATCGAAATGACCGGGGTCTGCGGCAGCGACTGGCCCTATTATCTGAAATATCCGAAGACCAAGGGCGCGCTGGTGCTGGGCCACGAATCCGTTGGTCGCATCGAGCGGCTGGGGCGCGACGCGGGACGGCGCTTCGGCCTGAAAGAGGGCGACCGGGT
>CANCSY010000135.1 GCA_947380915.1 Beijerinckiaceae bacterium
TTTTCGACTGATGACGCGGGCAAGCGGGTGGGCGTCGCCATCGGCGACCTCGTGCTTGATCTGGCGGAAGTGGCCAGGGCCGGGCTCCTGCCGGAGGCCCCCGCCGGGGTCTTCGAGGCCGAGGCGCTGAACCCCTTCATGGCGCTGGGCCCGGATGTGTGGAGCGCCACCCGCGCCCGCCTCAGCGCCCTCTTGCAGGCCGATGCGCCGAGGCTGCGGGACGATGCGGCGCTGCGGGCGCGCGCGCTGATCCCCATGGGGCGGGCTACCCTCCATCTGCCTTTCGCGGTTTCCGCCTTCAGCGATTTCTATTCCTCGCTCCAGCACGCCTCCAATGCGGGCATGATCCTGCGCGGCGCCAACGCCGCGCTCATGCCCAACTGGCGGCACATGCCCATTGGCTACAACAGCCGCGCCAGCACGGTTGTGGTGAGCGGCACGCCGGTGCGCCGTCCGCTGGGGCAGCTCAAGATCGGCGACGCGCCCCCGGTCATGGGCCCCTGCGCCAAGCTCGATTTCGAGCTGGAGATGGGCTTCGTCATCGGTCAGGATACGGCCATGGGCGAGATGCTGGATCAGGCCAGCGCCGAGCGGCTGATCTTCGGTTTCGTGCTGCTGAACGACTGGAGCGCCCGCGACATTCAGGCCTGGGAATATCAGCCCCTCGGCCCCTTCCTCGCCAAGGCCTTCGCCACGACCATCTCCCCCTGGGTGGTGACGAAGGAGGCGCTTGAGCCCTTCCGCACGGCGACACCCGCGCAGGAGCCCGCGCCCTTGCCCTATCTGCGTCAGAGCGGCTTGCAGAACTACGATGTGCGGCTCGAGGTCGATCTGCAGACGGCCTCCATGGGCGCGCCCGTCACCATCAGCCACAGCAATTTCCGCTACATGTACTGGTCATCCCTCCAGCAACTGATGCACCACGCCTCCACCGGCTGCGCCATGCGCGTGGGGGATCTCCTGGGCTCGGGCACCATCAGCGGCGACGACAAGGCCGAGCGCGGCAGCATGCTGGAGCTCTCCTGGAACGGAACCACGCCCTTGGCCTTGGGCAATGGCGAGACCCGCAGCTTCCTCGAAGACGGCGATCGTCTCACCTTCCGGGGATGGGCGCAGGGGGATGGCTATCGGGTGGGTTTTGGCGAGGCGGCGGGCGTCATCCTGCCCGCGCCGCCTGTACCAAAATGAGACAGGGCGCCCAGGCTTCCCCGGGGAGCGAGGGCGCCTATTCGGCCGCCACCATGGGCGCGCCTTGCAGCCAGCGCCCCAGAAAGGCGTCGATCCATCGGGCCACCGGCGCATCATGCTGGTGCCAGCCCCACAGATGCTGGTGGGGCAGGCGGGCGCCCGGCGCGCTCATGCGCTCCGCCGCCTTCACGGTCCAGCGGCACATCATGGCGTAGGTGACTTCCGGGTGAAACTGGAAGCCGAAGGCCTTGCCCACAGAGCAGGCCTGCACGGCGAAATCATCCCCCTCCGCCAGAAGGCGTGCGCCGGTAGGCAGGTCGAAGCCCTCGCGATGCCACTGGTAGACCGTATCGGGAAAGGGGCTCGGGCAGAGCCTATGCGCGGCCTGCGTGGGGCGGATCGGATAATAGCCGATCTCCGCGCGGCCCTCGTGATGCACATAGACCCGATGACCGAGGTGACGCGCCATCAACTGTGCGCCGAGGCAAAGGCCGAGATAGGGCACATCCTCTTTCAGCGCCACGCCGATAAGGTCCATCTCCTGCCGGATGAAGTCGCGCTCGTCATTGGCGCTCATCGGCCCGCCGAAGATCACCACGCCCGCATAGTCGCGCAGATGGGTGGGCAGGGGATCGCCAAGCACCGGGCGTCGCATGTCGAGCCGATAGCCGCGCGATGCGAGCAGCCGCCCGACACGCCCTGGCGTGGAATGCTCCTGATGGAGAACCACGAGAACCCGCCCTTTGGCGGATCGTGAATCGCAGTGAAAGTCCATGAGGTCGAGTGTTGCGCTGCAACAAAGAATGGTCAAGGCGAAAAGGCGGCCAAAATGCAGGGTGTCTTATTTTTGTGACTTGATTTGACTAATCTTGAGGCCCCTTCCGCCGATCCTGCATCCGCCCCATCACCGGCAGCAGCAATCCATTGGGCATGAGGGGCAAAAGCCCCGTGACGAGCTTGTTGAAGAGGCCGGGCACCACGAGCCTGCGGCCTTTCATCAGCCCGGCGTAACCCGCCTCCGCCACCACGCGGGAGGACATGGACGGCATGTTTTTCATCAGATTGGCGTCGAGCCCTGCGCGTGCATGGAAATCCGTGGCGGTGACGCCGGGGCAGAGCGCGGTGACCGTGACGCCCGCCCCCTCCAGCTCCTGCGAGAGCGCCTGACTGAAGGACACCACATAGGCCTTGGTGGCGTAATAGACCGCCATGCCCGGCCCCGGCAGAAAGCCCGCCACCGAGGCCACATTCATGATCCGCCCCCGCCCCGCGATGACGGCTGGCAGGAAGCGCAGGGTGAGTTCGGTGAGGGCGCGGATGTTGAGGTCGATCATCTCGATCTGGCCCGCCCGCTCCAGCATGGCGGCGCGGCCGGCGAGGCCGAAGCCTGCGTTATTGATGAGGGTGGAGGGCGTGAGCCCCGCCTCGTCCAGCGCCAGAGCCAGGGCTTCGCAGGCCTGGGGCTGGGCCAGGTCGAGGCTGAGGGTGAAGGGGCGCGTGCGGCCCATCGCCTCGATCTCCCCCGCCAAAGCCTCAAGCTTGTCGGCGGAGCGGGCGACGAGGGCCAGATCATGCCCCTCGCGGGCGAAGATCCGGGCGAGATCCGCCCCGATGCCGCCGGAGGCGCCAGTGACGAGAACGACGGGGCGATGTGCTTCCATGAGGTCCGCTCCTGCGGGCGATGCGGATCACCTGATCCGGATACAGGTCCGATAGCCCCCGATCTGGTTGAAGGCCGCGCGCATCCTCCCTTGCCACAGATCGCATCGGGTGCGCGAGGCGAAGCAGACATGATCGTCGCGCCAGTCGATCACTTTGGCGCCGAAGGGATCGCGCACCCAGCGCCCGCCCGCAAAATGCCCGAGCCAGACATCGCGAAAGGGCGCATCGGCGAGAACGCCGCAATTTGGCCCATCGGAGCGCCAGCCGCCCGCCATGGCTGCGGCGGGAGCGCTCGCGAGGGCAGTGAAGGCGAGCGCGATCAGGCAGTTGCGTATGGAGACGGTCATGTCGGACACCCCGGGGATCCCTGTCGCCGGATAACGGTGAAGCTGGGTGGGGGTTCCTGCGGGGAGGGGTTGGCCGGGACCGCAGCCTGTTGCGGTCCCGGCCCAGCCGGGTCAGTCAGAGGGGACCTCGACGGCTGTTCGAATGGGATAAGCGATCATTGTGCCAGCCCCATGACGGGGCGCAAGCACCTTCTACGGTCAATGATGTCGCAGGGGAACCCGATTTTGTCCAGATGGGCGATTTAGCCAGAAGGTTCATACTTTCAGAGCCTTGCGGCGCAGGTCAGGACTCCTCGGCCGCTCCCTCGCCCGTTTCTTCCTCCTCGTCCTCTTCCTCTGCAAGCGGGCCCAGTTCGGCCGCAACCTGCGCCATCACCTCATGAACCTTGACGGAGAAAGCCTGCATCGCATCCCCCTGGAAGCCCCGCACCGCGCGGTAGCGCAGGCCAAGGCGCAGGGCGAGCCAGCAGTAATCGCTCTTGATCTGGTTGGAGGCGAAGAGTTCGATGACCAGGGTTCCGGGCCTGCAGAACAGCAGATTGGTCAGTGCTTCCCCATGGGCCGCCACCAGGATGCGGGCGGACTGGAAGGCCTCGATGGTCGCCTTGTGATCCTCGGGCCGGGGCGCCAGGAAGTCGAAATCATAATCCATCAGCTCCGCCAGCACCTCCGCCTCATTGACGAGGGCGCCCAGTTTCGCATCGCCCCGGCTGACGAACAGCAGCCCCTCCGCCTCGGCCGCAGGCGGGATCTTGTGATGGGCGCGCAGCAGGGCCCCCAGCGCATCCGCCTCCTCGCGCGTCACGGGCGCCCAGTCGTTGGCCTCGGGGGTGCGGGACAGCCAGAGGGCGGTCACATTTTCAAGCCGCTCGGTTGCGAGCAGTTCCAGAATCTCCACCCCCGGATAGGCCCTGCAAATGGCGCGCAGGGTCTCCATGACGAAGGCCGGGAAATCCGGCCGGGTGACGATGTGCAAAGGCCCGATCTGCGGGCTGTATTTGCCCAGAAAATGCAGCAGCGGCAGCACATCCTGACGGAAGAAGAGCGCGAAATCGCCCTGGCAGGTCAGGGTATAGCAGGCGCCCGTCGGCGCCGGGCGCGGCTTCAGGCGCATGGGCTGGGCCTTCTCCCAATTCACCGGGCCGGTCTCGCGCGTCAGGACCCTGGCGCGGCTCTTGTCCAGCACCATCATCGTATGGCCGGTGACGATGCAATGGTCGATCCGGAACGCAAGCGAGCGGATTCTTGTCTGTCCCTCAGGATAGGTGGAGACATCCCCGGCGTCATTGCGCATGGCGGGGCGCAGGACCGCCATGGCCTCCTCGAGATCCTCGGGCGCGAGTGCCAGAACCTCGATCCGGTCTTCCAGCACCTTGTCCGCGAAATCCCCCGCGAAAGAGGCGCCGAGGGGCACATTCAAGGCCCGGCCCAGGGGCGGGATCCATTCGAAGACCTTGCGGCGCAAGACCCGCTGCGCCCAATTCAGGAGGATTTCGACGGGCGATTGCGAGCGGCGCGGCGTCAAGCGTGCGCTCGCGGTCGGCGGCGGGCGTGATGCGCCTTGATGACAAACATGAAATCGCTCCAGACCATGAGGCCCATCTACCAGCATGGCGGGCCATATCTCAAGCGGACGCATGGGTGAAAGTTGACGATCCCAAGCCTGACGGTTAGCGTCCGCCCCGCAAACTGCAAATGGTCGGCGCTTGCGGCCCATGTCATTCTTGCGATTGAGCCATTCTTGCGATTGATTGAGGCGCCCCGATGCGGAGTTTCGCCCTTGCATTGACCCTGGTCCTGACCTGGGCCCTGACGGCCCTGCCCGCCCGGGCAGGCTCCACCCATGTGGCGGTCGCCGCCAATTTCACGGAAACCGCCACCACCATCGCCGCCGCCTTCAAGGCCGCCACCGGCCATGAGGCCGTCCTGAGCTTTGGCGCATCGGGCGCCCTCTTCATGCAGATCACCCAGGGCGCTCCTTACGAGGTCTTCCTGTCCGCCGATGAGGACTGGCCACGACAGGCGGTGGAGGCGGGGCTTGCCCTTGGCGATACGCGCTTTACCTACGCCATCGGCACGCTCGTGCTTTGGAGCCGCGACGGGCGCGCGACCCTTGGCGCTGCTGCGCTGCGAGCCGGCTCCTTTCGCAAACTGGCCATCGCCAATCCGGCCTCGGCCCCCTATGGGCAAGCCGCGCTGGAGACGATCAAGGCCTTGAAGCTGGACACGGCGCTGACGCCGAAACTCGTGCAGGGCGCCAGCATCGCCCAGACGTTCCAATTCGCCGAGACCGGCAATGCGGAACTGGCCTTCGTCGCCCTGTCGCAGGTCATCAACCGAACGGAAGGCGGCCGCTGGGTCGTGCCCCAATCCCTTCACAAGCCCATCCTGCAAGACGCAGTGCTCTTGAAGGCGGGCGAAGGGAATGAGGCGGCCCGGGCTTTCATGGCGTTCCTGAAAGGCCCCGACGCCCGCTCCCTCATCGAGCGGCAGGGCTACGAGACCCAGGGCGCCCGCTGACATGTTCGGCCTCTCGCCCGAAATCTGGCGGCCCATCATCCTCACCCTTGAACTTGCGAGCCTGACCACGGTCATCCTGCTGATCGTCGCCACGCCCATCGCCTGGTGGCTGGCGCGCTCGCAAAGCTGGTGGTCCGAGATCGTCGCCAGCGTGGTGGCGCTGCCGCTGGTGCTGCCGCCCACGGTGCTGGGTTTCTATCTGCTGGTCATGCTTGGCCCCGATGGCCCCGGCGGCGCCATCGCCTCGCTCTGGGGCGCGCGCACCCTGGCCTTCTCCTTCGCGGGCCTCGTGATTGGTTCGGTGATCTATTCCCTGCCCTTCGTGGTGCAGCCCATCCGCAACGCCTTCGCGGCCATGGGGGATCGGCCCATGGAGGCGGCGGCGACCCTGCGGGCTACGCCCTGGCGGGCCTTCTGGTGCGTGGCGGTTCCGCTGGCCCGGCCCGGCTTCCTCACCGGCGCCATTCTGGGCTTCGCCCATACGGTGGGGGAGTTTGGCGTGGTGCTGATGATCGGCGGCAATATTCCCGGCGTCACCAAGGTGCTTTCAGTGGCGATCTTCGATTTCGTGGAGACGTCCCGATGGCCCGAAGCCCATGCGCTGGCGGCGGGTATGGTGGTGTTTTCCTTTGTGGTGATCCTCGCCATGAGCTTTGTGGAGAAACGCATGGGGAGGCTCGCCCCATGAGCGACGCCATCTCGATCCGCCTGCGCGAGCAGCGCGGCGCCTTCGCCCTCGACGCCACATTCGAGGCGCCGGGCCGAGGCGTCACCGCCATCTTCGGGCCGTCGGGCAGCGGCAAGACCACGGTGCTGCGCTGCATCGCGGGCCTGCACCGGGCGGCCGAGGGCCATGTGGCGATCAAGGGGGATGTCTGGCAGGACGGGGCGAGCTTCCGCCCCGTTCACCAGCGGCCCATCGGCTACGTCTTCCAGGAGGCGAGCCTTTTTTCCCATCTGAGCGTGCGCGGCAATCTGCTCTTTGGCGCCCGCGCCGCCAGTGGCGAGCCGCTGCTGGGCTTTGACGAGGCCGTGGCCCTGCTGGGGCTCTCGCCGCTTTTGGACCGCGCGCCCCTCACCTTATCAGGGGGCGAGCGCCAGCGGGTCGCTATCGGCCGGGCCCTGCTGTCCCGCCCGCGCCTGCTGCTCATGGACGAGCCCCTCTCCGCCCTCGACCGGGCGGCGCGGGAGGAGATCCTGCCCTTTCTGGAACAGCTGCACGAGCGCCTGTCCCGGCCGGTCCTCTATGTGCCCCATGACATGGCCGAGGTGGAGCGCCTCGCCGACCAGATCATCCTGATGGAACGGGGGCGCGTGATCGGCGCAGGACCGCTGGCGCAGATGCAGAGCGATCCCGCCCTGCCGCTCATGGGCGCGCGGGACGCGGCGGTGAGTCTGGAAGGCGAGGTGATCGCCTGCGACGCCGCCTATGGGCTGGCGAGCCTGGCGGTGGCGGGGGGCGTCTTTCTCGTCCCCGCGCTCAAGGCGCAGATGGGCGAGCGCAGGCGGCTGCGGATTCTGGCGGGGGATGTGAGTCTGGCGCTGGCGGCGCCCATGGGCAGCACCATCGTGAATATTCTGCCCGCGCGGATTCTCGACGCGCGCCAAAGCGGCGATCATCAGATGACCGCCGTGCTGGGGCTGGGGGAGGATGGCGCGGGCGCCCATCTTCTGGCGCGGGTCACGCGCCGATCATGGGATCAGCTGGCGCTGGCGCCGGGCCTTGTCGTCCATGCGCAGGTGAAAGGCGCGGCGCTCACGCCACGCCACACCATTCAATCCTGAGAGCTGGCGGTCTCGAGGCTTTCGGGGTCGCTGGCGGATTCGCGGATGAGCGGCTCCTGGGAGTCGTTCACCGCAATGGTCAGATTGGCGAATTTGGCGGAGAGACGATCGGCTTCGGCCTGGGCCTCGGCGCGGGTGTCGAAGCTGCTCTTGATCTGGCGGTCGACGGACACGACGAACCGGGCATATTGCCCACGCTTGACGGGCCGACGATCGACAGCGGCTTTCGAATGATCATGATCAGACATTCATGGATTCCTGTTGGGGTCGGGTCGCTCAGGCTGTTTCTTCAGCCACAGCCTCAGGCTCGGCCTTCTTCACGCGCCAGAGCTGGTAGCCGGTCGCCTCGATGCCAGCCTCGATCTTGGCGCGCGGCAGGCCATGGGGCGGCGCACGCTTGGCCGAGACCAGCCCGACCACGCGCCAGGGCGCGAAGTTCTTGGGCAATTTCGTACCCGCGCCATCGCCTGCAAAGGCGCCGATGTCGGGCTTGCTTTCGGACTTGAAGATATAAAGGCGCATGTGTCGTTCTCCTCGCAACGGGGTTTCGAAAGCCCCCCGACGGCGGCGCGACCGCATCAGATGGTCGCATCTGGGGAAACTCTGAAGGCGCCGGCTTGCTCAAGCGGGGGCGGAGACGAAGGATCTGGCCAAATACCGAT
>CANCSY010000136.1 GCA_947380915.1 Beijerinckiaceae bacterium
CGGGAGACCTCTCTTTCATCGATGAAATATGGTCCGCGCTGGAGCGGGCCACCGCCTGGATCGAGAAGGAGGGCGATTCCGATGGGGACGGGCTGATTGACTATCTGCGGGGCGCGGACTCCGGACTCTCCAACCAGGGCTGGAAGGACAGCAACGATTCCGTCTTCCATGCGGATGGCAGCGATCCCAAAGGCGCCATCGCGCTCATCGAGGTGCAGGGCTATTGCTATGCGGCGCTGGTGGCCATGGCGAGCATTGCCGAACGACGCAACCAGTTCGAGCCCGCCGCCCGCTGGCAGCGCGGCGCGGAGCGTCTGCGCGGCATCGTGGAAGAGCGGTTCTGGATGGAAGACAAGAACTTCTACGCGCTGGCGGTGGATGGCTCGGGGCGACCCTGCGCAGTGCGCGCCTCCAACGCGGGCCATCTGCTTTATACGGGCCTGCCCAGCGCCCACCGGGCGCGGCACATCATCAATCAATTGCTGGCGCCCGATTTCGCCACGGGATGGGGCATCCGCACCCTGCCGATTGGCGAGGCGCGTTATAACCCCATGTCCTATCACAATGGCTCGGTCTGGCCCCATGACAGCGCCATGTGCGTGGCGGGCATGGCGCGATATGGGGAGCGGGCGGGGGTGGTGCAGATGATGGGCGACATGTTCGACGCCGCCGTGCGTTTCGACATGCGCCTGCCCGAATTGTTCTGCGGCTTCCAGCGCGGGCCGGGGGAGGGGCCGGTGACCTATCCGGTGGCCTGCCTGCCGCAGGCTTGGGCCTCCGGCTCGGTCTTCATGCTGCTACAGGCGTGTCTGGGCCTGCGCATCGACGGCTATCGCGGCGCCGTCCACATCAACCGCGCCCGCCTGCCGCCGGATGTGGACGAACTCGTCATCAAGGGTCTGCTGGTCGGCCACCGTCAGATCGACCTGACCTTCCATAGGGTGGGCAATGGGGTGGTTGCCTATTCGGATGACTTTTTTGATGGGTCGATCCCGGTGTTGCAGCATGCCTAGGGGGTGTGGCGCTTCCCCACCAAAGCCGCCGCCGCCACCCACAACCACCCCACGATCAGCATCATACCGCCTGTGGGGGCGGCCATGCGCATTGGGGATGCGCCGGTGAGTGTGCGCAGGGTGATGTCGCCGGAAAAGAGGATCACGCCGATCATCAGGAGCGTGGCGGCCTGCAACAAGCCTCGCCGCGATGTCCAGTTGACGCAGAGCCCAGCCACCGCCGCCGCATGGATCAGCAGGAAGGTCGCGGCTGTCGTCAGATTGGCGCCGCCATCCGCATGGGCCGCATAGGCGCTCAGGGCGACGCCGCTGGCGCCCGCGAGGCCCGCGAGAAACAGAAGGGCCGAGGACCAGAAGGCCATCAGACTTCGCCTTCCTGCTTGGCCTTGTCGCCTTCCATCCATTTGATCAGCGGCAGCATGGGCAGCACCCAGGCCATGCCCACAATCACGTAATAGAGGCCCCGCAGCAGGTCCGGCGCCTCCTGTACGGGGCGCGATTGGGCCAGCGCCATGGCGACGAGGGCGTAGACCATCACGAAGGACACCATGACGATGGTTCCGACGAATTTGCGCTTGCGCGTCCGCATGGGGGTCTCCTGACCGGTGGGGGTGCGACAGGGCGTCCGTGGACGCCGCGCCGCCACAGGCTTATGTCTCGCTCCATCGTTCGGATCAACCAGAGCTTTTGGAAATCCATGACCGTCGCCGACCAGCTCTCCCTTTCCGCCCTCGCGCAGGCCCCTGCGGTGCGTGATCCCCTCGGCCCCGTGCGCCTCTGGCTGTGGAGCGTGGCGGGGCTGATCTTCGCCATGGTCATCGTGGGCGGGGCGACGCGGCTGACCGAAAGCGGGCTGTCGATCACCGAATGGAAGCCGATCACGGGGGTGATCCCGCCGCTGTCCGAGGCGGCCTGGCTGGTGGAATTCGAGAAATACAAGTTGATCCCGCAATATCAGCAGCTCTTCCCCACCATGACGCTGGGCGAGTTTCAGACCATTTTCTACTGGGAATGGGGCCATCGGATTCTGGGCCGGGTCATCGGCTTCGCCTTCGCCTTGCCGCTGGCTTATTTCTGGCTGCGCGGCGCCCTGACCCGTGGGCTCAAATTGCGCCTGACCGGGCTTCTCGCGCTGGGCGGGCTGCAAGGGGCGGTGGGCTGGTGGATGGTGAGTTCGGGCCTGACGAAGCGCGTCGAGGTCGCGCCCGAGCGGCTCATGGTCCATCTGCTGCTGGCCTCCATCACCTTCGCAGCCATTGTCTGGATTGCGGTCGGGCTGAAACCCGCCGCCGCCGAGGCTGGACGGGGTCTGAAGGCCGGGGCGCTGGGCCTGCTGGCCCTCGTGCTGACGCAGATCGGCCTTGGCGCGCTGGTGGCGGGCTCGAGGGCGGGCCTCACCTACAACGACTGGCCCTTCATGGCGGGCCATCTGGTCCCGCCGATGGACCATCTGGCGCGGCTGGAGCCATGGTGGCTGAACTTTCTGGAAAACATCACCCTGATCCAGTTCCAGCACCGGCTCGCCGCCTATGCCCTGCTGGCGCTGGCGCTCTGGCACATGGTGGCCGTGCGCCGCATGGCGCCAGCCTCGAAAGCCGCCCGCCGCGCAACCGCGCTCGCCGGGCTGGTGACGACGCAGGCGGTGATCGGCGTCGTGACCCTGATGCTGGTGGTGCCGATCTGGGCGGGCCTGCTGCATCAGGCCTTCGCCATGGTGGTGCTGGCTATGGCGGTGGTGCATGCGCGGCGGCTGGTCTGAGTTTTCCCCCGCTTGATCCTGATCAATGAAGCCTGTCGCACGCCGACGCACCTATAGGGCCAGCCTGACGGCAGGCTTTGCAGGAGCGCGTCGATGGATGACCTCAGAAATATTCCGGGCACGCCGGTCTTCCAGGGAGAGGAAGCGAGGCGCGGCTACGCGCTGAACAAGATGTGCTTCTCCTTCAACTCCGCAGCCAATCGCGCGGCCTTTCTTGCGGATGAGACGGCCTATATGCACCGTTTCGGCCTCACCGGGCCGCAGCGCGCCGCCATCCGCTCGCGCAATGTGGGCGAGCTGATCGCCGCTGGCGGCAACACCTACTATCTCGCGAAATTCGCCGGGATTTTCGGCCTCAATGTGCAGGACATCGGCGCCCAGCAGACCGGCATGACCATCGAGGCCTTCAAGGCCTTTCTCGCATCGCAGGGAAGCTGATCCCATGGCCCGTATCATCGGTGGCCTGACGACCTCGCATGTCCCCTCCATCGGCGGCGCCATCGCGCGCGGCGAGCAGCAGACGCCCTACTGGAAGCCCCTGTTCGACGCCTTCATTCCCGTCCACGCCTGGCTCGACGAGATGAAGCCCGATGTGGCCGTGGTGATCTACAACGATCATGGCCTCAACTTCTTCCTCGACAAGATGCCGACCTTCGCCGTGGGCGCCGCCGCGACCTACGACAATGCGGATGAGGGCTGGGGCATTCCCGTGCTGCCATCCTTCGAGGGCGATCCGGATCTGTCCTGGCATATGATCGACCGGCTCGTGGCCGATGAGTTCGACATCACCACGTGTCAGGAACTCCTCGTCGACCACGCCTTCACTCTGCCCATCAAGCTCATGTATCCCCACGCCGGGCCGACCTGGCCGCTGCGCACGATCCCCGTGACGATCAATTCGGTGCAGCACCCGCTGCCCAGCGCCTTGCGCTGCTACAAGCTGGGGCAGGCGATAGGCCGCGCCATTGAATCCTATCCTGGGGATCTGAAGGTGGTGGTGGTCGGCACCGGCGGCCTGTCGCACCAGCTTGACGGGACGCGCGCGGGTTTCATCAACAAGGAGTTCGATCTGCTCTGCATGGAGAAGATCGTGTCCGATCCACTCGCCCTGACGCGCTATTCCAATCGTCAGATCATCGAACTGGCTGGCTCGCAGGGCGTGGAGCTGATGACCTGGATCGCCATGCGCGGCGCCTTGCAGGGGAAGGTGTCGAAAGTGGCGAGCACCTATCACGCGCCGATCTCGAATACGGGCGGCGCCGTGATGCTGCTGGCGAATGAGGCCGTGGTCGGCGAGGTAGCGGCTGAGTAAACAGGCCCCTGCGCAGAACCGCCCCCACAAGGGGGGCGGACCATGCGCTGGCTTTCAGTTCTTGTGCTGATCGCGAACGCAGGCGGTGCTGAAATCCGCATAGGCCAGCACGACGCCGAAAAGGCCGAAGGCGGCGATGGTCATGGTGAGGAACATCTGTTCTGAGCCTGTCATGGTTTTCCCCATAGGTTGACCCCTCACAAGAAGCATCCGGCGCCGGGTCCGGCATTGATCTGGGTCAAGGCGAGGGGCGGGGGACGCCGAGGCAATTATATATTTGATAAGACTATAGGTATTACCTAGCGGCGGCTGGAGTGTCGCCAAACCATGAAGATCTTGTTCGCTCATCAGAATTATCCGGGACAGTTTCTCCACATTGCGCCTGCGCTGGCCCAGCGTGGCCATCATGTCTGCGCGCTCACTCCTTTGGACAACAAGCGCGCCATCACCGTCGACAATGCGCGCTATCCGTTTTCGGGAAGCAACATTTCAACGCGCAACTTCGGGATCTCGGCCCATTTCGCGGAGCGGGCGACCCGGGGCATGGACGCCGCCAAGGCGGCCGTGGAGCTCAAGGCGGCGGGCTTTTCGCCCGACGTCATCTTCAGCCATATCGGCTGGGGCGAGGGGCTCTTCCTGAAAGAGGTCTGGCCAGAGGCGAAGAAGATCGTCTATGCCGAGTTCTTTTATTCGCCCTATGGACGCGACACGAATTTTGATCCTGAATTCCAGCAGACCGACATGCGCAGCGCAGCCTGGATCCGGGCGCGCACAGCCGCCATGCTGCTGGATCTGCATGAGGCTGACCATGCGGTGGCGCCCACCCGTTGGCAGGCTTCGACCTTGCCCGCCTATCACCAGTCCCGCACCAGGGTCATCCACGAGGGCGTCCGCACCGATCTCATCAAGCCTGATCCGGCGGCCAGCTTCACAATTCCCGAAAAGAATCTCACCCTGAGAAGCGGCGACGAGGTGCTGACCTATGTGGGTCGCAATCTCGAGCCCTACCGGGGCTATCATACGCTGATGCGCAGCCTGCCGAAGGTGCTGAAGGAACGGCCGAACGCCCATGTGGTGATCGTGGGCGGCGATTCCGTCAGTTACGGCACGCGCGCGCCGGGCGACAAAAGCTGGAAGGAGATTTTCCTGAACGAGGTGAGCTCGCGCATCGATCATTCACGGGTGCATTTCGTCGGGATTCTCGATTACGCCCGCTTTGTCTCCGTGCTCCAGATCAGCCGCGCCCACGCCTATCTGACCTATCCCTTCGTCCTGTCCTGGTCGATGATCGAATCCATGAGCGCGGGCGCCCTGGTGATCGGCTCGAAGACCCCGCCCGTGGAGGAAGTGATCTCCCATGGGCAGAATGGCCTGCTGGTGGATTTCTTCGATGTCGCGGGCTGGTCGGACGCGATCATCGACGCCCTCGCGCGCCCCGATCATTACAGGGACATGCGCGCCGCCGCACGCCAGACCGCGATCATGCGCTACGACCAGCAAACCGTCTGCGTGCCGCAGATGACGGCGTTTCTGGAAGGGGTCTGAATCTTCGCTGACGCTCCGTTCGGACAGATTGCCAAAAGGGGCTCTGCGCGGCAGGTTTCCTATTGAGCCGGACGCCCAATTGTGGAGGCTGGTTCAAGGGAGAAGAACCATGAAAAGCTTCACCATCCTCGCCTCGACTGCGGCGCTCGCGCTTGTAGCCTCCTCCGCGCTCGCCCAGCAACCGGCAGCCCCTGCGGCGCCGACACAGCCGCAGTCGCCCGATATGACGTTCTTCGTTACGGGCAACGGTCTCGGCAAGGGCGCCGACCTCGGTGGCGTCGAGGGAGCGGACGCCTATTGCCAGCGGCTCGCCACAGGGGCGGTCGCAGGCGAAAAGACATGGCGCGCTTATCTGAGCACCCAGCCAGCAGACGGCAAACCCGCCATCAACGCCCGCGACCGCATTGGAGCGGGGCCGTGGCGGAATTTCAATGGGGTCGCCGTGGCGACCAGCGTCGATGACCTGCATGGCGCGGGCAACAAGATGGGCATGGAGGTTTCGCTCACCGAGCGCGGGCAGAAATTGCCGGGCGTGGGCTTTGCGCCCAATGTGCATGACATCTTGACCGGCTCCACCATGGAGGGCCGCGCCTTCCCCGCTGGCGAGGACCGCACCTGCGGCAACTGGACCAGCAGCGCCAAGGGCGCCGCCATGCTTGGCCATAGCGACCGCACGGGCCTGACCGATACGGTCGAGGCACGCTCATGGAACGCGGCTCATCCCTCGCGCGGCGCGGATGGCGGCTGCAGCCAGAACGATCTGCGCAGCACCGGCGGGGCTGGGTTGTTCTATTGTTTCGCGGCGAATTGAGGAGGGGGCAGTCGGCAGTCGGCATTCGGCATTAGGAAGGTAGGAAAATCTCCTAAGCAGACAATCGCCCCGACTGCCGACTGCCCCAAATCACATCCCCGCGCGGAGCGCCTGATCGAGATCCGCAATAATATCCGCCTTGTCCTCGATGCCGATGGACAGGCGCACCACGTCGGGGCCTGCGCCCGCGATCACCTTCTGCTCGTCGGTGAGCTGGCGGTGGGTGGTGGAGGCCGGGTGGATCACCAGCGATCGGGTGTCGCCCACATTGGCCAGATGCGAGAAAAGCTGCAGGTTCGACACCAGCGCCAGCCCCGCGTCGTAGCCGCCCTTGAGGCCGAAGGTGAAGACCGCGCCCGCGCCCTTGGGGCAGTATTTCTGCGCCAGGTTATAGTAGCGGTCGCCCTTGAGGCCGGGATAGCTCACCCACTTCACCGCCGGATGGGTCGAGAGGAATTCGGCCACCGCCAGCGCATTGTCGCAATGGCGCTGCATGCGAAGCGGCAGGGTCTCGACGCCGGTCAGCAGCATGAAGCTGTTGAAGGGCGAGATGGCCGGGCCAAGATCGCGCAGGCCCAGAACCCGGCAGGCGATGGCGAAGGCGAAATTGCCGAAGGTCTCGCCCAGCACCATGCCGCCATATTCGGGACGGGGCGCCGAGAGCATGGGATAGCGCTTGTCCGCCATCCAGTCGAAGCTGCCGCCATCCACGATCACGCCGCCGATGGAATTGCCGTGGCCGCCGATGAACTTGCTGGCGGAATGGACGACGATATCAGCCCCATGTTCGAAGGGGCGCAGCAGATAGGGGGTCGCCAGCGTATTGTCGACGATAAGCGGCACGCGGGCGCGCTTGGCGATCTTCGCGATGGCCTCGATGTCGCTGATGGAGCCGCCGGGATTGGCGATGGACTCGATGAAGATCGCCTTGGTGCGCGGGCCTATGGCAGCCTCGAAGGTGGAGAGATCGTCCGGGTCCGCCCATTTCGGCGTCCAGTTGAAGTTCTTGTAGGCGTGGTTGAACTGGTTGATCGAGCCGCCATAGAGCTTGGTGGAGGCCACGAATTCGTCGCCGGGCTGCATCAGGGTGTGGAACACCAGAAACTCCGCCGCATGGCCTGAGGCCACCGCCAGCGCCGCGGTGCCGCCCTCCAGCGCCGCCACGCGCTCCTCCAGCACGGAGGAGGTGGGGTTGGTGATGCGGGTGTAGATATTGCCGAAGGCCTGCAAGCCGAAGAGCGAGGCCGCATGGTCCACATCGTCGAAGACGAAGGATGTCGTCTGGTAGATTGGGGTGGCGCGGGCGCCGGTCGCCGGGTCCGGCTGGGCGCCTGCGTGGACGGCGAGGGTGGCGAAGCCGGGCGGGGTCTGGGGGGCGTCGGTCATGGGAGCGTCCTCAAAATGTCGTGGGACAGGTTTAGGCAGTAAGCGCCGCCTCTGCAACCTCGCGCGTCCCACAGCGCGCTTGTCGGCGGGCCGGGGGGCGGCTAGGGTTGCGGCTGGGGAGGACAACATCTTGCGCTATTTCACCTTTTTCCTTGCTGTGGGGGCTACGCTCCTGTTCGCTGGACTGACGCCCTTCGTGGGCGCCTGGGCGCTCTGGCCCATGGCCTTCGCGGGCGCCCTGACGGCGCTTGGCATCTGGGACATGGTCCAGACCCATCATGCGCTGCGGCGCAACTACCCCATCCTCGCCAATTTCCGCTTTCTGCTGGA
>CANCSY010000137.1 GCA_947380915.1 Beijerinckiaceae bacterium
GCATGGCACCGCCTTCGGCCAGGGCCCGAACTTCCGCATCTCCTATGCGGCCAAGACCGAGCAGCTCGAAGACGCCTGCCGCCGCATCCAGAAGTTCACTGCGAGCCTGGTGTGAGCATACCCTCCCCCCTGTGGGGAGGCCGGCACGCGAAGCGTGACGGGGTGGGGGTCGCGCGCGGCTGATCGGGAGCGCGGACGCATAGGCGCTAACGTCAGAGATCTCGCGACCCCCACTCTCTAATCTCTCCCCACGAGGAGGAGAGAAGCTGCTGGCGTTGCGCGTAACCTCATGAAGATGGTTCGCATCCCCCTCAGTCAAACAACCCCTTCAACGGCACGAACAGCTCCTCCACCGGCATGCGGCGGCTGATCATGTGTTGCTGGTGCAGGAACAGGATGAGCGCCTCCAGGGTCGAGCGGTTGGGCTCGATTCCATAGGGCCAGGGATCGCCGCCCATGAGTTGCTCGATCTCGTCGAATTCGCTGAGGTGCCAGGGGAACATGGTGGACTGGGTGATCGATACGCGCATGCGGTCCACGGCCCAGTCCTTCGCCGCGTTGAAGGCCTTGTAGAGGCTCGCCGCGATCCAGGGGTTGCGCTCGTAGACATCGCGACGGATCGCCAGCACATGCATGGCCGGATGGATCTTCGAACGCACATACATTTCGCGCTCGAGTTCGCGGAAGTTCGGAAACAGCCTGACGATGTCAGGGTTCTTGCCGAAGCCCGGCGGACGGCGGGCAGGAATCATCGCGTCGATCTCGCCGCGCGCAAGAAGCTCCGCCAGCGAGTACGGACTCTCGTTCTCGGTGATGTCCACGGGCTGGAGCAGGGGGCGCGTGGAAGGCTGGCCATGGGGGCCGGGCTTTTCAATCGCGCCTTGCACCCATTTCACTTTCGAGAAATCCACATCGAAATCATTCTGCAGATGGCCGCGAATATAAACCGCCGCCGTCTGGGTATAGAGGCCCGTGCCGATGCGCTTGCCTTCCAGATCCTTCGGCTTGCTGATTCCCGCATGGCGGTTGATGAAGATGAAGCCGTGGCGGAAGGCGCGAGAGGGGAACACCGGGATCGCCACGAAGGGCGCCTTGCCCCCATCCACCATGCGGATGAATTCGGAGCTGGAGAGTTCCGCGCAGTCGAATTCCTGATTGCCCACCATGCGGTCGAAGATCTCGCGGGAGGCTTCGATGGCGATGTAGTTGAGGTTGATTCCCTCAGGGCTTATCTCGCCCGTGCGCAGGGCTTCCGTACGGTCATAGGCTCCGCAGGCGAATGTGAGCGGCAGGCGATTCATGAGCGCTTCCCCTTGCGACTGATTTGGCTTCGTTTCATCTTTTCGGCCATTTCGACCCGCCCCGCAAGCGCCGCCCCTGGGGAAGCTCAGGCGCCGAATCCCCGGAAGGGCGGTCAAGCATTCGGTTATGAACATAAAGAATCCACAGGCTTTGAAACAGACTGTGAAGTGTTGGCCAAGTACTGTTTCCCGCCGGAGTCGTTTGCTGCATATATTGGTTCATGGAGTTGATTCGTCGGCGCGTTTGTATCGCCGCCTCCAGAGTGTCAGGTCCGGGTAGCGCCCGCGTCATTGTGTGTCCCGTCGCGTTCCGCCCCCGCATCCAAGGCAATAGCAAACATGTCGATAACCGAGACCGAGTCCCGCCGCACCGCTCACCCGGTCGACGTCGTGGAACACATGGCCTCTCTCAATCACTGGTCGTTCGACCGCGAGGACGATGATGAGATTTCCATCTCCGTCTCCGGCGGCTGGACCGATTATCACGTCGCCTTCACCTGGTTGCCTGATCTCGAAGCCATGCATGTGGGCTGCGCTTTCGACATCAAGTTCAACGATCGCCGCCGCACCGAAATCCTGAATCTGATCGCCATCATGAACGAGCAGCTTTGGGTTGGCCATTTCGGCCTGTGGGAGCGCGAGAGCGTGGTGATCTTCCGTCACTCCCTGCTGCTGGCTGGCGGCGCCGAGCCGAGCCGCACCCAGTGCGAGGCGATTCTGCAGGCTGCCATCGCCGCCTGCGAGCGCTATTATCAGGCCTTCCAGTTCGTGATCTGGGCCGGGCGCACGGCGCGCGAGGCCCTCGACGCGGCGCTCTTCGAGACGGCAGGCGAGGCTTGACCATGACACCCACGGATCTTCCCGCCTCGCTCGTGCTGGTTGGCGCGGGCAAGATGGGCGGCGCCATGCTGCAGGGATGGCTCACCCTCGGGCTGCCTCCCGCCGCAGTCTCGGTGCTGGATCCGTTCGCCGCCCCGGAGCTGGTCGCGCTGTGCGCAGGCAAGGGCGTGGCCCTCAACCCGCCCATGGCCAGCCTGAGCGCGCCAGAGGTTCTGGTGCTTGCGGTCAAGCCGCAAATGCTGGACCAGGCGGCGCCGGACATCGCGCCCCTCGTGGGGCCGGGCACGCTGGTGGTCTCCATCATGGCGGGCAAGACCATGGGCAATATCGCCGCCCGCCTCCCCGCCAGCGCCATCGTGCGCGCCATGCCCAATACGCCCGCCGCTGTCGGCCGGGGCGTCACGGGCGTCGCGGCCAGCACCGGCGTCACGGCGGCCCAGCGCGCCATGGCCGACGCTCTCTTGCGCGCCATCGGCGCGGTGGAATGGGTGGCCGACGAAAATCTGATCGACGCGGTCACCGCCGTCTCCGGCTCCGGCCCCGCCTATGTCTTCCATCTGGTGGAGGCGCTGGCCGCTGCGGGCGAGACGGCGGGCCTTCCCGCCGACATCGCCCTGCGTCTGGCGCGGGCCACCGTCGAGGGCTCGGGCGAACTCATGTTCAGGGAGCCCGGCGTCAGCGCTGCGCAACTGCGCATGAACGTCACCTCCCCGGGCGGCACCACCGCCGCTGCGCTGGACGTGCTCATGGCGCCCGATGGCCTTGGCGCCCTCATGGAGCGGGCCGTGGCTGCGGCAAAGCGGCGCGCAGGCGAGCTTTCGGGCTGAGCGTTCGGGTCTTTTCCGATTGCGGGCTTGGCCGGGGGCCGGGCGCCCCCTAAATAGGAGGGGCCCACACCGGAGCAGATCCATGTCCGCAGACTCGCAAACCGCCGCCCCTACCGGCGACATCAAGGGCAAGATCATCGACGCGCTCATGGCGCTGGCCGCCGAGCGCGCCTTCGAGGACATCACCCTCACCGACATCGCCCGCGAGGCCGGGATCACTCTTGGCCAGTTTCGCGAGGCTTTCCCCTCCAAGGGTGCGATCCTCGGCGCCTTCACCCGTCGCATCGACAAGATCGTGCTCGATGAGAGTTCCGACGACCTGCTGGGCGAGCCCGCCAAGGAGCGGCTCTTCGATGTGCTGATGCGCAGGCTCGACGCCATGGCGCCCTACAAGGCTGGCCTACAGGGGATCATGGACTGGGCGCGGCGCGATCCGCTTTCGGCGGCGGCGCTGAATCGCGAAGTTCTCAACTCCATGCGCTTCATGCTGGAATCGGCGGAGATCGAGGCCGAGGGCGCGGTCGGCGCCATCAAGCTGCAGGGTCTGGCCCTGGCCTGGGCGCGGGTCCTCGAGGTCTGGTTCAAGGATGAGGATCCGGGCCTCGCCCCCACCATGGCGGCGCTGGACAAGGAACTGACCCGGGGCGGGCGCATCGTCGCCCGGGTGGAGGATCTCGACCGTCTGGCCTCGCCCCTGCGTTCCATGGTGCGCGCCATGTTCGACGCCAGGCGCAGCTTCGAGGGCCGCGTGCGCGAACGCGCCCGCAAGGCGCAAGACAGCGACGATATCGAGGCCGCCTGACCGGCGCTGCGGAACGGGGCGCCGCCCTTCGCGTTGCCTGAGGACCATCAGTCTTCAGGAGGAACGCAGCATGGATACGGATCGCATCAAGGGCGCGGCCCGCGAACTCTACGGTCGCGGCGAGGAAGCTGTCGGCGCCCTCATGGGCGACAAGGAGACGCGCGCCCGGGGCGTCATGGATCAGGTGGCGGGCAAAGCCCAATCCACCATCGGCCGGGCCGGAGAAGCCGTGCGCGAGACCGTCGGCGAGGCTGCGGAGTCCGGGCGCGAGCTGTTGCATCGCCATGAGGGCCATATGCGCGGCGCAGGCGCCATGCGAACCCCGCCCCTTGGCGCCCTGCTCATAGCCGCTTCCGCAGGCTTCGCCCTCGCCTGGATGCTGCACGCCCGCGAGCGCTGATCACACCGGCAGCCGCACCGTGGCGCGCAGCCCGCCCATGGGGCTTTCGGACAGCATGATGTCGCCGCCATGGGAGCGGGCGATGTCGCGGGCGATGGCCAGGCCCAGCCCCGTGCCGCCCTCGTCCTGATTGCGCGCCTCGTCGAGGCGGAAGAAGGGCCGGAACACGTCCTCGCGCTGGTCGGGGCGAATGCCCGGCCCGTCGTCGTCCACATTGAAGGTGAGGAACCTCTTGTCGCAGGCGGCCTCGATGGCGATGCGGTCGCCATGGCGCTGGGCGTTGCTCACCAGATTGAACAGGCATCGCTTGAGGGCGTCGGCGCGCACTGTCACGGTCGGCTCGCCGGAGATGCGGATCGCGGTGGTGTGGCCGTGCCGTTCGGCGTCGGCCTTCAGGTCTTCCAGCAGGGCGCCGATGTCGGTGGGCGTCGCCTGCTCGCCCGCATCGCCTCGCGCGAAGGCCAGATAGGCCTCCAGCATGCGCTGCATCTCCTCCACATCCTTGATCAGCGCCTCGGTCTCCGGTCCCTCCTCCAGAAGGGCGAGGGAGAGCTTGAAGCGCGTCAGGATGGTGCGCAGGTCATGGCTCACCCCGTTGAGCATGGCCGTGCGCTGCTCCATGGCGCGCTCGATGCGGCGCTTCATTTCGAAGAAGGCGTAAGTGGCCTGCCGCACCTCGCGGGCGCCCTGGGGGCGGAACTCCAGTTCGCGCCCCTTGCCGAAATCCTCCGCCGCCGTCGCCAGGCGCAGGATCGGGCGAATCTGGTTGCGCAGGAAGGCGACCGCCACGCCCAGCAGCACCAGCGAGGTTCCGATCATCCATATCAGGAAAATATGGGAGTTCGAGGCATAGGCGGAGTTGCGATGGGTGAGCACGCGCAGCACGCTGTCATCAAGCAGGATCTGGATCTCGACGATGCTGGAGCGCCCCACCGTGTCGATCCAGAAAGGCCGCTTGATTTGCAGCGCAAGCTCGCGCGACAGGGCGCTGTCCAGCAGGGAGAAAAAGGGCTTGGGCAGCGGCGGCGGCAGTTCCTGCTTGGGCAGGAGGTCCACATCCAGTTGCAGCCTCTGGCTGGCGATCTTGCGCAGATCGTTGATGTCCCCTTGCGGGGGGAGAATCCTGTAAAGATCGATCACCGCGCCGATGTCGCGCACCACGCCCGCCGAGAGGCGGAAGGTCACGGTCTGCCAGTGCCGCTCCATGAAGAAATAGGCCACGACCGATTGCAGGATCACCATGGGCAGGATGACGATCAGCAGGGAGCGGGCATAGAGGCCCTTGGGCATCAGCCCCGCCACCCAGCGGGCGAAATCTCGCCACTGCGCCCGCCAGCGGGGCAGGGCGAGGGCGAGGCCTGCGGGAGGCGCCTGTTCGCTCATCTGTCCACCACCAGCCGGTAGCCAGCCCCGCGCGCGGTCTGGATGTAGAAGGGATCGGCCGGGTCGCGCTCGATCTTGCGCCGCAACCGGTTCATCTGCACATCGATGGTGCGTTCATTCCCCGGCGCGACGTCCCCCGCCAGCGCCTCGCGCGAGACCGGCTCGCCCGGGGTCTGTGCCAGCAGCTTGAGCATGAAGCGTTCGCGATCCGTCAGTTTCAGAATCTCGTCGCCCTGGCGCAGCTCCGCCCGTTCCACGTCGAAGACGAAATCGCCGAAGCGCACCACCTGCACGAAAGTGGTCTCGGACTGCTGTGGCTGCGCTTGCGTGCGCCGCAGGATGGAGGCGATGCGCAGGGACAGCTCCTTCGGCTCGAAGGGCTTGGAGAGATAGTCGTCGGCCCCCGCCTCGAAGCCCCGCACCCGGTCTTCCGCCTCCGAGCGGGCGGTGAGCATGAGGATCGGCACCTGCGAATCCCGGCGCAGCGAGATCGCCAGATCAAAGCCGTTCTCGCCGGGCATCATCACATCGAGGATCAGCAGATCGAAGGCGAAGCCGGCGATATGCTTGCGCGCCTCCGCCGCATCCTGCGCGGTGGTGACGCGATAGCCCTGCCCGCCCAGATAGCGCGACATGAGCGCGCGGATGCGCCGGTCGTCATCCACCAGCAACAGATGCGCCGCATCGTCGGCGGGGACGGGGCGCGCGGCCGGTTTCACGAGAGGGCCTGTCTGATCCGTCATGGCGTCGTCCCTTGTCCGCCCGGCGGCCCCTCGCGCCACACAAGCTGCATGACCTTCTCGCGCTCCTGCGGGTCAATCATGCCGAGCAGGAATTCGATGGCGCCCGGCCGCGCCTCCGGGCCGAGGGCCGCCAGCGCGCGGGTGAAGCGCTCGGTTTGCAGCCGCGCCAGATCGCGCGCCAGCCGTCGCCCCTCGGGGGTGGTGAACAGAAGCCGTTGCCGACGGTCGCTCACCCCCGCGCGCTGCTCCACATAGTTCTGGTCAAGCAGTTCCTTCAGCACCCGGCTCAGGCTCTGCTTGGTGATGCGCAGAATGTCCAGCAATTCGGCGATGGTGAGGCCGGGCTGGCGATCGACGAAATGCAGGACCCGGTGATGGGCGCGGCCAAAGCCGATGTTTGCGAGGATGCGGTCGGGATCGCCCACGAAATCGCGATAGGCGAAAAACAGCAGTTCGATCAGATCGAACATGGGTTCGGGCCCTTCGGCCGTAGCCGGCGTCGGACCCTGGTCAATGTTTTGCACGCCTGACAACATGGAGTGAACTCACCTTTATGTCAGCGATATTGACATATTTCAGGTTGATTGTTAGTCGTCAAGGCAAGATAATTGATGATTACGGGCGGAATTCCGGCCTTTCGCACGCCGCACCGAGGAGCTTTACCCATGTCAGTCCTTCCTTTTGACCAGCGCGACGGTTTCATCTGGTTGAATGGCGCCCTCGTGCCATGGAAGGATGCGCAGCTGCATGTGCTCTCCCATGGGCTGCACTATGGCAGCAGCGTGTTCGAGGGCGAGCGCGCCTATGGCGGCAAGATCTTCAAGATCACCGAACACTCCGAGCGCTTTCGCGCCTCGGCCGAAGTGCTCGATTTCGAGATCCCCTACAGCGTGGCCGAGCTCGACGCCGCCAAGCAGCTGGTGGTGGAGAAGAACAACTTCCAGAGCTGCTATGTGCGCCCGGTGGCCTGGCGCGGCAGCGAGATGATGGCGGTCGCCGCCCAGAACGCCACCATCAACGTGGCCATCGCGGTCTGGGATTGGCCCAGCATGTTCGACGTGAACGAGAAGATGCGCGGCATCCGCCTCGACATCGCCGAATATCGCCGCCCCGATCCCATGACCGCGCCCTGCAAGGCCAAGGCGGCCGGCCTCTACATGATCTGCACGATCTCCAAGCATCGGGCCGAGCGTCGCGGCTTTGCGGACGCCCTCATGCTCGACTGGCAGGGCCGGGTGGCCGAATGTACGGGCGCCAATGTGTTCTTCACCAAGGGCGGCGTCATCCACACCCCCATCGCCGACTGCTTCCTCGACGGCATCACCCGGCGCACGGTGATCGATCTGGCCAAGCGCCGGGGCATCGAGGTGGTCGAGCGCCGCATCATGCCCGACGAGCTGGCCTCGCTGGAAGAATGCTTCATCTGCGGCACGGGCGCGGAAGTGACGCCGGTCTCGGGCATCGGCGACTTCACCTTCACCCCGGGCCAGATCTCCCGGACGCTGATGGAAGATTATACGGCTGAAGTGAACAAGTGAGGGGATGAGGGGCTTCGCCGCCTCGTTCTGTCCTGCGCTAACAATCTGAAATATATCTATGAAATGTCTGCCGGTCCCCTCCCCCTCGTGGAGAGGGGTGCGGGGTGGGGGACGCACGATATAGGGCGTGAGCGCCTGTCGCCACCGCGTTCCCGATCACCCGCGCCCCCCCACCCGGTCGCGCTCCGCGCGCCGACCCTCCCCACGAGGGAGAGGGTATGAAGAGCGCTTGTTTTTCAGCTAGTTGCGCGGTGCGCCTACCCCCACCGCCCCGCCGCCGCATCATCCGCCTCGGTCGCCGCCACCCACTCCCCG
>CANCSY010000138.1 GCA_947380915.1 Beijerinckiaceae bacterium
AAGGCCCGCAGCATGGCGTTGTTGTGGTGGGCGAAGCTCTCGAACTTGCCGAAGGGATCGGGGATCTCGGTGAGCGGCTTGCCCAGATGCGGGATCAGCAGCTCCTTGTTGGGGATATTGTCGGGGACCTTGCGCAGCCCGTCCATATCGTCCGAGAAGGCGAGCAGGCGCGTGGCGATGCGCCCCTCCGTCAGGATCTCGAAAGCGTGGCGCACCATGGTGGTGCGGGCCACCTCGCCGAAGGTGCCGATATGGGGCAGGCCCGAGGGGCCATAGCCCGTCTCGAAGAGCACTTCTTTCTGGCCGGTTTTTTCAACGCGGGCGACGAGTTTGCGCGCCTCCTCGAAGGGCCATGCGGCCGAGGTGAGCGCAGCGTCGTGAAGCGAAAGGAGCCCGGAGGCCGCAGGGGCGGCGTTAGTCATTTCAGATCCTTGTGGAGGCGCGCGGCGGGCTGTGAAAGGTCCGTCGGAACGGCGGCACCCTAGGCAGGGCGGCGCCCAAGGTCAACCAATCCGGCCATTCCGAAGCGAGCTTCGCGCCAGTCCATGGGTGGTCTTGGCCCAGTGATGGGGCCGCCTGAAGAGATCGACCAGAGCCATGGCGGCGGCGAGGCCCAGCAGGATCTGATAGGCGGGCAGTAGCGCGAGCAGGGGCAGCAGGCCTCCCAGTCCGCGCCGCCTTGCGCCGATGAGGATGGGGACAGTCAGGGCGATGGCGCCCAGCACGGCTATGGAGCACCAGAGCGCGCTGGCGATCATGTCCATGGTCGTCACCGGGGAAAAGAGGGCGCCCACTAGCCACTCATGAATGAACAGCGCGACATAAAGCGGCCCCACCAGCGGCCCTAGAACGCCCCCCGCCAGCATGGTCACCAGCGCGGCGGCGCGCAGGGCGCCAAGCTCCCGCATGAGCAGCAGGGGATGGCGCAGATGCACGATGAGCGTTTGCATCCAGCCCTTCATCCAGCGGCGGCGCTGGGCGAGCCAGGCGTTGAAGTTTGCGGGCGCCTCCTCCCATGTGGGCGCATCAAGGGTCGCGACCCCATAGCCGCTGCGGGCGAGGCGGACGCCCATGTCGGCGTCTTCGGTGACGTTCCAGGCGTCCCAGCCATGCAGGCGCCGCAGTGTTTCCATGCGAAAGTGATTGGAGGTGCCGCCCAGCGGGATCGGCAGACGAAGACGCGCGAGGCCGGGGTCCAGCACCTCGAAGAGGGAGGCGTAGTCCAGCGCGAACAGACCCGCCAGCCAGCTGTCGCGGGCGTTGTCGATGGCGAGCGGACATTGCAGACAGGCAAGGCTCCGTGGCGCCTGCGCGAAGGCTGCTGCGGCCCGGCGAAGTTGCTGGGGATCGGGATCGTCCTCCGCGTCATAGACGGTGACAAGCTCGCCGCGCGCATGGGCGAGGCCGATGTTGAGCGCGCGCGGCTTGGTGCGCGGATGGCCCGGCGGCGCGATCACCATGTCATAGACAGGGCCGGGCGAAAGCCGCTCGAGGGCGAGGCGGGTTTCATCATCATCAGCTTCGATCAGCAGTTTGATGTCGAGTTTGGCGCGCGGATAATCGATGCGTTCCAGCGCATCAAGCAGGCGCGCCACGACGGAGGCCTCCTTGTAGAGCGGCACGAGGATCGTGTAGCGGGGCAAGGCGTGGTCGGGCAGGGGCGGCGCCTCGGCCTTCGCCCGCAGGCCCCCGCCAATGGTCGCCAGCAGGCGCGTGAAAATGGCGCCGCACATGACGAGGCTGATCAGGCTGCTGACCATGAGCCAGGGAAGGCCGCCCGTGATGAGGCCAGCCCCCGCGCCGCCTGCCATGAGGGCCAAACCGGCTGCGATGCGGCGTGAGGGTACGTGCTGCGCCGTCAGGCTGGGGTCCGCGCGGGCAAGATCATGGCTGGCCTTGTCAGCGATGGTTGCGGCCGCCGCCCCTCTGCGCCATCCAGCGAGCCGCTGCGGCGTGGTGATGACCCCATGCGGATCGGGCGGCGCGCCCGCCTTCAGCAGGTCCAGCAGGGCGTTTCCCTGCGGCGCGAGGGGACTGCTTCGCTCAATGGCGTCGCCCGGCTCAAGCTCGTCCGAAAAGGCAAGGTTCAGCCTGAGCGCCAGACAGCTATAATAATCCTGCGGCGAGACGATCTCCTCCGCCATAAGCGCTTCATGGGCCGTCACGCCTTGCTTTTGGGCCTGGGCAGCCACCTTTCCGAGCAGACCTTGAGGAAGGTCGAGGGGTGCGAGAAAGGCGAGGTCATCGGGTAGAGCGGATGCGTCGGGTAAGCTTGCTTCGGGCTTTTCCCCATGCGACCAAGGTGGGCGCGACGGCGGCATGGGGCTCAGGGCCGCCGGACCAAACGCAGGGGACATGGACGCAACCCGATCAGCTAGGCGAAAGACCAATGACCGGATTTAAGTCGAAGGGCGTCAGCTTGACCAGAGCAAAATGGAAGGGCCTGCATTTTTTCGCAGCCGCTCTGGCCCTCTGCGCCGCCAGCCTCGTCGTGGCCGCAGACAGCATCATCCTGCCGAACTTCCAGGATCCGCAACACCGTCTCGACCGACCCGAGACCACCTCCATCCGCGTCATCCGTTTCGTGACCGAGGATGATTACCCCCCCTTCGGCTTCGCCCTGCCGGACGGAACCCTTAGCGGCTTCAATGTCGATCTCGCCCGCGCGCTCTGCGAGGAATTGCGCGTGCAATGCACGGTGCAGGCCCGGCGCTGGGATACGATGATCGAGGCCATCGAGCAGGGCCGGGCCGATGCGGCGGTGGCCTCCATCGCCATGACGCCAGCCAATCGCGCCCGGGTCGACTTCACCGCCCCCTATTACAAGACCCCCGCCCGTTTCGTGGTCCGCACCGGGGCGGCCCTCGGCGATGTCAGCCCGGAGGCGCTGGCGGACAAGACGGTGGGCGTGGTCGCCCGCTCCGCCCATGAAGCCTATCTGCGCGCTTTTTTCCCCCGCGTGACCTTGCGCGTCTATGACAATGCGCTGGCCTTGCGGTCTGCGCTGAAACGCAACGAGGTCGAGATCGCTTTTGGGGATGGGGTCGCCTTTGCGCTCTGGCTGAATGGAACGGACGCAGGCGGTTGCTGCGCCTTCAGGGGCGGGCCCTATACTGAGTCGCGCTTCTTCGGGGAGGGCGTGGGCATCGCCCTGCGCAAGGACAATCAGGCGGTGAAACGCGCGCTTGATTATGCGCTCAAACGGGTTTTCGAGCGCGGCGTCCATGCGGATCTCTATCTGAAATATTTTCCGGTCGGCTTTTACTGAACAGCTACATCCACTTCTTCAATTCCTTCAGCGCCACATCGTTATCCTCGATGTTCAGCGGGCCGATGAAGCGCATCTGCTTGTCCATGAGATAGACGATGGCGCTGTGGTCCATGCTGTATTCGCCATTGGCTGCTGGGTTCTTGCGCGCATAGACGCGATAGGCCTTCAGCATGGGTTCGAGCGCGGCCCTATCACCCGACAGGCCGATGATCCGCTTGTCGAAACTGCTCAGATAATCCTTCAGGATTTCGGGCGTGTCGCGCTCGGGATCGACGGAGATGAAGACGCCTCTGACCTTCGCATCCTCGCCCAGCTTGCGGAAGATTTCGGAGACTTCGAAAAGCGTGGTCGGGCAGACGTCGGGGCAGTGGGTATAGCCGAAGAACATCACGACAGGCTGGCCCCTGAGGTCGGCGTCGCTGACGCTTTTTCCGTCGGGGCCGGTCAGGCGAAAAGGGGCGCCGATGGAGGAGGGCGGCGGCGCGCCGGGTCCGGAGAAGGTAAGCCATGCGGCCACCGACACCAGCGCCAGGCCGAAGCCGAGCACAAGGGCTGGCAGCAGGATGCGGGAGGAAGGTTTCATCAAGGGTCCGGTCAGAAACAGGCTTGGGCGAAGGCGAGCATGTCGAAGTAGATGTCCGAGCCAAAGCGCAGCCAGAACAGGGCGGCGGCGAGAGTCAGCAAACCGAAGCCCGCGCCAGCCACCTTGAGGGCGCGGCGGGTCTCGGGGGCCATGGGATGGCCTTGCGGAGTCTCGATGCTGGTCATGGCCTGTTCGCGGGTTGCCTTGACGCACTATAACGCACTATGGCCCCCGGCGCATCTGTCGCCTTTTGCACTCAGGCGCGGAAGTGTTTCGAGAGTTTGAGGCCCTGGGCCTGATAGTTGGAGCCGAGCCCCGCGCCATAAAGGCTGGCGGGCGTCTCCGCCATGCGCTCATAGACGAGGCGGCCGATGATCTGCCCATCTTCCAGAATGAAGGGCACGTCATGGGAGCGCACCTCCAGCACCGCCCGGGCGCCAAGCCCCCCGGCCTCCGCCGCGCCAAAGCCCGGATCGAAGAAGCCCGCGTAATGGACGCGGAACTCGCCCACCAGCGGATCAAAGGGCGTCATTTCCGCCGCATGGTCCGGGGGCACCCGCACGGCCTCCTTGGAGGCGAGGATGTAGAATTCGCCGGGATCGAGGATCAGCCCACTGGTCCGCCCCGGCTGCACCTCGGCATAAACTGGCTCCCAGTAATGCCGGGGATCACAGGCGCCGACCTTGTCGACGTCGATGAGGCCCGTGTGATGCTTGGCGCGGTAGCCCAGGATCGAGTCCGACCCAAAGCCCGCCAGATCGATGGATACCGCGACGCCATTGTGGAACGAGGGATCGGCGCTGGTGACGATGGGCTCGCGCGCATGAAGGGCGCGGTGGCCGGCATCGTCCAGCACCGCGCCGCCATTGCGAAAGCGCATCTGCGAGAGGCGCGAGCCCTGGCGGGCGAGAATGGGGAAGGTTTTCGGGGAAATCTCGGCGAAGAGCGGCCCCTTGTAGCCCGCGCTTACCGTGTCGAAGGAGCGGGTGCGGTCGGTGATGACCCGGGTGAAGACGTCGATGCGCCCGGTGGAGCTTTTGGGATTGGCGGCGGCGCTGAGGGTGTCGGGAAGGTTCAGGCCCTCCATGAGTTCGGCCACATAGACGCAATTGGTCTCCAGCACCGCGCCCTGAGTCAGGTCGATTTCGTGGAGCTTGAGATCCTCCACCCGTTCCATGACCGTGGCGGCGCCCGGCAGGAAGCTGGCCCGCATGCGCCAGGCGCGCGCGCCCAGCCGCAGATCAAGGCTGGCGGGCTGGATCTGGCCCGGGGCGAAGGGCGCCGCATGGGTGATGAGCCCGGCCTGCGCCATGGCCTCGATCTGGCGGGCGGCGAGAATGCCGGCGCCCTGCAACCAGGGGGCGGTCGATTTCGGGTCGGTGGACACTGTGCTGATCCTCGAACGCGCGGCGGAACGTCACCTTCCCGTAGCGCATAGCGCATTTGACGCCAAGCGGATCGGGTCTTAGGGTCAAAGACTTCTGTGGTCATTTGAGCCGGCTGGCTTGCCCTCCACATAAAAAAACGGGCTAAAAGGCCGGGCTGGAGTCTTGGCTCGACCTTTTTGGCCTCAAGGACAGAGGAACGACGATGTCGAGCGCTGAAAACAAGCCCCCGAAATCCGCCAAACCCATGAACAAGTTGCGCCAGGCCACCCGCCTCGTGCATGGCGGGACGATGCGCTCCCAGTTCGGCGAGACATCCGAGGCGCTGTTCCTCACCCAGGGTTATGTCTATCCGGACATGGAGACCGCCGAGGCCCGGTTCAAAGGCGCGTCGCCCGGCTTCATCTATTCGCGCTTCGCCAATCCCACCGTCGCCATGTTCGAGGAGCGCATGGCGCTTCTGGAGGGGGCCGAGGCCGCCCGCGCCACCGCCAGCGGCATGGCCGCCGTCACCGCCGCCATGCTCGGCCAGCTGAAAGCGGGCGACCATGTGGTGGCCGCCAAGGCCCTGTTCGGCTCCTGCCGCTATATCGTCGAGGAGTTGCTGCCGCGCTTCGGCGTTCCCTCCACCCTGGTGGACGGGACGGATCTTGCCCAGTGGCGCGCCGCCATGCGGCCCAACACCAAGGTCTGCTTTCTGGAAAGCCCCACCAATCCGCAGCTCGAAATCATCGACATCGCGGCGGTGGCGGAGATCGCCCATGCGGGCGGGGCGAATCTGGTGGTCGACAATGTCTTCGCCACGCCCTTGCTGCAGAGCCCCTTCGAACTGGGCGCCGATTGCGTGGTCTATTCCACCACCAAGAACATCGACGGGCAGGGGCGTTGTCTGGGCGGGATGATCCTCGCCTCCAACGACTTCATCCAGGCCCATGTGCATAACTTCCTGCGCCAGACCGGACCTGCGCTCTCGCCCTTCAACGCCTGGGTCATGCTGAAGGGGCTGGAGACCCTGCCCGTGCGGCTCATGCAGCAGCAGCGCAACGCCGTCGCCGTCGCCGATTATCTGGCCTCGCGGCCCGAAATCGCCCGCGTGCTCTATCCCACCCGCAAGGACCATCCCCAGCATGAGCTGGCCATGCGCCAGATGACGGGTGGCGGCTCGGTGCTGGCTTTCGATGTGAAGGGCGGCAAGGAGGGCGCTTTCGCCTTCGCCAATGCCCTGTCCATCGTGAAGATCTCCAACAATCTGGGCGACGCCAAGAGCCTCATCACCCATCCCGCCACCACCACCCATCAGCGCATCGGGCCGGAAGCCCGCGCGGAATCAGGCATTGGCGATGGCATGTTGCGCCTGTCCTGCGGGCTGGAGGATGTGGAGGATCTGATCGAGGATGTGGCGGCGGGTTGCGACGCTGTCAGGTAATCGGCGTTTTTCCCCACAGGGGGACGGAAAATATAATCGTTATTTCAATTATTTAGCGCAACGTCTGCCGGTCTGAACAGTGGGGAGGGGTGCGGGGTGGAGGCGCGCAATCTTTGAAGTGAGCGCCTCGCGCAACCGCGCTCCCGATCAGCATTGCGCACCCCCCACCCCGTCTCGCTTCGCGAGCCGACCCTCCCCACGAGGGGGAGGGTATGAAGTGCGTGTCATTTCATATATTTGGCGCTTCTCACGCCTTCGGCCATTCCTTCAGCAGGGTGCACTGGTCTTCGCTGAAGAGGTCGCCGACCTCCTCCTCTGGAGTGTAGCCCCGCGCCGCAAAGAATGCGCGGGCGGTGTCGGTGGTGGTCAGGCTCATGCGGTCGGCGTGCTGGGCTTTGGCGTGGCGCTCCATCTTTTCCAGCAGGGTGCTGGTGACGCCGCGAAAGCGAAACTCCGGCGCCACATAGGCGAGCAGCACCTCGCCATAGTCGGTCACCACGCCTACGCCAGCCATGTCACCGCCGATTTCGGCGAGGAAGCAGGTGGTTCCCGGGGTGGTGATCCAGTATTCCATGTTCTGGGGCGTCTTGTTGCAGAGCCAGCCTTCGAGCGTCAGCGGATCGTTTCCGTGGTCAAGCTTGCAAAGCTCAAGAATCGACCGGCGCACAAGGGCGCAGGCCGGTTCCGCGTCCCCCGGTTGCGCCTGGCGCAGACTGAGGTCATTTTCCCTTGCGTTCTCACCCATGATTCGCCCCGGTCTATGGCCTTCCCATCCGGCCGGGCAGGAAAATGGCCCCGGGACGCTCCTTATGCAAGGGCTCGACGAACCGCCGCTTATCCGGCAAAATGGCATCATGTACCAAGCTCTCACTGACCAGATCGAAATCACCGTCGAACCAGAATTCCAGGAGGACCGGTCGGACCCGTCCGCCGGGCGCTATTTCTGGGCCTATACGATCGAGATCGCCAATCGCGGCTCGCGCACGGTGCAGCTCGTGGCGCGCCATTGGCGGATCACCGATTCCAACGGCAAGCTCAACGAGGTGCGTGGCGCAGGCGTCGTGGGCGAACAGCCGATCCTGCGCGAGGGCGAGAGCTTCCGCTATACCTCCGGCTGCCCGCTGCCCACGCCTTCGGGCTTCATGGGCGGCAGCTACCGCATGGTGGACGAGGATGGCGGGAGCTTTGACGTCGAGATCCCCACCTTCTCCCTCGACAGCCCGCATCTCAAGCGCGTCCTGAACTGAGGCGTCTCCCATGACCACCCAGCGGCTCGAAGCGGCGATCCTGCTCCTCGAGCGACTGGTCGCTTTCGACACGGAAAGCGCGAAGTCCAATCTCGATCTCGTCGCCGCCGTCGAGGACCATTTGCGCGCGCTGGACGTCCCCTATGTGAAGGTTCCCAACGCCGCTGGCGACAAGGCCGCCCTCTTCGCCACCATTGGGCCCAT
>CANCSY010000139.1 GCA_947380915.1 Beijerinckiaceae bacterium
TGGTGGGCTTTGCGGCGGAGACCGAAAAAGTCATCGACCACGCGCAGGCCAAACTGGCGCGCAAGAAATGCGATCTCATCGTCGCCAATGACGTCAGTCCCGCCACAGGCGTGATGGGCGGAGACGCCAACACCGTGCATCTCGTCAGCCATTCCGGCGTCGAGACCTGGCCCACCCTGCCGAAGGCCGAGGTCGCCCAACGGCTCGTCGCGCAACTGGCCGCGCTCATCGGGGAGGGCGGCGTATGACCAGCGCTCCCGCGATCAAGGTGACGGTGGCGCGACTGCCCCATGGGGAGGGCCTGCCGCTGCCCGCCTATCAGACGCCGGGCGCCGCCGGCCTTGACCTTCTCGCCGCCATCGCGCCCAACGCCAAAGTGGTGATCGAACCCGGCGCCCGCGAACTCGTGCCCACGGGCCTGCGGCTGGAATTGCCTCAGGGTTTTGAAGGACGGGTGCGGCCCCGTTCGGGGCTCGCTTTGAAAAATGGCGTGACCGTGCTGAATTCGCCCGGCACCATCGACAGCGATTACCGGGGGGAAGTGGCTGTGATCCTTATTAATCTCGGAAGCGAGCCCTTCGAGATCACGCGCGGCGCGCGGATCGCGCAGCTGGTCGTCGCGCCGGTCACGCAGGCTTTGTTTGTCGAGGCTGCGGATCTCGCGGACACCGCGCGCGGGGCGGGTGGCTTCGGCTCCACCGGCGTTGCGGGAGCGGGCGCATGATTCTGCTCTCTCGCCGCTGTCTTCTGGCCGTCGCCGCCGTGGTGGATATCGCGCTCCATGCGCGGCCCTCGCCGGTCGCCGCCAAGGCTCTGGCGGCGCGGCACAATCTGCCCCCGCGCCATCTGGAGACGCTGCTGCAGGCGCTGGTGCGCGCCAATATCCTCAAGGGCGTGCGCGGACCGCGCGGGGGCTATGAACTCGCCCGCGAGCGCCGCCGCATCACCATGGCCGAAATCGTGCGCGCCGCGCTCAACGAGAGCGACGAGGGCGCCGAGGGGCCGGAGTCCCGGCTCATGCTGGAGGTGATCGAGCCGCTGGCGGCTGAGGCCAGCCAGCAGTTCCTCGTGGCGCTGGAAGCGGTGAGCGTGGATGATCTCTGCAAGAAGGCCGAAGCGGGCGCAGTTTTCGGGGCGAAGGAGGCCCATTCGGATTTCACCATCTAGTGAATGTTATTTTCTTTAATTACCGCGCTAAAAACGGTAAACTACAAAAATCGACCTTAGAGGGAGAGTGCGATGAGCTTTGCGGACAAGAAGCCCGGCCGTGGCCGGATCTATGGCTCCATCACCGAGACGATTGGCGATACGCCGCTGGTGCGGCTGGACCGCCTCGCCAAAGAAAAGGGCGTAAAGGCCAACCTTCTGGCGAAACTCGAATTTTTCAACCCGATCTCCAGCGTCAAGGATCGCATCGGCGTCGCCATGATCGATGCGCTGGAGGCGGCGGGCAAGATCACGCCCGGCAAGACCCATCTGGTGGAGCCCACCTCCGGCAATACCGGCATCGCGCTGGCCTTCGTGGCGGCGGCGCGGGGCTACAAGCTCAGCCTCGTCATGCCCGAGTCCATGTCCATCGAGCGCCGCAAGATGCTGGCGCTGCTCGGGGCCGAACTGGTGCTGACCCCGGCGGCCCAGGGCATGAAGGGCGCCATCGCCAAGGCCCAGGAAATCGTCGCCTCATCCCCTGACGCGATCATCCCCCAGCAATTCGAAAATCCGGCCAATCCCGACATCCATCGCCGCACCACGGCGGAGGAGATCTGGAACGATACCGAGGGCGGGGTCGATTTCGTGATTTCGGGCGTGGGCACCGGCGGCACGATCACCGGCATCGGCCAGGTGCTCAAGGCCCGCAAGCCCTCCCTCAAGATGGTGGCGGTGGAGCCTGAGGACTCGCCGGTCCTCTCCGGCGGCCAACCCGGCCCCCACAAGATCCAGGGCATCGGCGCGGGCTTCGTGCCGGGGGTGCTTGACCGCTCCGTGATCGACGAAGTGGTGACCGTCGGCAACCAGACCGCTTTCGAGACCTCCCGTCATCTGGCGCGGATCGAGGGCATTCCGGTGGGCATCTCCTCGGGCGCGTCCGTGGCGGCGGCGCTGGAGATCGGGGCGCGGCCGGGCATGGAGGGCAAGAACATCGTCATCATCATCCCCTCCTTCGCCGAGCGTTATCTTTCAACGGCCCTGTTCGAGGGGCTCTGAGGCTCTCCGCATATCAGTCTGCAAGGCCTCGGTTCGCTGGGGCCTTTTCATTTTGCGCGGGCTCCGATACGCCTTGGGGGCTGATGCGGAGGCTTCCCATGAATACGATCATCGTCGAGCGCCATGACAGGGTCTGCCTCGTGCGCCTCAATCGCCCGCAGGCCCTCAACGCCCTCAATGCCGAGCTGATTGACGAATTGAATCAGGCTCTCGACGCCTTCGAGGCGGATGCGGAGCTGGGCTGCCTCGTGCTCACCGGCTCCGACAAGGCCTTCGCTGCGGGCGCCGATGTGAAGGAGATGCAGGCCAAGACCTATATGGAGGCCTATCTCGAGGACTTCATTTCCAAATGGGAGCGCCTCACCCGCACCCGCAAGCCGGTCATCGCGGCTGTGGCGGGCTTTGCGCTGGGCGGGGGCTGCGAACTCGCGATGATGTGCGACTTCATCCTCGCCGCCGACAACGCCAAATTCGGCCAGCCGGAGATCCGCATCGGCACCATTCCGGGCGCCGGCGGCACCCAGCGGCTCACCCGTTTCGTGGGCAAGTCCAAGGCCATGGAAATGTGCCTCACCGGCCGCATGATGGATGCGGCGGAGGCCGAACGCAGCGGGCTTGTTTCGCGCGTCCTGCCCCTCGCCGACCTCGTGCCCGAGGCTCTGAAGGCGGCGGCGACCATCGCCGGCTTCTCGCGGCCTGCGGTCATGATGGCCAAGGAGGCGGTGAACCGCGCCTATGAGACCACCCTTGCCGAGGGGATCCGCTTCGAGCGCCGGGTGTTCCACGCCACCTTCGCCACGCAGGACCAGAAGGAAGGCATGGCCGCCTTCGTGGAAAAGCGCCCTCCCCATTTCACCAATCTCTGAGGTTTCCATGACAGCCCCCATCCGTGGCGTGATCGCCGCCATCGCCACGCCCATCACCCCGGACCAGAGGCCCGACGAGGCCCGCTTTCTGAAGCTCGGCCAATACCTCCTCGACAACGGCTGCGACGCCCTGAACGTGCTGGGCACCACCGGCGAGGCGACATCCTTCGCGCTGGGCGACCGGCTCTCGCTGATGAGCGCCGCCGCAGGCAAGCTTGATCGCAAGCGCATGATGGTGGGGACGGGCGCTGCGGCTCTCGGGGACGCCATCGTCCTGACGCGCCATGCGGCGGAGCTGGGCTTTGCGGGCGCCCTCGTGCTGCCGCCCTTCTATTACAAGGGCGTCAGCGAGGACGGCGTCTTCGCCTATGTGAGCGCCATCGTGGCGGCGACGGCGGGCACGCCTGTGCCGCTCTATCTCTATCATTATCCGGCCCTGTCGGGCGTGCCCTATACGCCTGAGTTGGTGGGGCGGCTGATCGAGGCTTTCCCGGCCCGCATCGTGGGCCTCAAGGATTCCTCGGGCGACCTACCCTATGAGCGCCTGCTGGCGGAGCGCCACAGGGGGTTCTCGGTCTTCCCCGCCAATGAGGCGACCTTGCTGGAGGGGCGCACGGGCCTCTTCGCGGGCTGCATTTCCGCCACCTGCAACCTCAATGCGGATCTGTGCGCCAAGGCCTGGCATGCGGGCGATGCTGACGCGCTGGCGACGGCGGTCTCCATCCGCAAGCTCTTCGATGGCAAGCCGCTGGTGGCGGGCGTGAAGGCGGGGCTGGCCCATATTCACCACGACCCCGCGATAGCCCAGCCCATGCCGCCCTTGACCGCCTGGGCGTCAGCGGAGGCCGCAGATCTGGCGGCCCGCATCGACTCTGTGCGGGCGTGAGTCAATTTGGCCGAGAATCTCTCGTTTGCGCCATTCATGGCGTTGACGCCGTGACCGGATCGCGGCTATAAGCCACCCACTCGTCGAGACCCTCTTGGGGTCCGGCACGACTTTTTTGCGGCTGGCCCTCGGGCGGCCAGCTTTACCGAGGAAATCATGGCTAACACAGCTTCAGCCAAAAAGGCCGTCCGCAAGATCGAGCGCCGCACTGCGGTGAACCGCTCGCGCCGTTCGCAGATGCGCACCTATGTCCGCAAAGTCGAGGAGGCCCTGGCTTCCGGCGACGCCACCGCCGCCCAGGCCGCTCTGCACGAGGCCGAGCCTTTGGTGATGCGCGCCTCGCAGAAGGGCATCATTCACAAGAACACCGCCTCTCGCAAAATCTCCCGCCTTACGGTGCGGGTGAAGGCTCTGGCGAAGTGATCTTCTCCCCCATGTGACAGATGGTTCACATGGCCTATTTTTGAAGCCCGGCGCCCCCAGCGTCGGGCTTTTTCTTTGGCGCTTGCAGGGTACAGCGAAGGGCCACAAGCGCTGTCATTACCAGGGCGATCAAGCGAAGACTTGATTGGAACAAGAACGCGCAGAATGTTGCCCATCCGGAAACAAGATGCGCAAATGTGACGGTGAAAAAATTGATTCAGGGGGTCAGGGCGCGAGCATAAATTATCCATCTATTTCATATGGTTATGGGTAAAGGCGGAATCTCTTGAACAGGAGGGGCGCTTGACTCGGGCTTTGGCCGACCCGGACCATGAAAACCGCATGCGGAACGATTGCGGAAGCTGTGCTGTACGTCCCCGCCAAAGTGAATTGAATCAGGCGGTTGTCCGGGTCAATCCCTAAAAAGACCTATTTTCGGACACATTCTGACAAGGCCAAGCTCGTGGTTGGGGAATATGACGGTTGCGTGGCAGGTCCAGTGTGCTACTCGTTAACTACGGTCGCAGTGGACAACGGTTCAACGGATCCTGGTGAAAAGCGCGTCAAAACGTTTCATTCCAAGGCCTCATCAGGCTTGTCGAATGTAACGTCAGATCTCTTCAGGGTTTAGAAATCCGCAAACCTTGGCTTTAGCTTCCATAGGTCGCCTTCAGGGGCGCATCCGAAAACTTGTAACTGGTAACATTGCGGATCATTTCTGCAAATGGGGGATCTATGCTTTTCGTTGATGTCATCTCGGATTTGAGAGATCTCTCCGCTGCGCTCCCTGTTGCGGCCTCCGCCATTTCTTCGATTTCCCTCTACACGCATCGCAAGCGGTCCTGAACCCGCGAGCCAGTGTCTGGTGAGTCCAGCGTCTGAGTTCGTTCTTGTGCGTTCGCCGCAGTCCTCTTCGGAATGCCACCTCCTTCCGCTGAAAAGAAGCCGCTCAATATGATGAACCCCCGTGCGTCCGCGCCGCGTCTTGAAGCCGCGCAGACCCCCACATCAGGCGATGACGGCCATGCCGAAGCCTGGAAACGGACCTGCCGACGCCTGCGCGCCGAGTTGGGCGAGGATGTCTTCACCTCCTGGTTCGGCCGTCTGGAGCTTGACGCCGTGCGTGACGGCGTCGCGCTTTTGTCCGTGCCCACGCGCTTTCTCAAGAGCTGGATCCAGTCTCATTATACTGACAAGATCCTCGCGACCCTGACCGCCGAGGCGCCCTCCGTCACCGCGATCCTCGTGGATGTGCGCACCTCCGCCCGCGTAGCGCCCCTGCGCCCCAGCGCCCCGGAGGCTCGCGGCCACCAGTCGACTGGCGCCTCGAGCGGAGCGCCGTCCGGCTTCATGGTCGAGCGTCCCGCGCCTGTCTTTGAAGAGTCTCCTCGCGCGATCTCGGATGCGCTGCGCCAGTCCAGGTCCACTGCGTCCGCAGATGCGGATGGCATGTCGAGCTCGCCGCTTGATCGGCGCCTGACCTTCTCCAGCTTTCTTGTTGGAAAATCAAACCAGCTCGCCCATGCCGCCGCCCAGCGCATCGCCTCGGCCGCGCCCGGCGAAGCCCCAATCTATAACCCGCTCTATCTCCATTCGGCGGTGGGCCTTGGCAAGACCCATCTCTTGCAGGCCATCGGCCATACGGCGAGCGAGGCTGGCAAGCGCGTCATCTATCTGACAGCCGAGAAGTTCATGTATCGCTTCGTCTGCGCCCTCAAGGCCCAGACCGCGATCGCCTTCAAGGAGAAGCTGCGCGGCATCGACGTGTTGCTCATCGACGATGTGCAGTTCCTGCAGGGCAAGTCGATCCAGCAGGAGTTCTGCCACACGCTGAACGCCCTGATCGACGCTGGCCGCCAGATCGTGGTCGCCGCCGACCGGCCGCCGTCCGATCTGGAAAGCCTGGAGGAGCGGGTGCGCTCGCGCCTCGCGGGCGGGCTTTGCGTGGAAATGGGCGGGCTCGACGAGCAACTGCGCCTGAAGATTCTGGAAATGCGCATCGCCGCCGCCAAGGTTTCCCAGCCGGGCTTCGAGGTGCCTGCGCCGGTGGCCGCCTATGTGGCGCGCGTGATCGAAACCAATGGCCGCGACCTCGACGGCGCCGTGAGCCGCCTTCTGGCCCGTGTCACCCTCACGGGCGCCGCCCTGACGGTGGAGATGGCGGAAGACGCGATCCGCGATCTCGTGCGCACCCGCGAGCCCAAGCGCGTCAAGATCGAGGATATCCAGAAGCTCGTGGCCACCCATTATAATGTGAGCCGCGCCGACATTCTCTCCTCGCGCCGCACAGCCACGGTCGTGCGTCCGCGCCAGATCGCCATGTATCTGGCCAAGGTTCTGACCCTGCGCTCCCTGCCGGAGATCGGACGCCGCTTTGGCGGGCGCGACCATACGACCGTGCTGCACGCCGTGCGCAAGATCGAGGGCCTTGCGGGCAAGGATGGCTCGCTGTCCGAAGAGATCGAACTGCTGAAACGGATGCTGGTGGAGTAGGCCGTCGGCATCAAGCAGTCGGGGCGTCCCGGCCTTTGACGAACAGACCCGCCCTCATGGGGGCGGGTTTTTCCGTTGCATCCCTCTGGCGGCCAGCAAACCCTTCTCGCCTGCCGACTGCCGACTGCCCCACCCGCCACATTGCCTCTGGTCACAGACGGAAAGATGCTCTTTATTGCGCGGCCGGGCGTTTCGCCCCTGACCAATGAAGAGCAGAGGACTTCCATGGGAGAGCACATCACCCTGAGCGCCGAAGACGGCGTCACCATCGGCGCCTATGTGGCCAAGCCCGCTGGCGCGCCGCGCGGCGGCATTGTCGTCATCCAGGAAATTTTCGGCGTCAACCACCACATCCGTGCGGTCGCTGACAGCTATGCGGCGCAAGGCTACCTCGCCGTCGCTCCCGCGCTTTATGACCGCGTGCAGCCCGATTACGAGTCCGGCTACGAACAGGCCGACATGCAGGCCGGCGTGGCCACGCGCGGCAAGACCGATGCAGCCAAAGTCATGCTCGACGTGAAGGCGGCGGTGGCGGAAGCCGCCAAGGCCGGCAAGGTCGGTGTCGTCGGCTATTGCTGGGGCGGCACGCTCGCCTTCGCATCGGCGGTGAACATTCCCGGCGTGGCTGCGGCCTCAGGCTACTACGGCGCTGGCGTCGCCGCCATGTGCGACAAGGTTCCGGTCGCCCCGACCATCCTGCATTTCGGCGAGACGGATCACTCGATCCCCATGACCGATGTGGAGAAGATCAAGGCCGCCCGTCCCGAGACCCCCGTCTATGTCTATGCGGCGGGCCATGGCTTCAACTGCGACGAGCGCGGCTCTTATAACAAGGAATGCGCCGACGTGGCTCGCCAGCGCACCCATGACTTCTTCGCCAAGCACGTTGGCTAATCAATCATTGCGTCGGCCCCCGTGGCCGGCGCCTCCTCACAGGGCAGGATCCATGATCGTCGAAAACGAGAAACAGCTGACCGAATTCGCGCTCGACGTCATGAAGCGCACCCCCGATCCGCGCCTGCGCGAGATCATGACCTCCCTCATCACCCATCTGCATGGCTTCATCCGCGACGTGCGCCTCTCCGAGCGCGAG
>CANCSY010000140.1 GCA_947380915.1 Beijerinckiaceae bacterium
CCTTTCAGGATATGGACGCGGGCCGCGCCCCGGCCCAGACTGAGATGGACATCGCGCATGGAAATGGCGCCTGCGGACCGCTGGGAATTCGACATGCTCTTCTCATTCCTTCGTCAGATCATCGCGCGACTGACCCTGAGCCTCGCATATGGTGTGGCCCGACCCATCCTGCAAACCGCCGGGGCTCTGGTTATCATGCTCTCCCTCGCAACGCCCGCATCCGCCCAGCAGCGAATCGTCGCGCTGGGGGACTCGCTTTCCGCAGGCTATCTCCTGCCCCAGAAAAACGCCTTCCCCACGGTGCTTGAGCGTGTCCTGCGCGAGAAGGGCCGCAAGGTGGAGGTGAGCAACGCGGGCGTCTCCGGCGACACCGCCAGCGGGGGTCTGGAGCGGCTGGACTGGGCTGTGGGCGATGGGGCGGATCTCGTCATCGTCGAGCTTGGCGCCAACGACATGCTGCGGGGCGTCGACCCCTCGATTACGCGCAAGGCGCTGGCCGAGATCATCACCCGGCTTCAGGCGAAGAAGATTCTCGTGCTGCTGGCGGGCATGGTCGCCGCCCCCGGCATGGGGCGGGACTACGAGACGAAATTCAACGCTATTTATAAGGATCTGGCGCGGGAATTCGGCGTGCCGCTCTATCCCTTCTTCCTCGAGGGCGTGGCCGGGAACCGGAGCCTGCTCCTGCCCGACGGGCTGCATCCCACCCCTGAGGGGGTCGAGACCATCGTGCGGGGCATTCTGCCCAGCGTCGAGGCTCTGTTGCCAAAACAGTGAACGCAGGCCGTCTTCAACCGTTCATCTCAAATTCTATGATGGACGCGGGCGGCTGATTCGAATGGTCGTGAGGAGGTGGAGCCATGCCCAGATTGTTCACCGGGATCGAGATCCCCGAGCCCCTGGGGCGCGAGCTCGCCCTGATGCGCGGTGGCCTGTCGGGCGCCCGCTGGATGGATCCTGAAAACTTCCACATCACCCTGCGCTTCATGGGCGACGTCGATCAGGGCCTGGCCCGCGAGGTCTATCTGGAGCTGTGGCGGGTGCGGCGCGGACCTGTGCCGATCACCCTCGGCGAGCTGTCCTTCTTCGGCGGCGACCGCCCGCGCTCCCTCATTATCAAGGTGCAGCCCAATCCCGAACTCATGGAGCTGCAAGCCGAGCAGGAGCGGATCATGCGCCGCATCGGCCTTGCGCCCGAGACCCGCAAGTTCACGCCCCATGTCACCCTGGCCCGCCTGCGCGGAACCAGCTCCGTGGCGGTGGCGGATTATCTCAGCCTGCGCGGCTTTCCCCCGCGCGGCGCGTGGCTCGCCGAGCAGTTCGTCGTCTATTCGTCCCGCGATTCGGTCGGCGGCGGGCCCTATGTCATCGAGGCCGAATATCCCCTTGGGGAGCAGCAGCAGCGCAGCGCGGCGGGTTGAGCCGCCGCGCGCTGGCGCTTACTTCGGCGCGAGGCGGATGGCGCCATCGAGGCGGATCGATTCGCCATTGAGCATGTCGTTCTCGCAGATCACCCGCACCAGCGCCGCATATTCCTCCGGCTTTCCGAGCCGCGAGGGGAAGGGCACGCTGGCGGCCAGGGAATTGCGGACCTCGTCGGTGAAGGCGTCAAACATGGGCGTGTGGAACAGGCCCGGCTGGATCGTCATCACGCGCACGCCAAGGGAGGAGAGATCGCGCGCGATGGGAAGCGTCATGCCCAGCACGCCCGCTTTCGAGGCCGCATAAGCCGCTTGCCCGATCTGTCCATCTTCCGCCGCCACCGATGAGGTGTTGACGATGAGCCCGCGCTGCCCGTCAGCGTCGATGGGCTCGAGCCCCGCCATGGCCGCCGCACATTTGGAAATCATCATGAAGGTGCCGACGAGATTGATGGCGATGGTCTTCTGGAAGGTCGCCATGTCATGGGCGATGAGCTCGCCCGTGTCGCGTTTTTTTGCAACCGTGCGCTTGCCCGGCGCAATGCCTGCGCAATTCACGAGCAACCGTTCCACCCCATGGGCGGCGCGGGCGCCCGCAAGCGCGGCGTCGACCGAGGCCTCATTGGTCACATCGGTCGAGAAATAGGCCCCACCGATCTCCGCCGCGATCTTCTCGCCCCGCTCTTTCTGCAGATCGAGGATCGCGACCTTGACGCCCTGGGCGGCGAGCATGCGCGCTGTCGCCTCGCCAAGACCCGAGGCTGCGCCCGTGACCACGGCGGCCATGCCGGAATTCAGTTTCATGCTGTTCTTCCTTCCAGTTCGGTCGTTGCCGCGCCGGCGTTGCGTCCGGCGATCAGCCAATAAATGCTTCCCGCGATGAGGCCCACGAAGAAGAAGAGCAGCAGGAATCGGCTCTCCGTCGCGGCGGTGATGGAATCCGGCGCCGTGGTCCTGCGCTCCAGCCCCGTCCACAGGCGCAGCAGGAAGGGCATGGATGCAGCCAGTCCTCCGGAGCAACAAGCATACCAGAGCCAGCTGCGCAGCCGCGCCAGTTCTCCCAAAAGCGCCGCCACGCCGAGCGGCGCGATGCAGATGGCGAGAGCCACGCCATGCACCAGAAGCAGCAGGCTGGTCGCTGCATCCTCCGGCTCGATGGCGTTATCGACCAGAGCGAGGACGCCGGTCAGGAACATGGCGAAGCCCGCCTCGCGCGTCACCGGATCCAGAATGGCCAGAACCGGCAAGGCGATGACGCCGCCCGCCATGCCGCAGGCAAGGCCAGCCAAAATGATGAATATGCGTCCGATCTGGCCCATGGCGCGCCCGTTGAGACGCGGTTCCTAGCACGAGGCGGCGCGCCGCGCCTCTTCGACAAAGGGCGAGGCCGTTCACGGCTCCAGCGGCGAGTCCCAATACAGATAATCGAACCAGCTTTCATGCAGGTAGTTCGGCGGGAACAGGCGACCGTTCTGGTGGAGATCGCTGACCGTGGGCGCAAACGGGCGATGCGCCGGGATCATGCCGGCCTCGGCGGGCATCTTGTCGGCCTTGCGCAGATTGCAGGGGGAGCAGGCGGCGACCACATTTTCCCAGGTGGTGGAGCCGCCCTTGGACCGGGGGATCACGTGATCGAAGGTCAGCTCCTCCCGAGAGCCGCAATATTGGCAGGAGAACCGATCCCGCAGGAAGACGTTGAAGCGGGTGAAGGCCGGGTGACGCGAGGGTTTGACATAGGTCTTGAGGGAAACGACTGAGGGCAGGCGCATCTCGAAGGTCGGGCTGCGGACGCATTTGTCATATTCGGAGACGATGTTCACCCGGTCGAGGAAGACCGCCTTGATCGCATCCTGCCAGGACCACAGAGACAGCGGATAGTAGCTCAGCGGCCGGAAGTCGGCGTTGAGGACAAGGGCCGGACAAGCCTCCGGCGGGACCACGGGCTGGAAGTGAACCGTCAACCTGGACGCCCTCTTTCCGATGCGCCCCGGAGCAAACCGGGGTTCGCACCCATAATGTATAGGGCTGACGACAGGATTGTGAAGCCGGTTTCTGCGGCCTAGCTGTCGCGGGGGGTCTGGTTGTCCCCCGATCCACAGGGGCCATTGGCGCGCAGCAGCGCAGTGGCCCCGCCAGAATCATTTGTCAATCGAACGCCTGGAGGGGCTTTTCCGCAGTGGAATCAGCGGGTGGGGATTGGCGTCCCGCTGCGGTAATCGTAGAAGCCGCGCCGTGTCTTGCGACCAAGCCAGCCCGCCTCGACATATTTCACCAGCAGGGGGCAGGGGCGGTATTTCGAATCCGCCAGGCCTTCGTGCAACGCCTGCATGATCGCCAGACAGGTGTCGAGGCCGATGAAATCGGCCAGCTGGAGCGGACCCATCGGGTGATTCGCGCCCAGCCGCATGGCGGTGTCGATGGCCTCGACCGAGCCAACGCCCTCATAAAGCGTATAAATCGCCTCGTTGATCATCGGGAGCAGGATACGGTTGACGATGAAGGCGGGGAAGTCCTCGGAGACGGTGGCGGTCTTGCCGAGCTTGCCGACGAAGGCCTTGGCGGTCTCGAATGTGTCGTCCTCGGTCGCGATGCCACGAATCAGCTCCACAAGCTGCATGCGCGGCACCGGATTCATGAAATGAATCCCGATGAAGCGCTCGGGTCGGTCCGTGACCGAGGCCAGCCGGGTGATGGAGATGGAGGAGGTGTTGGTGGCGATGAGGGCGCCGGGCTTGAGATAGGGCGACAGGCGGGTGAAGATCTTGCGCTTCACCTCCTCGTTTTCCGAGGCCGCCTCCATGACGAGGTCGCAATCGACCAGATCCTCGAAGCTTGTCGTGGTTGCGATGCGGCCCATGGCGGCCTTGCGGTCGGGGTCGCTGAGCAGGCCCTTGGCCACGTCGCGCGCCATGGCGCCGTCCACCGTGGCCAGACCGGCGTTGAGCCGATCCTGGGATACGTCGCTCATCAGAACGTCGAGCCCCGCAAGCGCGCAGACCTGGGCGATGCCGTTGCCCATCTGCCCCGCGCCGATCACGCCGACCTTGAGAATCTCATACGTCATTCAGTCTACCCGCTCTGTGCCGGTCCGATCATAAGCCATGAACGGCCGCCGTCCAGCGTCCATCTGCGCAGGGAGTTATTTGTTCAGCTTGGCCAGTTCCGCGTCAAGCTCCGGCATGGCCTTGAAGAGATCCGCCACAAGCCCGTAATCGGCCACCTGGAAGATCGGCGCCTCCTCGTCCTTGTTGATGGCGACGATGACCTTGGAGTCCTTCATGCCCGCCAGATGCTGGATCGCGCCGGAAATGCCCACCGCGATATAGAGCTCGGGAGCCACCACCTTGCCGGTCTGGCCCACTTGCCAGTCATTGGGGGCGTAGCCCGCGTCCACGGCGGCGCGCGAGGCGCCCATGGCCGCGCCCAGTTTGTCGGCGACGGGCTCGATATAGGTCTTGAAATTGTCCGCGTTCTGCATGGCGCGGCCGCCCGAAATGACGATGCGGGCGGCGGTCAGTTCCGGGCGCTCGCTGCGCGCCAGCGCCTCGCCCTTGAAGCTGGAGAGGGCGGGATCGGCGGCGGCCGCAACCACCTCGATGGGCGCGCTCCCCGTGGCGGGCGCAGCCGCGAAGGCGGTGGCGCGCACGGTGATCACCTTGATGGGGTCGCCCGACTGCACGGTCTGGATGGCGTTGCCCGCGTAGATGGGCCGCTCGAACGTGTCGGCGGAGATCACTTTGGTGATTTCCGAAATCTGCATCACGTCGAGCAGGGCCGCGACCCGGGGCATGATGTTCTTGGCCGAGGAGGTGGCGCTGGAGACAATCGCGCCATAGTCCTTGGCCAGCGCCACGATGAGGGCGGCGGTGGGCTCGGCCAGTTGGTGGGCGTAAAGCCCGTCTTCGGCGATGAGCACCTTGGCCACGCCCTCCAGCTTTGCAGCCTCCTCGGCGGCGGCGCGGGCGTCGGGGCCGGTGGCCAGCACATGGACCGGCGCGCCAAGCTGGCAGGCTGCGGTCACGGTCTTGGCGACGGCGTCGCCCAGTTTTCCCTTCGCCACATCGGCGAGAACGAGCGTCGTCATCACAGCACCCCGGCTTCGTTCTTGAGTTTGGCCACCAGTTCCTCGACCGAACCGACCTTGGCTCCGCCCTTGCGGCCCATGGGCTCGGTGGTCTTGAGCACGGTCAGGCGCGGGGAGACATCCACGCCGTAATCGGCGGGGGTCTTCTCGTCGATGGGTTTCTTCTTGGCCTTCATGATGTTGGGCAAGGAGGCGTAGCGCGGCTCGTTGAGCCGCAGGTCGGTGGTCACCACGGCGGGAGTGCGTAGGGTGACGGTCTGCAAGCCGCCATCGACCTCGCGGGTCACATCTACGGTTCCGTCGGCCACATCCACTTTGGACGCGAATGTGCCCTGGCCCCAGCCCAGAAGCGCGGCGAGCATCTGGCCGGTCTGGTTGCAATCGTCGTCGATGGCCTGCTTGCCCAGAATGATCAGGCCGGGCTGTTCGGCCTCCGCCACGCCCTTCAGGATCTTGGCGACGGCGAGCGGCTCCACGGTCTGGTCCGTCTTCACCAGAACGCCACGGTCTGCGCCCATGGCCAGCCCGGTGCGGATGGTTTCGCCCGCCTGCGCAGGACCAATGGAGACAAGAACCACTTCGCTGGCCTTGCCCGCTTCCTTGAGGCGAAGGGCCTCCTCGATGGCGATTTCATCGAAGGGGTTCATCGACATTTTCACATTGGCGAGTTCGACGCCCGACCCATCGGCCTTGACGCGAATTTTCACATTGTAGTCGACGACCCTCTTCACGGGGACGAGAATTTTCATCGAGGGCGCTCCTCTTGCATGCGCGCAATTTCGTAATGGCCGTCGGCACAGGTGTCAAACCCGGCGACAGCCGGATTTCCCGGCCTTGCGGGCTGCGGGGCTTACCGATTCTTGCCCGGGGTCCACAAGACATCCCCGCCCGCGTTGAGATTGGCGTAGCGCGAGGCCACGAAGAGGAAGTCTGACAGTCGGTTCACATATTGAAGCGCGGGGGCGCTCACCACTTCGCCTTCGGTGCGCGACAGGGCCACCATCAGACGCTCCGCGCGCCGCGAAATGGTGCGCGAGAGATGCAGCGCCGCCGCCGCAGGCGCACCGCCCGGCAGCACGAAGGAGCGCAGGGGCGCCAGCGAGGCGTTCAGCTCGTCGATTTCCGTCTCCAGTCGATCCACCTGGGTCTGGATGATGCGCAGGGGCTCGTAGGCGAGCTTCTCGCCCTTGTCTGGCGTGCACAGATCAGCGCCCAGATCAAAGAGGTCGTTCTGGATGCGGGCCAGCATGGCGTCGAGGTTGGCGTCTGCGCCGGTATGGAGCCGCGCCATGCCGAGGGTGGCGTTGGTTTCGTCCACGGTGCCATAGGCTTCAACGCGAAGGTCGAATTTCGGACGACGCTCGCCGGTGCCCAGGGCGGTGTCGCCGTCATCGCCGGTGCGGGTGTAGATGCGGTTCAGCACGACCATGATGAATTCCCTTTATTTCGCGTTATCCACGCATCCAGAGCACGCCCATGATGAGCACGATGGCGCCGAACTGCAGGCCGACGCGCCAGCGCATGAGCTTCTGGCTGAGATTGGGGCTGCCGCCACGCAGCATGTTGAAGAGGCCGAGCAGCAGCACGATAATCACCGCCGCGACGGCGACGCCGACCAGATAATTCCCGACGCTGTATGACATGAGAAAGGTCCGGTGATCCCGCAGGGGGTCCGCAGGAGGTCTCAACTAATCGGCTGGATGCGCCAACGCAAGCCAGCGCCTTGCGTCTACGCATGAATCGGGGCGCGGGATCAGTAGCGTTTGAGCAGGCGCTCCAGATAGTCCAGCTCCTCGCGCGGCCGGGCGGGGTCGCTCAGGCGCCGCCGCAGCTCCTCCAGCACCTTCTGGGCGCGCTGGGCGGCCGGGGCGCCGAGGGGGTCATAGAGCGCGCGGGAATTGTCCCGCTTGTCATGGGATTCGCGGCCCAGCGGATCGGGATTGCCTGCGCGGCCTTGCCGCATGGGTCCATTGGGGTCGCCGGGCCCGTTTTCCTCGCCGGGGCCAGGCTGCATCTGCTGGGCCATGGCCTGGCCGCCCTTGCGCAGGGCCTCCAGCGCGCGGCCCTGGGCGTCCACCGCCTTGCCCCGTCCGGACTCGCCCTTGCCAAGTTCGCCTTCGGCCTCCTTCATGGCGCCTTCGGCGTCTGAAAGGCTCTGGTCGCCCTTCATGCCCAGCTCTTTCATGCGGCGCTGCAACTGGTCGAGGCGCTGGCGCAGGGCTTCCTGCCGCTGCTGCAGGGACTGCTCGCCCTCGTTCTCGGCGCTGTCCTGATCCTCGTCGCCGTCGTCCTGATCGCCTTGCTGGCCCTGTTGGCCGGGCTGCCCCGGCTGCTGGCCCTGCTGGTTGCGATCCTTCTGGCGTTTCGCCTGATTGCGGCGC
>CANCSY010000141.1 GCA_947380915.1 Beijerinckiaceae bacterium
GGCAAAGGTCAGCCACCGGAAGGCCTGCCTCGTGCTCCTTCAGGATGGCTATGATTTGCTCTTCAGAAAACCTACCACGCTTCATGTTCTGGTCCTCAAGCTGGCCCAGAACGAACTTCAAACTGGATTAAACCCCGGGGGCAAGGTCAATGCGGATCACGCCGGGCGTCACATGCTCGATCCCGTCGATGAAGGCCTCCTTCGGCGGGGGCCTTTGCTTGCGCGGCGGCGAAGCGGGCAGGGCGTCTGTCACGGCGGGCTCCTCATGGCTCGCGGGGATCATGGTCAGATCAGGTGTTGGGCGCAAGGGCGCTATCCGCGACGGACCAGCGCCAGCCGCATGGCGAGGATGCCGGGCAGGATCACGCCGATCATCATCACACCAAGGGCGGCGGAGCGGGCGGGCTCGCCGTTCTGGAACAATTGCCAGACCATGACCGGCAGCACCACATTCTCGCTGCTGTAGAGGATGAAGGGAATGGTGAATTCCCTGAGCGCGATGATGAAGGCCACCAGAAAGGCCGAGCCGAGAGCTGGCGTCAGCAGGGGAATGAGGATGCGCATTTGCGTCGCCAGCCAGCGCGCGCCGCTCATTTCCGCCGCTTCCTCAAGTTCGCGGTGGATCTGCATCAAGCCGGATTTGGCGAGGCGCGTCGTCGTGGCGAGGCGATAGGAATAGGCGATGACGAGGATCCAGATGGTGCCGTAGATCCCGATGGGCAGGGACAGGTAAAGCACCATGACCGCAAGCCCCGCGATCACGGCCGGAATGCCCAGCGACATGAAGGACAGCACATCGAGCGCGCGCCGCCCGGGCAAGGTGGAGCGCGCGACGATCCAGGCGATCAATCCGCCCAGCGCCGTCACCAGCAGGGCGGAGAGTGTGGCGACCACAAGCGTATTGCCCAGCGCCCGCCAGAGCGTCGGGTCGGTCAGGAAGTTGCGATAGGGCAGGGCGTTCGCCTCCGCCAGGCTCACCCGTCCGGGGGGCGCATAGCCGAAGAGGCTGGTCCAGACCAGGGTCAGCAGCGGCAGCAGCGCGGCGATGGCCCCATAGGCGCAGAGCAGGGCGAGGGCGGGGAGCCTCCAAGGCCCGAGCGTCAGGCGCCTCTGGGCTGTCGCCTTGCCCGTGATGGTCACAAAACGCTCCGCCCGCCGGGTAGCCCGGTTGTAGAGCAGCAGGGACAGCACGCCCAGCAGCAGGAAGGGCAGGGAAATCGCGCAGGCGGCGCCATAGTTGGGCAGGCCGCTGGCGGGGTTCAGTTCCGTATAGATGCGGAAGGCGAAGATGTTCACCTTGGCGGGCAGGCCGATGATGAGCGGCAGTTCGAACTGCTCGAATGTCACCAGCGTCACCAGAATGATCGGCGCCAGCAGCCCCGGCCGCAGCACGGGCAGGGTGATGCGGCGAAAGGCGGTGAGGGTTCCCGCCCCCGCCATGGCCGCCGCCTCCTCCAGCGCAGGGGACATGCCCCGCAGGGCGGCCGAAATCTGGAGGAAGACGAAGGGCGCGCTGACCACCGACTGGCAGGCGATGAGGCCCCCCATGGAGAAGACATTCAGCGGACCTTGCCCTGCCAGCCCGCCGATGGCGCGGATGAACTGGTTGGCCCAGCCCGCATTGGGGCCGAACAGCATGATCCAGGCGATGGCGATGACGGGCACCGGCACGAGCAGGGGCGCGACGATCAGCGCGAACCAGAGATTGCGGCCCGGCAGGTCCGTTCGCTCCACCAGCCAGGCGAGCGCGAAGGCGATGGCGGTGGTGAGGCACACCGTCCCGGCTACGAAGACGAGGGTGTCGGGCAGGATACGGGTGACCAGCGCGGGGTCCGAGATCAGCCCGCGCAGATTGTCGAGGGTGTAATGGGCGCCATCCTCGAAGGGCAGGAAGTCCGAGGGGCCGCGAAGCGCCGCATAGACCAGCATGGCCAGTGGCACGCCGATGAGGCCGATGGCCAGCACGGCGCCCAGCGCCGGGATCAGCTTTGCTGTGAGGTCGAGGCCCGCGAGGCGCGCGAGCGCCCCTTCAGGCTGCTTCATTGGGCCTGCCCGGCGATGATCGGCCCCAGCTTTTTGATCGCCTCCTCGCGCTGGGCCATGTTGGTGGGCAGGTCGAAGACCGCTTGGCGCGCGCCGCTATAAAGGCTCTGGGCGAAGGGGTCGGTGGAGGTCTTTTCATAGTCCACCTGGCCGGTCGCCTCGGCGCGGGCCTTTCTGCTTTCCGGGGTGGTCAACCAGCCCGCCAGCAGGCGCGCGGCGTTGGGATGGGGGGCTTTCGCCATGACGGTGGCGCCGAACTGCACGAGAATGACGGGCTCGGGCAGGGTGATGGCGAAGGGCTTGCCATCCTTGATCTGGCGGCGAAAGCCAGTGTCGATCTCCCCGTAGGCCAGTTGCCGCTCGCCAGACTGGATGAGGCTCTCGCGCGGCGCCTTGGTCAGCATCAGTCCGGTCTTGTCAGTCAGATCCTTCGCGAATTGCACGGTGCGATCCATCCCCCAGGACAGGGACAGACCGCCCAGCAGGCGCGGCAGCAGAAAGAGGCTCGCCACCATCTTGCCCTTGTATTTGTCCGCCAGAACATCGTCCCACTTCTTCGGCAGATCCTCCGCCGTCACGCCGTCCTTGGTGAAGGCCACGGCATAGGCGACCTTGTTGGAAAAGCCCATCTTGCCGGAAAAGCCCATTTCGTCCGCAGGCAGGCCGAAGGGCGTCCAATCCATGGTGGCGAGCATGTCGCGCTGCACCATGGGCGCGGTCGCCGTGACCGAGTTCCACATCACGTCCAGCTCGCTGCGCCCGCTGCGCGCCTCCGTGATGGCCTTGGTCACCACGTCATTATCGCCGACGAAACGCACCTCGACGCCCGGGAAGGCCTTGGCGAAGGCCGCAGGCACCCATTCGACCTCGCCGCGTGACGGTCCCCAGATCATCACCGAGCCTTCGGCGCGGGCTTTTTCATAGAGCGCCTGCACGGCGGCCTTGTCCTGCGCTTCGGCGGGCGCTGTTGAGGCGCCAATGAGGGCGGCGATGGAGATAAGCGTGAGTTTGATTTGCATGGTCGTGCTCCCGCGCTGTTTCATTCGGCCGCCACCTTCAAGGCGCCGGTGGGATTCTTGGAGCCTCGCATCTGCTCGCCATAGGCTTCCAGCCAGCCAACAGTGTTGGGGGACAGGAAATCGCCGCCCCGCGCGCCCTGATAGGTCTCGGGCCGGTCGGCTCCGGGGGCGGGAACGCCATGCTGGGCCGAGCGAACCGCCTGTAGCAGGCGCCGCCTTGTGCGGGTGATCATGAGGTCGCTGCCCGCGAGATTCTCGAAGGTGTGATCGACGATCTCGCCCATGCTCTCGGTGAGCGCCTGATCCTGCAGATGGATGCCCTCGATGCCCGAATAGCTGGCGCTTTTCTGGGCGTCGCGGTCGATCATGTAGTCGTTGGCGGCGTTGGCCTTCAGGCGCCAGCGGCCATGCCAATCATTGGTGTTGGGCAGATAGTCGTTGCCGATGCTGACGCCGGGAATAGGCGTCCCGTCCTTGAACTTGCGCAGGCCCGGCGTGTTCTTCTTCCAGGAGACATGGAAGAACATCGTATGGGTGTCGTCCATGGGCACCCAGGCGCGGGCGATGATGTGGTCGGCGAAGGCGCCATCCGGGGGAATCGTCCAGAACGGAAACAGGTAATGGGCCACGCGCCAATAGGTCGTGTCGGGCTCGGCGGGGCGGTAGGCGGCGTACATGGTGCCCCAATCCGTATCCGCCACATGATATTCGGGCGCCCGGTTCAGCATGGCGTAGCGGCCGAGATTGGTGGGGTCGGCCTGATCGAAGCTCACAGCGCCCGCATGCAGGAAGCTGAAATGCGAGGTGTCTATGTCGCCTTCGAGGCCCTGCAGCCAGTTGCATTCGCGCTGCACGCAAAACAGGTTGCGCTCGGCCTCCGGCAGCAGCACGGCTTCGAAACAGGGCATGGGCGGGGGCTCGGCGCGCACGCCCATATAGGTCCACACGATGCCGTTGCGCTCGATGCAGGGATAGGCCTTGGCGCGCACATGCTGCTCGAACTTCTGATGCTCGGGCACATTGGGCATGTCGAGGCATTCGCCGGTCGTCGCGAATTTCCAGCCATGATAGGCGCAGCGCACGCCACCTTCCTCGTTGCGGCCGAAAAACAGGGAGGCGCAGCGGTGCGGGCAGCGATGGTCCATCAGGCCCACCTGGCCCTGGGTGTCGCGAAAGGCGATGAGCTTTTCGCCCAGCAGCATGACGCGGGTCGGCGGGGCGTCAGCTATGAGTTCTCTGGAGAGGATGGCGGGGATCCAGTATTCACGCATGAAGGCGCCCATGGCAGTGCCTGGCCCCACGCGCGTCAGAAGTTGGCTGTCCGCCGCGGTCGTCATTCGCTTCCCCCGTATCCTCGATCGTTACGCGCGTTCGCCGTTTCTTATTGCCCGCCCCATTCAGGCTTGCAATAGGCCTGCGGTTTGTTCCCTCCCGCTCGCTGGCCTATAAGCGCCCGTCGGCATGTGGCCGCACAATCGTGAAGGCTGATGCAAACGCTCAACGCTCCCGCCCGACGTTCCCGCCTGATCTGGATCGCCGTCTGGGCGGTGCTGGCGGCCGGGCTTGTCTATGCTGCTTCATCGCTCTCCTGGGGCGAGGTGCTGGCGGCCGGACTGCGGGCTGATCCGCTGTGGCTGGCGGTCGCGCTGGTGATCAACCTGACCAATGCTCCGCTCTGGGCCCTGTGCTGGCGCTGCCTGATGGGCCGCAAGGCGCAGGTTCCCATGCTTGGCCTCACGGGGGTTCTGGCCGTGGTGGCCGCCGCGATTCAGGCCTTTTCGGTTTTAGGCGGCGGGGCGACCGCCTTTGTGCTGATGACGGGACGGCTGGGCCTGACGAAGCCTGCGGCCGCGTCCCTGCTGGTGCTGGAGGGGCTGACCACCGGGCTGGTGAAGGCGCTTCTGGTCGCCGCCGCCTTCGCTCTGGTTCCCGAATCCGCCTTGCTGCGCGGGATCGGCGCGAGCCTGCTGGGCGCCGTGGCGCTCGGACTTGTCGGCTTGATCATCGTCAGCCGATCGAGGGCGCTGCTCTACAGGCTCGCCGCTCGCACCGGAGGTCGCAGTCGGATCTGGATCGAACGACTGGCCGACTGGACCTCCCATCTTGAGGCGGTGCGCAGTCCCGCCCGGTTGGGCGGCGCAGTGTTCTTCATGCTGATGCGGCGCATCGCCGATGGGCTCGCCGCCTGGTGCGTGGCCTGGGCCTGCGGCATTGTCGTGGGGCCGCAGATCATTGTGCTGGTGATCGCCTCTCTGGCCATCGTCACACTGGTTCCCGTTCCCGCGGGCAATGTGGGCCTCTATGAACTGGCTGTGGTGGCGGCCTATCAATGGGTCGGCGTGGCGCCTGAAATCGCGCTGGCGGCGGCGCTGTTGCAGCATGCGATCTATCTTGTGTCGATCCTTGTTCCCGGCGCGCTGATCATGGCCTTCGCCCCGGGGCTCGCCAGATCGCAGCCCAAGCCCTGATCAGGGCTTGCGGTCCAGGCGCTCCAGCACCGCCGCAGAGGGATAGCCATCGGCGGGGCGCAGGCCCATGGCGCGCTGGAACCGATGGATGGCGTCGCGCGAGGCCGGGCCGAAGCGCCCGTCGATCTTGCCATCGTAAAAGCCGCGTTCCGTCAGCAACTCCTGCAGGCGGATGCGATCCGTGCGCGACAGGAGGCGGAAATCGGCGGGCCAGCGGGCGCCGATCCCCCGCCGTCCTGCGATCCGCTCTCCTAGCAAGGCGACCGCGAGGGCGTAGGAATCCGAGTTGTTATATTGCTTGATGACCCAGAAATTGGCGCTGAGCAGAAAGGCCGGACCGCCTGCGCCCGCAGGCAGGAAGAGGGTGGCCTCCGCCGCCGGGGGCAGGGGCGAGATGGGCGCCACGCCCTTGCCCGTGAAGCCGCGCACGGGGCCTTTCAGCGCGGCCCAATCGAAGCTTTGCGGCACGGTGGCCTCACAGCCCCAGGGCAGGGCGCGCGTCCAGCCCTGCTTGTCCAGGAAATTGGCGATGGAGGCGAGCGCGTCGGGGACTGAGCCCCAGATGTCCGCAGAGCCACTCCCCGCAAAGGCGACCGCATAGCGCAGATAGGCGGAGGGCATGAACTGGGGATGGCCCATGGCGCCCGCCCAGGACCCCTTGAACCGCCCGCGCGTCACCAGCCCCTGTTCGAGCATGGTGAGCGCCGCCACGAATTCCTCGGCGAAGATGGCGTTATCCCGCCGTGCGAAGGCGAGGGTGGCGATGGAGCGCACCACGTCCTTCTCGCCATGGACGCGGCCGAAGTCCGTCTCCATGCCCCAGATCGCCAGAACGAGTTCGGACGGCACGCCGAAGCGCGTCTCGATGGCGGCCAGCTCCCCCCGCCATCGCTTCGCCGCCTCGCGTCCGCGCGTTACGCGCCCTGCGGTGACGGCGTCCTCGATATAGGCCTTGATGGTGCGCTCGAACTCCGCCTGTTTGACGCCTGTCCCCATCAAGGCGGGATCGGGCGTCAGGCCTGCCACTGCGCCTGAGAAAGTCCCCCGGCTGACGCCGCGCGCCCTGGCGGGGGGCCAGAGCGTTTCGAGAAAATCCTTGAAGTCCGCAGCATCCTGCGCACACGCCGGGGTAGCCGCCAGCCCGAGGCCAAAGCAGAGCGCGCGGCGGGTGAGTTGCAAGTCAGCGCAGCTCCGGGACATACATGTCCTCCGGCGTCACCACGCGCGGCGAGATGCCTTGTTCGAAGACATATTGGCCCAGCGCCGTCAGGGTCGCCCTATTGGCCTCCACCCCATAGCTCCACCAGTTGTCGCCGAAGACTGACCACAGTTCCTCCACATGCTCCAGCAGCCAAGGCAGGCCGAGGCGCAGGGCGTCGGTGTCGTAGAGTTCGTCCAGCGCCAGCGCGCGGGCCTTCTCGAAGGCGTCGTAGAGGCTCTTGGCGATCCAGGGATTGGCTTTGTAGGTGTCCGCCCGCAGGGCCAGCGTATGCATGATCGGGAAAATCCCGGTCTTGCGGAAATAGTCCTTCTCCGCCTGCTTGTAGTCGGGAAAGAGCCGCCTGATGCGCGGCGAGCCCTTGAGGAAACTGGGGGGAATATAGATGGAGATCAGCGCGTCCAGGCGATCCTCCGCCATCATCTTCTCCAGCGTGTCCCCATCGGGCACGAAATCGAGCCGCACATTGGCGGGCAGGTTGAGGGGGATCAGCGGGTGCTCGGTGGGCTTGTCGAGCCCCCCCATGAACCAGTGCATCTCATGCTGGGCCACGCCATATTCATGCTGCAACATGCCCTTCATGAAGGTGGTGGCGGTGGCGCTGAACTGGGTCGTGCCGACCCGCTTGCCGCGCAGATCCTCAGGCTTTTCGATGCCCGAACCCTCCCGCACATAAAAGCAGGAGTGGCGGAAGATCTTCGAGAGCATGACGGGGATCGCCACGAAGGGGGAGCCGCCGCGCCCGATCAGGCTGGCGTGGGAGGCGAGCGAGATTTCGCTGGCGTCGAACTCCTGATGCTCCAGCATGCGCGGAAACATCTGCCGGGGCCGCAGCACCTCGATCTCGAGCTTGATGCCTTCGGGCTTCACGCGCCCATCGATCAGGGGCCGGGTGCGGTCATAGTCCCAGCAGGCGAGCTTGAGGGTGAGGTCGGTCATGCAATTCCCCTCAAATACGCCTCACAGCATGAAGCTCACCGACCCCAGCGACCCCAGCTCATGGGACTTCAGGAACACCCGCCGCTCCTTGATGCGGAAGGTTTCCCCCTCGCGCTTCAGGATATGCCGCGTCGAGCCCACATATTCGCCCATGCGCTCGTAGCGGC
>CANCSY010000142.1 GCA_947380915.1 Beijerinckiaceae bacterium
GCCCTGCGCATCGGCGACACCCTCACCGAGGGCGAGGACATCATCTTCCGGGGCGTGCCGAGCTTCGCGCCGGAAATCCTGCGCCGGGTGAAGCTGGGCGACGCCATGAAGGCCAAGAAGCTGCGCGAATCCCTGCAGCAACTGGCCGAGGAGGGCGTGGTGCAGGTCTTCACCCCCAATGACGGCTCCGGCGCCATCGTGGGCGTGGTCGGCGCCCTGCAGCTCGATGTGCTGGCCGAGCGACTGCAGGCCGAATATGGCCTGCCCGTGAGCTTCGACCAGAGCCGCTTCGAGATCTGCCGCTGGATCAGCGCCGACGACCCGCTCGACCTCGACAAGTTCCAGCGCGCCTTCCCCGCCTCCATCGCGGAGGATCTCGACCATGCGCCCGTTTATCTGGCGCAGTCCGCCTGGGCCCTGCGCTACGAGCAGGAGAAGTGGCCGCAGATCCAGTTCACCGATGTGAAGGACTACCAGAAGAAGGCGCAATAGCGCTCTCTTCTGTTGCAATGGCCAAGCTGAACCTTGACCCTTGCGGGCGCCGGACGCATCCTGATCGTCCCGATGCGGAGACGGTTCAGATGAGGCCTGTGTTTGTCGTAATTCTGCTGGCGCTTGCCAGCCTGTCGCCCTGGGCGCCCGCCCAGGCCGAGAACCGCCCGCTGACCCCGGCCGAGAAGCGTTATCTGCCATGGAGCGGGGAGGTTCCCGCCTGTGATTCGCCCTGGGTGCAGGGGCGCATCCAGTCCCGCTTCTATGAATCGGAAAGCGAGTTCTGGAACTCCGGGCTCGAAATCGCAGGCTTCGACCGCTTCCGCGAGATCGGGTTCCGCTCCACCGGGCCTGATCACATTCCCCGCCGCTACTGCACCGCGCGCGGCCATCTCAACGATGGCAAGATCCGCGAGGTCACCTATTGGATTGGCGAGGATCTGGGTTTCAGCGGCATGAGTTTTCTGATCGGGACGCCGTTGGACAGTCTGGGCCGGATGTTCAATAACTGGGGCGTGACTTTCTGCGTCAACGGTCTCGATCGCAATTATGCCTATGGTCAGAGGTGCCAGGCCGCGCGCCCCTGATTTTTCAGGGAGGGCGTCCATGATGTCTGCGCGTTTGTTTGCAAAGTATTGCGGGGCGCTCGTCGCGCTTGCGATCGCTCTTTGGGCGGCGCCCTCGCCCGCCCAACCCGCGCCCGACTGCGTGCTGGACCGCTGCGCGGAAAAGGGCGCCCCCGAGCGCGCCTTCCGCAGGCCCACGCCCGGCGGGGATTTCGATTTCTATGTGCTGGCGCTGTCCTGGTCGCCGGGCTTTTGCGCCACGGGCGGCGCGCAGAAGGCGCGCGAGCAATGCCAGGGGGGGATGGGGCTGGGCTTTGTTGTCCATGGCCTCTGGCCCCAGTTCGAGCGGGGCTTTCCCAGCGATTGCGATACCGCCGGGCGGCCCGTCTCCCGTGTGGCGCTGGAGGCCGCCAGAGGCCTTTTCCCCAGCGAGGAACTGGCCCGTTATGAATGGCGCAAGCATGGCAGTTGTTCGGGCAGATCCCCGCAGGACTATTTCGCCGATGTGCGCGCGGCGCGCCAGTCCGTGACCATCCCGCCCGAGTTCGAGCGTCTGCGGCGCGAGGAGGAGGTGGCTCCCGGCGATATTCTGCGCGCCTTCGGCAAGGCCAATCCGCGCCTGCGGGCGGGCATGGCCGCCGTCGCCTGCGCCAAGGGCTATCTGCAGGAGGTGCGGATTTGCATGAGCAAGGATCTGCGGGAGTTCCGCCCCTGTCAGGAGGTCACGCGCAATTCCTGCCGCGCCCCATCGATCAAGGTGACGCCGAGCCTCTGACGGGGTAAGCCTTGCGCCATGAATTACAGGCACGCCTACCACGCTGGCAATTTCGCGGATGTTTTCAAACATGCGCTGCTGACCCGCATCCTGCTCTATCTCATGCGCAAGGATGCGCCGCTGCGCTATCTCGACACCCATAGCGGCGTCGGTCGCTATGACCTGTCGTCGGAGGAGGCGCTGCGCACGGGCGAATGGCGCGATGGCATAGGCCGCCTGATGGGCGCGGACCTGCCGCCCGCCGTGGCCGCCCTGCTGGAGCCCTATCTGAGCCTCATCCCCGGCACGGCCCAGGCGCCGGGGCCTTATCCCGGCTCGCCGCTCATCGCCCAGCGCCTGCTGCGCAAACAGGACCGGATGACCTTCAGCGAGTTGCATGAGCATGACTCGCGTCGCCTCGTGCGCTCGCTGGGCCTTGAAAAGCGCTGCAAGATCCTCACGATGGATGGCTATCAGGCGCTCAAGGCTGGCGTGCCGCCCCTCGAGCGCCGGGGCCTCGTGCTGGTCGACCCGCCCTTCGAGGAGCGCAACGAATTCGAGCGTATGGCCCTCGCGCTGGAAAACGCCTGGGAGAAATGGCCCACCGGAACCTATGCGCTCTGGTATCCGCTCAAGCTCGAGGGCGGGGCGGATGTGTTTCGCCAATATCTGTCGGATGGCCCGATCCGCAAGGTCCTGTGCCTGGAGCTTGATGTGGACCATCTGCGCGAGCTGGGTCCGCTCAAGGGGTGCGGCATGGTCGTCGTCAATCCGCCCTTCGTGCTGGAGGAGGAGGCGCGCGAACTGCTCCCCGCCTTGGCCGCCCGCCTCGCCCAAGGCTCTGGCGCAGCCTTCCGCATCAACTGGCTCACCGGCGAATAGGCCCTGTCCGACGCGCGGCTGCGCTCCATATTTTCCAGCGAACGGCGCGATCCGCCGGATGGCCGGAAAGGAAGCAAGTCATGGCGCAAACGGGTGTGGTGAAATTCTTCAATGGGGAAAAGGGCTACGGCTTCATCAAGCCAGATGACGGCAGCGCCGATATTTTCGTTCATATTTCCGCCATTGAGCAGGCGGGGCTGCACAGCCTCAACGAGGGCCAGAAGGTCTCCTACGACATCGAGCCCGACAAGAAGGGCAAGGGCCCCAAAGCGCTCAACCTGCGTCTTGCGTGAAAACCGTCGCTCAAAAAATGAGGCCCGACGGGGTTGCCGCCGAGCCTCTGGTCTTATCGCTGGAGGGCGATCAGAAACGGTAGTTCACGCCCATGCGGACGGTGTTCTGGGTCAGGCCGGCGCGCGAGATGGCCGTATCGGCCTTCGACGACAGGTCCGTGTAGAGATATTCGGCCTTGGCGGAGACATTGCTGGTGAAGGCGTATTCCATGCCGCCGCCCAGCGCATAACCATTATGCCAGTCGCTCGCCGACACCGAGCCAACGCTGCGCTCCACTGATCCGCCGGCATAGCCGCCGGTGGTGAAGAGCAGGACGCGGTCAACCGCATAGCCGACGCGGCCGCGGGCTGTGCCGATGCTGGTCTGCTTGGAGACGAAGGGGCCATTGGTGTTCTTGGCGTTGCTCCAGTCCATGTCGCCCTCTACGCCGAGAACGATCTGGCCCATCTGGTAATTGTAGCCGACTGTGCCGCCGACCTGGGCGCCATCGAGCGCGCCATAGGCGACGTCAGCGGAGCCCTTCTGTTTGCCCCAGCCGTAGCCAGCGTTCACGCCTGCATAGAGGCCCGTCCAGGTGAAGACAGGAACCTGCGCCACATAGGGGGCGGGGGCGGTGGCGCGGCGCGGCAGGTCAGCGGCGACAGCGACGCTGCCGAAAGCGAGAACCGACAGGGCGGCGGCGAGTGAAGTCTTGGCGTTCATCAGGTTTGCTCCTCAGGGCCACGTTCATGGCCAACATGTATCTGTTCTCGGCGGAAAAAGTTTCAGAAGACTTAAGATTATCCGCGTTGATGACCTAGTATCTTTTCGAAATATGGCGTCAGTTAGGCGAGATATATTCAAGTGAACATCAGGAATTTCAGGGTTAACATAGCGTTAAGTGGCTGATTTATTATGAATGTATTTCGAAATTCGGCGAAATTGCGTCGAATATCGTATTTAAAAAAGAATTAATCGAGGCGACTTTGCGTCAGGTGGGGCAGAAAAAGCCGCCGCTGCGCTTTCGCTCTTGATCCAGAAGACGATAGCGGCAAATAAAGCACAGTGAGGGCGATATGGTCGGGGCTTTGAATCAAGGATCTGCGCTGGTGACGGGGGCTTCGCGGCGCCTCGGGCTCGCGATCGCCAGGGCTCTGGCGCAAAAAGGCTTCGCCGTGGCCCTGCACGCCAGCGAGCGCTCCCGCGCGGAGGCGCAGGCCGCCTGCGCCGATATATGCGCCACAGGCGGGCGCGCCTGCGTCCTGAGCGCGGATCTGGCCGATTCAGCCGCAGTGGCGGGTCTCGTGGCGGGGGCGCGCGCGGCGCTGGGGCCAGTGACCCTGCTGGTCAACAACGCGTCCTTATTCGAGGCCGACAGCGCGGGCGCCTTCGATCCCGCCGTCTTCGATCAGCACATGGCGGTCAATCTGCGGGCGCCCCTGCAGCTCGCCAGCGATTTCGCCGCGCAGTTGCCGGAGGGGATCGAGGGGCTGATCGTCAATCTGCTGGATCAGCGGGTCTGGCGTCTCAACCCGCATTTCTTCTCCTATACGCTGACGAAGTCCGCCCTCTGGACGGCCACCCGGACCATGGCGCAGGCCTTTGCGCCGCGCATCAGGGTCAACGGGATCGGGCCGGGGCCGACGCTGGCCAATCACATGCAGCAGACCGAGGATTTTCTGCGCGAGGCAGGCGCGATCCCCCTGCAGCGCGCCATTGATCCGCAGGAAATCGCCGCCGCCGTTCTGTTTCTGGTGGAGGCGCGCAGCGTGACCGGACAGATGATCGCGGTGGATGGCGGGCAGCATCTGGCGTGGAAGACGCCGGATGTGGAGGGTTAATCCGCCGTCGGCAGGCGCCGCATGGTGAATTCGATCTGGTCGCCGGGCACTTCGCGCCAGGACTCGATTTCGGTCATATAGGCTGCCTTGGGATAAAGGGCGAACCATTCGCGGGCCTTGGCGCGCGCCTCGGGACGCGACAGGGTGAAGGTCTCCCGTCGCCAGGTTCCCCCCTGCTTTTTCGCCCGCGCATGGCTGCGGCTGCGCTCTGCAAGGGCGCGGGCCACATCGCGGGGACTCTTGCGCTCGAAACTCATACGCTGCTCCACACACAGCCTTACTTTACGGCGCCTTCGCCCCGCCGAGGAGTCCATTTGTGAAAAAACATTAACCTGGTCTCAAGAGCGCCTCGTCGAGCAACTGCGCCAGCTTTGCGGCATCGTCGGGGAAGTCCGCCGCGATCCAGAGCGCCTCGACCATCTTCAGCGCCGCGCCCATGCCGCGACCCGGTTCAACCCCCCGCGCCAGAAGGTCCGCGCCGCTGAAGGGCAGGCGGGGCCGGGGCGTCGTCGCCAGGAAGGCGTCGGCGCTGGCGAAGGCCGCGTCCCGCGCGCCCACGCAAGCCTGCGCCTGCGCGAGCATCAGGGCGTCCCGCGCCGCCTCGGCGCCGTGCCGGTGCAGAAAAGCGCGCAGGGCTTTCGGCTCTGGCGGCGCCATGCATCCATGCAGCGTCTCAAGCGCGCACGCAGCCGCCTGCGCCCGCTGCGCCTCCGCATTGGAGAGCCGCAGCTCCTCGCGCAGCCGCTCCGCATCCTCGCGCACGAGCACGCAGAGCGCGATGAGCCTCAGCACGGGATCGGCCTTGGTCCCGCGCGCGTGCTCAATCTCGATCACCCGCGCCAGTCGCGCCGGGATCGCGACGCCCGCCAGCACCGGCAGCAGCAGGCCCGCTCCGCACATGATGGCGATGGTGGGGGCGCAATTTCTGGCGTCAAGAAGCTTCAACAGTTCCGCGCGGATCCGCTCGCGGGACAGATTATGCATGCCCTCGCGTTCGATCACGGCGGCATGGAAAGCCTGCCCATCCAGCGCGCCCTCCCCATAGGCCGCATGAAAGCGGAAGAAGCGCAGGATGCGCAGATAATCTTCCCTCACCCTCTGCTGCGCATCGCCGATGAAGCGCACCTTGCGCGCCTCGATGTCGGCGAGCCCGTCGGCGTAATCGAAGATATGCCCCTCGCGATTGCAGGAGAGCGCGTTGATGGTGAAATCGCGGCGCAGCGCGTCCTGTTCGAAGTCGCGGCCAAAGCGCACCTTCGCGCGTCGGCCATCGGTCTCCACATCTTCGCGCAGGGTGGTGATCTCGAAGGGCTGGCCCTCCACGATGACCGTCACCGTGCCATGCTCGAAGCCCGTGGGAATGGGCCGCAGGCCCGCCGCCTTCGCGCGGTCCATGGTGACTTGCGGCGTGGCTGTGGTGGCGAAATCCACATCGCTGACGGGGACGCCCAGCAAGGCGTTGCGCAGGGCGCCGCCGACCGCGCGCGTCTCCTCGCCTGCGCCATCGAAGACGTCGAAAATGCGCCGCACTTTCTCGTTGTCGAGAAAGGAGGGGCTGTCAATTCTGGTTGGGGTCAATCGCAATAGAGCCTCGCATGGAGGTTCTTGAGCATGCCTGCGGTGGCGCCCCAGATGAAGCGCCCTTCCCAGGGCATGGCGTGAAAATGCCGCGCGCCAGTTTCGGCCTCGCGCGTGTGGCGCTGGTGGTTCGCGGGATCCATAAGGAAGCGCAAGGGGACTTCGAAGGCGTCATCCACCTCTTCAGGGTTGAGGGTGAGTTCAAAGGGCGGGCGCACGATGGCGACGAGCGGAAAGATGCGAAAGCCCGTACCGGTCGCGTAGAGATCGAGATAGCCCAGCGGATCCACATGGCTCTGATGCAGGCCGATCTCCTCCCAGGCCTCGCGCAGCGCAGCGGCGACGGGGCTTTCATCCTGCGGATCGATCTTGCCGCCGGGAAAGGCGATCTGGCCGGAATGCTGGCGCAGCCGCGTAGTGCGCCGGGTGAGCAACACGGTGGCGCCCTCTTCCCGCGCCACAATGGGCACCAGAACGGCGGCGGGCTTTCCGGGCCGGGTCACATCCGCCGCAAAGGCCTGGGGCGAGAGCACATGGTCGCCGCCGCTCACCAGCCCATGCATGGCGTCGGGCGCCAGATCGAGGCGCAGGCGGGCCAAGGCCCGCTGGCGCAGGTCTTCGGCGGAGAAGGGGGCGATCTGAGTGGTTTCCATCACGCCAGATCCTCCAGCGCGTCGGCTGGGCTCATGGGGAAGAAGGTCCCCCCGCAGGCCACCCCGAACATCTCCCGGCCCTCGATCTCCCGCACTTCGCCCAGCGCCGCCAGATCGTAGAAAATGGGCCGCGCCACCAGCGCCCAGAGCTCGTCGCGCACGCGCACATAGGGTTTCAGCCCGCCGGAGGGGCCGGGCTCGAAGCGCAGGGGATGGGCGGCGTCCACGCTCACCCAATCATCCACATTGGTGCGCAGGCGCAGCTCGCGGGCTTCCCCGTCGCCCTCCACCTGCATCTCCACCGCCAGAAAAGGCGCGTCCTCCACCTCCACGCTGACTTTTTCCACCGGCGTGACGAGCACATGGCCCTCGGGATCGCGCCGCAGGATCGTGGAAAAAAGCCGCACCATGGCGGCCCGCCCGATGGGTGAGCCCTGATAGGACCAGACTCCGTCGCGGCTGATCTTGAGCCCGATATCCCCGCAATGTGGCGGATTCCATTGATGAATCGGCGGCAGCCCCCGCGTTTTGACGCGCGCGGCGGCCTGCGCCAGACCATCAAGGCCGGGGCTGGTGGGGGTGGTTGGGGGCGCGTCAGCGGTCATGGTCAGGGGTCAATAGGGTCACGGGCTGGCGCGGTCGATCCTGTTTTTTGATCCGGGAATGGATCGACAAGCGCCGCGCAGGGCCTAAACTAGTCCTGTTCACGGTCCGCGCCTACAGTGGTCCGGCATTTTGGAACGGCCTTGAGGAGAAGTGATGAGCGCGACCCCGGACTCAAACGCCACATCGCTGGAAAGCGCCAT
>CANCSY010000143.1 GCA_947380915.1 Beijerinckiaceae bacterium
GCGCGGGCGCGGGCGGCCTCGATGGTGAGCTCGCCCAGGCGGTTCTTTTCCACAAGGCGCTTGGCGGCGGGGGTGGGGGCTTCGGCGGCGGCGGTGAAGCCGTCCCAACGCCACAGATCACCTTCTTTCGAGACAAGCCGCTGGCCGGGTTTGAGCAGCTTCTGCAAGTGGGTGCCATCGCCGCGCAGCACGATGCCGATCTGCGCGAGGCGGCGGGCGAGCGCGGGCGGCGCCGTCACCAGATGGGCGAAGGTCTGCACGCCCGGCGGCAGGGGCGCGTCCATCGAGGGGTCGCCGATCAGCGCCCAATGGGCGGGGGCGGAATCGTTCACGGAAGCGTCGAGATCATCGCCAAGGGCGGCGCCCAGCGCCGCCTCATAGCCCTTCTCGACGGACATTTCCTCGACCACGGGGGGCCAGAGTTCGCTCGCCGCGCTGGCGAGCAGATTGCTGAGGGTGCGCACCTCGGTCTCAAGGCGCTGCGCCTTGCGCTCGGCGTCAGCCAGCGGGCCGCGTCCCTCGGTTTCGGCGCCGCGCGCCTCCCCATGGGCTTCTTCGGCGGCAAGCACGGTCTCTTCGGCGGTCTGGGCGGCGTCCTGCGCCATGGCGAGGGCCTCGGCGGCCTCCATCAGCTCGTCGTCGCCGCCAGCGCTTTCCTTGAGAGCGGCCAGCTCGTTCTCGACGCTGAGAAGCTCCTGCTCGAAGCGGCCGAGCTGGCGGGCCTCTTCCGCCAGCGCCTGCTCCAGGGCGCCGCGACGGGCGTTGATGTCCGACAGGGCGGTCTGGGATTCCGCCAGTTTGCGCTCGGCGTCGGCCAGGGCGCCCTCTGCGTCCGCAAGCTTCGCCTTGGCGTCGAAATCCATGTCGGCGGAGGATTCCGCCTGTTCGGCCAGATCCTCGGCCTCGCTGTCGAGCTTGGCGAGCACGCTGGCGGCGTCCTCGATCAGGGCTGTTTCGCGGGCGAGATCGCGGGTGAGCTGGGCGATGCGGCGCTCAAGCTCGGAGGCGCGCTCCGCGGCGCGCTTTTCCTCGCCGTCAAGCTGCTCGCGGGCCATGATGAGCCGTTGCAGCACGGCGCCTGCCTTTGCCTCCTCGTCGCGCAGGCCGGGCAGGCCATAGGCGGCGATGGCTTGCAGGCGCGCGGCCTCCGCCTGCTGGCGGGTGCGCTCGGCGACTTCCAGCGTATCAGCTTCCAGCTTGCGCTCGGATTCCTGCAAATCCGTCGTCAGCTGCTTGTGGCCGATGTAATAGACCAAAGCCTCCTGGCGGCGGATGTCGGCGGCGAGGTTCTTGTAGCGGCTGGCCTGCCGGGCCTGACGCTTCAGGCTCTCGCTCTGGCTGTCGATCTGCTTGATGATGTCTTCGAGGCGGTTGAGGTTCTCCTCGGCGGCCTTCAGGCGCAATTCGGCCTCGTGGCGACGCGAATGGAGGCCGGAGATGCCAGCCGCCTCTTCCAGAATGCGGCGGCGTTGCTGGGGCTTGGCGGAGATGATCTCGCCGATCTGCCCCTGCCGCACCATGGCGGGGGAGCGCGAGCCAGTGGAGGCGTCGGCGAAGAGCAGCTGCACGTCGCGGGCGCGGACTTCCTTGCCATTCACCCGGTAGGTCGAGCCCGCCTCGCGTTCGATGCGGCGGGTCACTTCCAGAATTTCGGAGTCATTGAAGGCGGCGGGGGCGGTGCGGGCGGAATTGTCGAGCACAAGGCCCACTTCCGCCGTGTTGCGGGCCGGACGGCCGCCGGAGCCCGAGAAAATCACGTCATCCATGCCGGATGCGCGCATGTTCTTGTAGGAGTTCTCGCCCATGACCCAGCGCAGGGCTTCCACGAGATTCGACTTCCCGCAGCCATTGGGACCGACGATCCCCGTCAGCCCGGCTTCGAAGATGAAGTCGGTCGGCTCGCAAAAGCTCTTGAAACCGACGATGCGTAGCCGGTCAAATTTCATCAGCTGGGGTCCCGTACTCAACACAAGAGGCGACCGCCTCCCCTTGAGGAAGGCCGTCATTCGTCCCTTGTAAGGCGTCACAAGACGGGGCGCGGTGCAAGCTTGGGCGCGGTTTTTCCTGTGTGAAACCCTTGTTTCACATGGATTCGCGGGGTGTTCAGCCCTTCAGCAGGGGCTCCAGCTGCTTGTCCATCTCCTCGGGGGAGAGGGCGCCGCTGACCTTTTTGCCATTGATGAAGAAGGTGGGGGTGGAGTCCACCTTGAACACCTTGGAGGCCTTTTCGAAGACTTCATTGATCTTCGTATAGAGCGCCTTGTCCTGTAGGCAGGCGTCGAATTTCTCCTGGCTCATGCCGGTCTGCTTGACCAGAGCGGTGAGGCCCTGGAGGGGCTTGTCGGAGAAGGCCCAGTTCTTCTGCTGGGAGAAGAGCAGGCCGATCATGGCCTCGCGCTTGTCGCCCGCGCAGCGCGCCACCATGAAGCCGGCGACAGCCACGGGATCGAAGGGGAATTCGCGCAGCACGAAGCGCACCTTGCCGGTGTCGATATATTTGGATTTCAGTGTCGGATAGGTCGCCTCGTGGAAATGGGCGCAGTGGCTGCATGTCATCGAGGCGTATTCGATGATGGTGACGGGCGCGTTGGCGGCGCCTTGCCAGGCGTCGGGAAGCGCGCCTTCGGCCATGAGATCGGCGAGCGATACGGAGCCATTGGCCTGCGCCAACGCGGCGCTTGGCAGGGTGGCGATTGGCAGGGCGAGGGCGCCAGCGGCGAGGCCCGCCGCTTCCAGAAACGCCCGGCGGGTCTTCGAAGACGAGGAGATCATGGGTTTTCCTTCACGGCTGGCGCCCTGGGGCGCTTGTTCGGATTCTTGTGCGGGAATGTGACAAGAACCGGCCTTCGGGGCAAGGGCGAGCGGGCCAGAAGCGTCACTTTGCTGGTGGTTTGGTCAGTACGCGCGCCCCGAGCCGGGTCAGGGCCTCGCGCAGGCCATCGTCAGCGACGCCTTCGGCGAGCTTGCGTGCAGCCGCCACGGCCTCCGCCGGGGGTGGCGGTGTGCGCCGGGGGCCCTTGATGCGCCGCTCGATGGGGCCCTGGCGCATGGCGATCTTGCCCACGCAGCGCCAGCCAAGGCGCCCGTTGATGCGCTCGCACAGGATGGCGGCCAGATGCTGCACCTCGATGGCGAAGGCGCCCTCCACCCGCAGGATGAGGGTCGCAGGTTCGGCGGGCGCGTCGGGGGAGCGCTTGGGCCCGCGCGAGGGCCATTGCAGTTTCAGGGGCTCGGTGACGGCGGCCAATCGCTCGCCTGCGATCTCGTCCCAGTTCAAGATAATGTCGCTCTCGCCGAAGCCCTGCTTGGCGAGCAGGGGATCGAGCGTGCCGCCGATGAGATCGGCGAGGGGCCGGGCGAAGCGGCGGTGGAGGGGGCGTTTGTCACTGGGGGACATCGAGGAATGCGGCGCCTTCTGGAGGGCGTGCCTGGTGATGAAGCACGCGCCCGTTTGATTGGCGCTCCCGATCAGCCGCGCGCGCCCCCCACCCCTCACCCCTCCCCACGAGGGGGAGGGGAGCGGCTGGGATTTCGCCTCGATAAGTGAGGCTTCCGAGGCGGTGGGGGCGTCATACCCTCCCCCTCGTGGGGAGGGTCGGCCGCGCAGCGGACGGGGTGGGGGGCGCGCTGTGCTGATCGTGAGCGCCTTTAATCCCAGCATAGCATGGGTCGGCCGCTTTCCCATGCGCGTCTACTCCATTACACCCAAGCCATGAGAGCCCCCGATCCGCAAGTCCTGCTGAACTGGTACGATCGCCACCGCCGCGTGCTGCCCTGGCGCGCCCCGCCGGGGCGGCTGTCCGACCCCTATGCGGTCTGGCTCAGCGAGATCATGTTGCAGCAGACGACCGTTCCCGCTGTGAAGAGCTATTTCGAGAAGTTCCTCACCCTCTGGCCTCGCGTCGAGGATCTGGCGGCGGCGCCGGTGGATGACGTCATGAAGGCCTGGGCGGGGCTGGGCTATTATTCGCGCGCCCGCAATCTGCACGCCTGCGCGCAACTGGTCGCCAGCGACCATGGCGGGCGCTTTCCCGATACGGAGGAGGGGCTTCTGACCCTGCCGGGTGTGGGGCCCTATACGGCGGCGGCCATCGCCTCCATCGCCTTCGGGCGAAGGGCCGTGGTGGTGGATGGCAATGTGGAGCGGGTCGTCTCCCGCCTCTTCGCCATCGCCGCGCCCATGCCCAGGGCCAAGCCCCTCATCAAGCAGGCCGCCGCCCAGATCTGGCCGCAGCGGCGCTCGGGGGATTTCGCCCAGGCGCTCATGGATCTGGGCTCCTCCCTCTGCTCGCCCCGGCGCCCGGCCTGTTCGCTCTGCCCCTTCCATGGCGCCTGCGAGGCCGCCCATGCCGGGCAGGCGGAACTCTATCCGGTGAAGGCGCCCAAGGCGGAGCGGCCCTCGCGGGCGGGCGCGGCCTTCTTTCTGGAGCGGGCGGATGGGGCGGTGCTCGTGCGCACCCGCCCGCCCAAGGGACTGCTGGGCGGCATGACCGAAATCCCCGGCTCGCCCTGGAGCGGGGATTTCGACCCCGCTGACGCGCTCACCCATGCCCCCGCGCCCGCCAAATGGCGCCGCCTGCCGGGGGTGGTGGAGCATGTCTTCACCCATTTCGCGCTACAACTCATTGTCTTCCACGGCGCCGTCCCGGCGAAGGCCCGGGCGCCCGAGGGGTTCCGATGGGCGCTGAAGGGGGACCTTGACGGCGAGGCTCTGCCCAGCGTCATGCGCAAGATCGTCGCCCATGCGCGGGCCAAAGGAGAGATTTGATGGCTAAAAAGGAAGCGTCCTTCACCCTGGAGATCTCGGACGATGAGATTCAGGCGACCTTCGCCGGGCGCATGCTCACCCTGCCGACCTACAAGGGCAAGGATGAGCAGGGCGCCCCCGTGCTCGTGGTCGAAATCGACGCCGCCGACACATGGGACGATGGCTCCGATCTCGCGATGGAAGACCTTCTGAAAGTGCTGGAACGTATTGAGCTGGAATGTGACGCGCGCGATATCCAGATCGAATTCGAGTGACAGCGCGGCGCCGTGCTGGAATGATGCGCGCAAAGTGAAGATAAAGGGAGCAGGCCCCATGAACGCCACGTCCAAACTCAGGTTCGACCGTCCCGCCGAGGATCTGGGCAATATCGTCAATCTCGGCCATGTGAACTTCCGCGTGCCCGATCAGGGCCTGGCGACCGCCTTCTACATGACCGGCCTTGGCCTCACCCGCGATCCCTTCATGATGACCGGCACCAACAACATGTGGGTGAACGTGGGCGACAGCCAGTTCCACCTGCCCACCGGCCCCGCCACCGTGGCGGAGGGCGTCGTCACCGGCCTTGTGGTTCCCGATCTGGATGGGCTTGCCGAACGGCTTGAGAAAGTGCGCAAGGAATTGTCGGGCACGCGGTTCGAATTCCACCGCGCCTCCGAGGTCATCGCGGTCACCTGTCCCTGGGGCAATCGCTTTTTGTGCCACGCGCCCGACGAGGCGCGCCTGGGGCCATATCGCTCATTGATTTCCTATGTCCGCTTTGAGGTGGCGCAAGGCGCCGCTGAGCCCATCGCCCGGTTCTATCGCGAGGTCATGGCCGCAGTGGCTCATGTGGCCGCCAGCGAGGCGGGCGCGGAGGCGCGCGTCTCCTGCGGTCATCACCAGACCATGATCTTCGCCGAATGCGCAGCGCCGCAGGCGGCCTGCCTCGATCATCACGTGCAGATCTATCTCGCCGACTTCTCCGGCCCCTATAAGCGGTTGCAGGACATGGGCCTGCGCGTCGACGAGTCGAGCCAGTGGCAATATCGATTCATCTCGATCCCCGATGTGGCCAGCGGCGCGGAGGTTTTCCCGCTCGACCATGAGGTGCGCTCCATGACCCACCCCATGTTCGGCCGCAAGCTGATCAATCGTAACGCGTCGCAGGCCATCTTCAGCTATCGCGCCGGGCAGGATGAGCTGAACTGGCGCATGGGTTGAGCCCATCCCCATCGTCACCGTCAGTCGCATGGAAAGGACCATGATTTGCTAGGCGCTGTCTTGTCGATGCTGGCCGCAATCATGTTCGCCCTCAACAATGCGACCACGCGCCGGGGCGTGCTGACCGGCACGGTCTTGCAGGCGCTCGCCATCACCGTGCCCATGGGCGTGCCGCTGTTTTTCCTTTTGCTGGTCGCCTTTGGGCAGTTGGGCGCTGTGGCGCAACTGTCCTGGCATGCGATCTTCCTGCTTTCGGTCGCGGGTGTTTTGCATTTCGTCTGGGGTCGCTATTGCAATTATCGCGCGTCGAAGGCCATCGGCGCCAATCTGCAGGGACCGGCGTCCCAGTCTGACATCGTCATCACGCTGGCGCTGGCCATGTGGGTGCTGGACGAGAAACTCACGCCGCTGCGGGTGCTCGGCATCCTGCTTGTCATCAGCGGGCCGCTTCTCACTGTGGTGGGCGACCTGCGCGCCGTGCGCAACAAGCAGGAAAAGCCGACCAGAAGCGGGTTTCAGCCAGCTTATCTCGAGGGCTATCTCTTCGCGGTTCTATCGGGGACGGGCTATGGCCTGAGCCCGATCATCGTGCGTCTCGCCTTGCGCGATACGGGGCTTGGCGTGGGCGGCGGGCTGGCGGGCGCCTTTGTGTCCTATCTGGCGGCGGCCCTGTTCATCTGCCTGTTCGCTTTCATCCCCGGTCGGTTGGCCCATGTGCGCCAGCTTGATGCACGCACCGCCAAATGGTTCATGGCCGGTGGCCTCACGGTCATGCTGTCGCAGATGTTTCGTTATCTCGCCCTGTCGGTGGCGCCGGTTTCGGTGGTGCAGCCGATTCAGCGGTTGTCCCTCGTGTTCCGCTTTTTCTTCGGCTATCTGCTGAACCGCGACCATGAAGTGTTCAGCCGCAAGGTCTGGGTCTCGACGGCGGTCTCGCTCGTCGGCGCCATCATCCTGTCGCTGACTGCCGAGCAGGTGACAGCCTTCCTGCCGCTGCCTGAATGGTTGGCGGATGTCCTGAAGATCGAGTGGCCCTGAGGGCGGTGGATTTTAGTCCGCCGCGTCCTTCATGCTCACGCGGATCTGCGCGCGCAGGGCGTCAATGCATTTGAGCCCGGCTTTCGTTTCGAAATGCCAGAAGGTCCAGCCGTTGCAAGCGGGCAGGCCTTGCGCCAAAGCGCCGATCTTGTGGATCGAGCCCACGATCTTGTCGAGGCTCAAGGCGCCATCGGCGCGCACGGTGGCCTTGTAGCGGCGCTTTTCATCCATCAGCACAGTGCCGGGCGCAAGAAGCCCCATCTCCACCACGCTGGCGAAGGCCACGCGCGGTTCGCTGCGCTTTGCGGGGGGAAGCGCGAGAGCGTCCGCAGGCAGGGGCTCGACGGCGTCAATTCTGGCGCGCGCGGCGGCAGCATAGGTCGTGTCGCGCTCGATGCCGATGAATTTGCGACGCAGACGACGCGCCACCGCGCCCGTGGTGCCCGAGCCGAAGAATGGATCGAGCACGAGATCGCCGGGATTGGACGCCGACAGAAGCACGCGCGCCAGCAGGGCCTCTGGCTTCTGGGTCGGATGGGTCTTGCGGCCCTGCGCATCCTTCAGCCGTTCGCCGCCGGTGCAGATCGGCAGGAACCAGTCGGATCGCACCTGGCAATCCTCATTGCCCGCCTTCAGCGCATCATAGTTGAAGGTGTAGCTCTTGGCGGTCGGGCCTTTCGAGGCCCAGATCATCGTTTCATGGGCGTTGGTGAAACGACGGCCGCGGAAATT
>CANCSY010000144.1 GCA_947380915.1 Beijerinckiaceae bacterium
GGGCCAGGGCCACCCGGCGCGCCATGCCGCCGGACAGTTGCGAGGGCGACGAATCAGCTGCGCCGCGCAGGCCCACCGCCTCGAGTTTCATCAGCACGAGATCGCGAATCACCGCCTCGGGCAGATTGGTCTGCTCGCGATAGGGGAAGGCCACATTGTCGAAGACGCTGAGATCGGTGAACAGGGCGCCGAACTGGAACAGCATGCCCATGCGCCGCCGCAGGGCATAGAGTTTGGCGCCATTGAGCCGCCCGACCTCCTGTCCATCCACGCGAACGCTGCCCGACCAGGCGATATTGCGCCCGCCCAGCAGGCCCAGAAGCGAGGTCTTGCCATTCCCCGACCCGCCCATGACGGCGAGAATCTGCCCCCGGGGCACGGTCAGGTTCAGCCCGTCCAGCACCGTCCGCTCGCCATAGCCGAAACGAACGTCCTTTAACTCGATGAGTGGCGCATCAAGAGGCTCAGACAAGGGCGGTTGTCCTGCGGCGGACGACACCAGCCAGCCGCTCAATGGAATGAATGATTCCCCCTTATACCCGGGGCGGCCCCCGCCGCAAATGGAAATGGACCTGCGCCACCGCCGCCCACCGCATTCATTTCTTGCGGTAGACCAGCAGGAGTTCGTGCATGCCGACCTCCTGCACGCCGGCCTCCTGCTCCCAGTCCTTGATGATCCTGCGTGCGGAATCGAAGGCGAAGCTCTTTGTGTAGAAGAGGATATAGCCGCCCGGCCTTGTCTTGTCGGTAAGCAGATCAAGCAACTGGCGATCCGTCATGGCGCCATATTCGTCGTTTTTCTCGGTGCGGAATTCGCAGAGGTGGAAAAGGGTCACCACATCAAAATCCGGCAACAGCCGTTTTTCGAGCTGATAGATGTCCCCGAAGAATGTCTTGTAGGTCTTCTCCACCTCCGGCCTGTCGATCGCCAGTTGCACGAATGTGTCATATTCCCCAGGCGCCGCCGTGATGCCCAGAACGCAATTGCCGCTGCCATTCTCGGCCGTGCGTACGCCAACGATGTGATGGCTGCCCGTGCCGAAATGGAAAATCGAGGCGTTCCGGATCTTCTCCTTTTCAAGCCAGTCGACGAAATGCACGTCGCAGGGACATTCCGCGATGCGCAGATCCCAGACGGCGTCCCAGAAATGCAATTTGCCTTTGCCCTCGGTGGTGGCGATTTCACTCATTCCATGCTCCTGCATCTAACCTTCATGGGAAGGACGTCACTCTCTCACGCTTTGGCCGCAGGCGGGGCGTGGCGCCGGCGCCGATCACTTCCTTGAGCTTGCCGGGCTCGTCGCCGGATTGCGACAAGATGAAGCGGCGGTCATACAGATGGGCGGGCGCCGGTCTGTTGCTGATGTCGATGATGACCGAGGCGTCGCAATGCTCGAAGACGAGGCGCGTGAGTTCCGCCTGAACGGCGGCGTCGCAAGCGGACAAGGCGTCTTCAAGCACGATGACGCCTGGCTTTTGCAGCAAGAGCCGCGCGATGGCGCAGCGTTGTTTTTCACTGGCCGACAGGGTCTGCATCCAGCGCGCTTTCTGCTCCAGGCGATTGACCAGATGGGAGAGGCCGCAGGCGCTCAGGGCGCTGGCGATCTCCTCAGATTGGAAGGTCCCCATAGGCGCCGGACATTGAATGGCTTCCTCGAGCGGGCCTTCGGGCAGATAAGGCGAGGCGTGCGCGATCGCCGTTTCATAACCTGCGGGCAAGGAGAGATATCCCGAGCCCCAGGGCCAGAAGCCAAGGAGGGCGCGCGCCAGAACGCTTTTGCCCGCGCCCATCTCGCCAGAGATCATCACCCTTTCGCCGCTTCGGAAGGTGGCGTGCCCGGCCTCGAGGATGTCGCTTCCATCCCTGTCGCCAAGCACAAGCGCGCCCATGGACAGAGCCTCGCCACCATGCACGACAAAGCGCGCATGATGGCTTTCCCCGGGCCCGGGACTGTCGAGATCGTCAAGCGCCTCGACAAGCTCCACAATGCGCCGGGCCGAGGCGAACCATTCGGCGACCTGCCGGTAATTGTCGGTCAGCCAGTTGATGGCGAGCTGCACCTGCACAAAGGCGGAGGCCAGCTGCATGGTCTCGCCAAGCGTCAGGTCGCCAGCCATATATTTCGGCAGCGCCATGACGATGGGCACGGTCGGGATCATCGCGCTATTGGCGTTCATCACCCAGGTGACATTGCAATGCTGGCGGACCATGGCGAGCCAGTTCCCGACCAGGCCCGAATAGATGCTTGCAAGCCGGCCCCTCTCATGGGCTTCCGCCCTTGTGAGGGCGATGCTTTCCGCGCTTTCCCGCAACTGGATCGTGCGGGCCCTGAACAGGGCTTCGGATTCATTGCGCGCGGCGGTGGCGGCGCCCAGACGACGCCCCGCAATGGGCGCGAGGCAGGACATGCTGACGCCATAGACCACGGCGCCAATCACCATGAAGGCCGGAATGGTGAGCGTGACGTCCGCCACCGACAAGGTCAGCGAGCCGCCGACCTGCCACAAGACGCTTATGAAGATCGAGGCGGCCAGAAGCGCGGTGAAGATGCCGACGGCGAAATCGGTCAGCGGTTCGATGGCCAGACGCACATCGTCGGAGATGCGATACTCGGGATTGGCGAGCCCGTTTTCGACCCGCGTCATGCGCAGGAATCGCTGATCGCCGATCCAGCGATCAAGCAATTGTCCGGTGCACCATTCCCGCCAACGCACCTGAAGCGTTTCGCGCGTCCAGACGATGCCAACCCCCACCGCCGCAGCGCTGGCGACAAGCGCCAGAAACACGCAGACGGCGCGACCAGCCTCCATCCCGTCGCGATTGCCGACCGCATCAAAAAACCAGCGGTTCCAGTGGTTGAAGCCGACATCGACGAACAGGCGCAAAATCAGAAAGCCCGTCAGGCCCAGCGTGAATGACCATGCCAGACGCGCGCTTGGGCCGCGCCAGAAACCCCTGAGGATCGCGTAAAGACGACGGGCGATGCGCCAGTCCATGCCAGCGGGCCTCGCATCAGATTCAGCCGATGAACAGGACATGCGATGGCGTCCGTTTTCTCGTTTACCCAAAGAGATCCTGCTCATCTCTTTCGGGCTACAGCGAAGCCCTCGAGCAGCTGCGACGTCTGCCCTTGTGATGAGTGTTTCCCATGAATGCGATCATTGCCAGCGCCGCCAAAGCCCCATAACGAATTCGTGCGCGTGAGACCCACGCAGGGAAAGAATCGTAAGCATTTGTTTTTAAGATTTAAATTTTTTGATGAAAGTCGATTTTACTTGCTCGGCGCGTTAAGGCGATCAACCGGCCTTGCCGGAATCGTGATTGAATGTCGCTCGTTCATCACGTCTCCACACCCATTTTCAACGCATGCAAGCCCTGACGCAGAGGTGAAAACGCAATATGCGCGGGGTTTGAAAGACCCCGCGCATCGCATTTTCAAATAAAACCGCGATGAATGCTGCGACGCAATACTTACGGCGCAAACGAATATTTCCCATAGACAGGATCGCGCTCGAGCTTGCCCTGTCCGCGCAACTCGTCGAGCGCCTTCATCACCTCGCGCCCGTCGTCGCTGCCGACGGCGGCCATGAGTTCCTCGAAATACTTCGGCCCATGCTCCAGCGCAGCGCGGATCGAGGCGAATTTCGGGGTGGCGAAAGTGGGGGGATGGGGGACTTCGGATTCGAGGCGCTGTTGCGAGCCGAAGGGCAGGGTCAGATCGAAGCCGGCCTTGGAGCCGACCTTCACCTTGTCGTCGAGGGAGGGATCCAGCGGCAGGGTTCGGAAGCCTTCGGCGACCACGAGATCGCGATGGGGCTGAAAGCGCGTGGCCAGCGCCCATTCCATCTGCTCGTCGGAAAACACATCCACATCGGGATCGACGACGAATACATTCTTGCAATTGGCCTGGCAGGCGAAGACGGCGGCGATGGCGTTGCGCGCCTCGCCCGGCACGCGCTGACGAACGGAAACGCGCACATTGAACACGCCCCCCGTCGCAGGCGGCACATAGACGCTCACCGGCTCGCGCACCGCGCTTTCCAGCGCGCGCCAGACCAGCGCCTCGGTGCGCAGGGTGGACAATTGCGCCGTGTCGGTGCGCGCCATGGACGGGCCGCTGATGGTGATGGTCTGGAACACCGCGTCGCGGCGCCGGGTGACCGCCTCCACATGGAAGATCGGGTTCATTTTCAGGGCGCCGTAATAGCCCAGAAACTCCCCATAGGGGCCTTCGGGCTCCTTGTACCCTTCCGCGCCCAGATAGCCTTCCAGCACCCATTCGCTGTCGGCGGGCACGCGGATGTCATTGGTCACGCCCTTCACCACAGGCAGGGGCGCGCCGCGCAGGGATGAGATCAGTCCCAGTTCATCCACGGGCAGGCGCATGGTGCCCGCAAAATAATCGATGGGGTGGCTGCCCACCACCACGCTCAGGGGCAGGCGCTCGCCTTTCGCCAGTTTGGCCAGAAACATCACGCGCAGATCGCTCGGCGCGAGCAGATCGATGCCCATGGTGTTGCGGCCGCGCAGCATGAAGCGACGCAGACCCACATTGGTCCAGCCGGAGCCCTCGTCATGGGCGAAATCGAGGCCCGCTGACAGATAGGGGCCGCCATCCTTGCCATGCTGCACATGCAGGGGCAGCTGGAACAGGTCGACGTCGTCGCCCTGCATCACCACCTCCTGCACGGGCGCCAGAGCGCGCGGCACCTCGACGATTTCGGGCCGATTGGCGAGACGCTTGCGGATCTCCTTGAGAAGATCGCGCGGCTCGACGCCGAAGGCCTGCGCGAGGCGCCTGCGGCTGGACATGACATTGCCCACCAGCGCCTGGCCCTCGGCGCCACCCTGCTCGAAGAGGACCGCCTTGTCGCTGTCTTGCAGCAGGCGCGCCACATGCGAGAGCGGCGTGGCGCCGGAGTGGGCGTCAAGATCGCCTACGGCGGCGAGAGCATCGAGCATTGTGCGCAGGCGAAAGCGGTTCATATCCATGGGGACGTCTCAAGGTTCGGAAAAGGGAGCAGGCGCGGAGGGATCAGCGCGGATTCATTGGGGCTTCAGACCGGCCTGGAGGATGACTTCCTTCCACTTCGGCACTTCGTCGGCGATGATGCGCGCGAAGGCTTCGGGGCCAGCGCCCGTGGCGCTATAGCCAGCCGTCATCAATTGGGTCTTCACGGCGGGACGCTTGAGAATGTCGATGAGCGCCGCCGCCACCTTGTCGATGACCTCGCGCGGCGTGCCCGCCGGCGCCAGCACACCCTGCCATGTCTCGGCGACAGCGTTGGCGACGCCCGATTCCTGCAAGGTCGGCACGTCAGGCAGATCCGGCCAGCGCTCCGCGCCCGTCACCGCGAGCGGGACGAGCGCGCCCGCCTGAATCTGCCCCTGCACCGAGGAGACCGAAAGCGAGCCCACCTCGACGGATTCGGTGAGCAGGGATTGCAGCGCAGGCGCGGCGCCCGAATGGGGCACATGCACCATCTGGATGCCCGCCCGCAGCTTGATGAGCTCGGCGGCCAGATGGGTCGCGGTGCCCGCACCCGCGCTGGAATAGTTCAGCGAGCCCGGTTTTGCGCGCGCCCGCTCCAGCAGGTCCTTCATGGTGAGCAGTTTCGAGGCCTTGGTGACCACGATGGCGACGGGAAATTGCGCCACATAGGCGATGGGCGCGAAATCCTTGACGGGATCGTAGGTCACATGTTCGTAAAGCGAGGGATTGACCACAAAGCCCGTGGAGGCCAGCAGCAGCGTATAGCCATCGGGCTTGGCGCGCTGGGCGGCTGTGATGCCGATATTGCCGCCCGCGCCGCCCCGGTTTTCGATGACCACGGGCTGGCCCAGAGCCTCGCGCAGGGGTTCGGCGAGAATGCGCGCGGTGATGTCATTGGCGCCGCCGGGAGCGAAAGGCACGATGAGCGTGATCGGCCGCTCGGGAAAAGCGCGCGCCGCCAGAGGCGATAGCCCCGCCATGACAAAGCCGACGATGGCCGCCAGCGCGCCCCGTTGCAACATGCTCCCACCCATGGGGGTCCTCTCCTTCTTGCGCCGCGCGATGCGGCGAGGGTCGCAAATCTGCGCGCGCCTGTCGTTTCGCATCCCCGGACTCATGTGATGGCGACGGTTGCGCCATTATGGCCAAAGCCTAGAACACGGCGGGCCGATCAACAAGGGTCGCTTGCTGCAATCAAGTGTTCGCCTGGCGATGAAAACGGACTCTTGATTGGCCCTGATCGCCAAAAATGACGCTTCAAGGCGCCGCGCCCGGCGGCGCATGGAGGCAGGGCGCGAAAAAGCGCGCTTTTGCCGTCCGATCAGTGTATGAGAGGCTCCAGCAAGGCCTGCCCGGGCGGAAGTCAAGAACGCTGCGGGTTGGCCAGTCCTGGCTGAAACAAGCCAAGCCTATGGAAATGAAGTCTTTTTTCTTGACAAATCCATGGTGGAGGTGTTGTCGGTTGCGTCCCTTCCGGCGCGCTTTTCGCTGACACGTCAACCCAAATCCCGAAATCGCTTCAGCGCCCGCGCCGTTGTTCGCGCCCGCCTCGCGTTTACCTCCTTCTCACAGTCAGGCCCCTCGCCTCATGCCGTTTCCTTCTACCAATCCCAGCCTTGAACGCGCCCTCGAAGCGCGCGGTTACGCCGAACCCACCCCCGTCCAGGCCGCAGTCTTGCAGCCGGACGCCGCCGAACGCGATTTGCTCGTCTCCGCCCAGACGGGCTCGGGCAAGACCGTGGCCTATGGCCTCGCCCTCGCCTCCACCCTGCTCATGGGCGAGGAGCGCATCGGCGCCCCCGGCGCCCCCATGGCGCTGGTGGTCGCTCCCACCCGCGAACTCGCCATGCAGGTGCAGCGCGAACTGATCTGGCTCTATGGCCCCACGGGGGCCCGCGTCACCGCCTGCATCGGCGGCATGGATGTGCGCCGCGAGGCGCGCGCGCTGGAAGATGGCTGCCACATCGTGGTGGGCACCCCCGGGCGCCTGCGCGACCATCTGGAGCGCGGCCGTCTCGATGTGAGCACCCTGCGCGCCGTGGTGCTCGACGAAGCCGACGAAATGCTCGATCTGGGCTTTCGCGAGGACATGGAGTTCATTCTCGACGCCACCCCCGCCGAGCGCCGCACCCTGCTCTTCTCCGCCACAATACCCCGGGACATCGCGAACCTGGCGCGGCGCTACCAGCGCAACGCCTTCCGTATCGACACGGTGGACCAGACCCAGTCCCATGGGGACATCGAATATCGCGCCCTGCTGATCGCCCCCAACGAGATCGAGCATGCCGTCGTCAACGTGCTGCGCTATTTCGAGCCGCCGGGCGCGCTGATCTTCTGCCAGACCCGCGAGGCCGTGCGCCATCTGCACGCGAGCCTTGTGGAGCGCGGCTTCGCCGCCGTGGCGCTGTCGGGCGAATTCTCCCAGAACGAGCGCACCCATGCGCTGCAGAGCCTGCGCGATGGCCGCGCGCGGGTCTGCGTGGCGACGGACGTGGCGGCGCGCGGCATCGATCTGCCGGGCCTTGAGCTCGTCATCCACGCCGAATTGCCCAACGATCGCGACACGCTCCTGCATCGCAGCGGCCGCACGGGCCGGGCGGGCCGCAAGGGCATCTGCATTCTGCTGGCGCCCTATACCCGCCGCCGCAAGGCCGAGGGGCTGATCGCCCAGGCGCGCATCGACGTGCTCTGGGCCGG
>CANCSY010000145.1 GCA_947380915.1 Beijerinckiaceae bacterium
GAGGCGCGGCTGGCCGGGGCGCGGGGGGAGGTGCCGGTGGGGGCCGTGGTGGTGCGGGAGGGCGAAGTGATCGCCGCCGCCGGCAACCGGACCCTCGCCGACCGCGACCCCACGGCCCATGCCGAAGTGCTCGCCATCCGCGCCGCCTGCGCGGCGCTGGGCAGCGAGCGATTGGTGGGCTGCGACATCTATGTGACGCTGGAGCCCTGCGCCATGTGCGCGGGCGCCATCTCCTTCGCCCGCCTGCGCCGGGTCTATTACGCGGCCCCCGACCCCAAAGGCGGCGCCCTCGACCACGGCCCCCGCTTCTTCATGCAGCCCACCTGCCACCATGCCCCGGAGGTCTATGGCGGCCTGCGGGAGAGCGAGGCGGCGGAGCTGTTGCGGGGGTTTTTCAGGGGGAAGAGGTAGGGTTTGGTCAAGGCTATTGACCTCCTGACGTAATATTATAACATTACACATCATCTTCCCCACTCAGGCCCCACCCCATGTTCACCCGCCGCCACCTCCTCGCCGCAGCCCTGCTGCTCCTCCCCCTCGCCCCCGCGCAGGCGCAGCAGGGGGGCAAGGTGGATGTGCTCGCCAGTTTCTCCGTCATCGCCGATCTCGTGCGGCAAGTTGGGGGAGAGCGGGTGGAGGTGCGGTCCATCGTGGCGCTGAGTCAGGATCCCCATGATTTCGAGCCCTCCCCCAGCGATGTGCGCCGGGTGATGAAGGCCCAGCTCATCGTCATCAACGGGCTGGGCTTCGAGCCCTGGGCGGATCGTTTCGTAAAGGTCGCCAATTACAAGGGCGAGCGTCTGGTGGCGTCCAGAGGCGTGAAGGCCCTTTCGGTGCGCGGCGCCGTGGATCCCCATGCCTGGCAGGATGTGGAGAATGTGAAGCTCTATATCGAGAACATCCGCGACGCTCTCACCAAGGTGGACCCCGCCGGCGCCTCAGACTACGCCCGCAACGCCAGCGCCTATGGGCGTGAGCTCGACGCGCTGCACAGGCAAATCAAGGCGGGCTTCGCCGCCATCCCGAAAGCCCAGCGCAAGGTCATCAGCTCCCACGATTCCTTCCACTATTTCGGGGACGCTTATGATGTGGTCTTTCTGGCGCCCCAGGGGATCAGCAGCAGCGCCGAGCCCAGCGCCCGGGATGTGGCTGGCATCATCCGGCAGATCCGCGCGGAGAAGATCAAGGCGATCTTCTTCGAGAACGCTCTGCCCCAGCAGCTCGCCCGTCAGATCGCGTCGGAGACCGGCGTCAGAATCGCGGGTAAGCTCTATGCGGATGTGCTGGGGGACGATGTGCGCAGCTATGCGCAGATGATGCGCCATAACTACCAGACGATCCTTGGGGCGCTGCAATAGGGCGCGCGCTTACACCCGCTCCAGCTTCGCCGCCAGCGCCCGCTTCACCTCTTCGCGCAGAGGCTCCGCCGCCTCCAGAATCTTCACCGCGCGGAAGAAGTCGAGGGTGCGGAAGGTCTGGACCTTCGGAACCAGCAGAATATCCGGCGCGTCTGTCTTCAGCATTTCGCTGGTGATGGCGCCTTGCAGGATTTGCGCGGCGCCGATCATGGCCTCGAAAGGTTTGGGGCTTGCAGCCTCAGCCCCCATCGGCCCCGCCGTCACATCGCAGGCGATGATGATCGAGGCGCGGCCGATCAGGGCGCGATAGGGCAGGGGATTGATGACGCCGCCATCCATCAGAAACATCCCGTCCGCAGACACGGGTTTCACCAGCCCCGCGATCGCCATGGAGCCCGCCACCGCAGGCGCCAGCGGGCCGCTCTCGAACAGGGCCTCGCGTCGGCCATGAAAATCCGTCGTCACGGCGGTGAAGGGTATCACCAGTTGCTCGAACCGGTCGGGCACCTGGGCCGGCCAGAGGAGGTCTAGCAGCTTCTCGCCATCGATCAGCACGGGATTGGCGCCCAGCCCCGTGAGCAGATCGGCGAACCGGCCAACCCGGGCCCGCAGCAGTTGCGACATGAACTGCGCCCGGTTGCGCAGCACGCCCAGCGTATGGGCGCGCAACTGCTTGCCCGTGAGCCCCGCCGCATAGGCGGCGCCGATCACCGCGCCGATAGAACTGCCCGCGATGGCGACCGGCTTCACGCCCAGTTCGTCCAGCGCCTCCAGCACCACGATATGGGCGAGGCCGCGCGCGCCGCCTGCGCCAAGGGCGAGGCCCACGCCTTCGGGTTGAACGGTCAGGGAAGAGGTCACAGAAACTCCATCAGGGCGCCCAGCGTCTCCTGCGGGTTTTCTTCGGCCAAAAAATGGCCGCTGTCGACCAGCACGCCCCGGGCCTGGGGCGCAAAGCTGCGGCGCCAGACATCCACGGGCGCCTCCTTGGCGCCGCGCGTGAGATAGAAGTCGCCTGTCGCGATGAGGGTGGGGCAGGCAATCCTGCGGCCCGCCGCCAGATCGGCCTCATCCTGGGCCAGATCGATGGTGGCGCCGGCGCGGTAGTCCTCGCACATGGCGTGGGTGCGCGACGGATCGCCCCAGCTGGCGCGATACTGCCCCATGGCGCGGGCGTCGAAGCAGCTGAGGCTCTGCCCCTTCGCCCATTTCGTCATCAGCCCCTCGTAATAGAGGTCCGGCCCCTTGGCGATTTCCTCCTCCGGCGCAGGGTAGGGCTGGGCGAGGAAGCGCCAATGGGCGGCGGGGGTCACGCCGCTGCGGATATTCTCCCAGACGAAAAGCGTGGGGATGATGTCGAGCAGGGCCAGTTTCTCCACATGGCCGGGATGGTCCAGCGCCAGCCGATAGGCGGCCCGCGCGCCCCGGTCATGCCCGGCGACCGCAAAGCGCACATGGCCCAGCTTGGCCATCACCGCGATCACATCCTCGCCCATCTTTCTCTTTGTATAGTCGTCGCCGCCGTCGCTGGAGGGCGCCGAGGACCAGCCATAGCCCCGCAGGTCCATGACGACCGTGGTGAAGCGCGTCGCCAGCGCGGGCGCAACCGCGTGCCACATCACATGGGTCTGGGGGAAGCCGTGCAGCAGAACCAGCGGCGGGCCTTCGCCGCCCACGCGCGCAAAAATCCGCCCGGCCTGCGTGTCGATCCAGTGGGACGCGAAGCCGGGGAAAAGATCGGTCATGGCTGTCATGGGATGGGCCTCCGCTGCGGGTTCAAAGGAAGATGCAGCGGGGGCGCACTGACGGCAAGAGGCGCGATGGGCCTAGCCGCGCGCCTTGAATGCGGCGGGGGTCTTGATGCGCTGGTCGGGGGCGAGCGCATAGTCCCACTGCCGGGTCTGGGCGTTGGCCTTGAGCAGATGGCACTGGATATGGCCGTCGCTGGTGTCGCGCAGGGTAATCTTGTTGAAGCCCTGATAGTCCTTCAGGCCATCGAGTCCGGCCTTGATGAGCTCGCGGGCCTGTGCGGCCTTGGTGTCACCATCGACGCCGCCCTTGCGCATGATGTCCGCCACCAGGAAAACGGCGTCATAGGCCAGCGTCGTATTGCAGACATTGGCGGGCTGGGGGAGTTTCGTCGTGGCCCCGGCGCTCTCGAGAAAGCGCTTCACATAGGCGTTGTATTTGGGATTGGCGGGATCGGGGTCATTGGTGGAGAAGCCGATGGTGTAGACATTCCCGCCAGCCGCCCCCACCGCATGGATGAAGCCCGCGCTCGTCCAGGCCTGCGAATTGAGCAGGATCGGCTTGTCGAATCCCTGCGCTTCCAGCTCCTTGACCAGCGGCAGCGCGGTCGCCTCTCGCGCACCAATGAAGACCGCGTCGGGATTGGCCTCGCGGATCTTGAGCGCGTCGGGCGCGAAGTCCGTTGTGCGGGGCTGAGAGGCGACGGTGGCGACGATTTCGAGGCCGAAGTCCCTGGCCACGCTGGTGATGAACTCCATGCCGGCGGCGTCCTGCGCGTCGCCCGCGATGGCGATCTTCTTCACTGAGGCATGCAGCTTCACGAATTCGGCCACCCCCTCGGGGATCGCCGTATCGTCAGTGGGCGCCATGCGCAGCGCATAGGGCTGCGCGGAATTCCTTAATCTGGACGAGGTGAAGCACAGGGTGGGCAGCTTTATTTCCTTGGTGATGGGCTCCACTGCCTCCCAGCAGGCGGCTGTCGGCGGCCCCAGCACGACCACGGCGCTCTGGCGCTCATGCTTGCGGAAGCACCCGACCGCCACCGGGACCAGCGACCGGTCGTCTTCCTGCAGCCATTCCAGCTTGCTGCCATTGACCCCGCCTGCGGCGTTCACATCTTCGATCGCCAGTTTCAAGGCCGCGTTGTAGAGAACGCCATTGTCGGCGGCGGGCCCTGTCAGGGGCAGAATGGTCCCGATCTTGATGGATGGCTTCTCGGCGGCCAGGGCGAGGGGCGCGGGGCCGCTGACTGCGAAGGCCGCTGTGGTGACGAGAAGCTGACGACGATCAAACATGGACTGCTCCAGTGCCCCCACCCCTGGCGATCAGGCCCGGGGAATGTATCTGACAATGCGTCAAACGCCTTCGGCCAGAAGAGTGGTTCCCCATTGCTGGCTCGGCAGGCGTTTCCACGCTCGCGCCGCTCGTGGCAACCCTTTCAGGCTGAATCAAGCGGACCCGCTACGCAAACATAGCTTTTACCAACATTTTGCACAACGATCAATAAGCTGATTTATGGGGCCTGCAATTCCTGCCGCGCCGCTTGTCAGATGCGTCGCAGCGCCTCATGGGTTACACTGCGAAGATGGAGGAACGAGCATGAACATGGCTGCCGGACATCTCGCGCAAACCGATCTTTCGCTGGAAGCCTCCACAGGTTTCGCGCGCGCCCGTCTCGGGCTCATCATTCCCTCATCCAACCGATTGTCCGAGCCTCATTTCCAACGGTTCCTGCCCGCAGATGTGGCGGTGCACACAACCCGTCTGCAAATGACCGGCGTTCATAACAAGCCGCTCGGCCCGCTGCTGGAGGATGTGTCCCGCGCGGCATCCGCCCTTGGGGACGCCCGCTGCGACGTGATCGTGTTTCATTGCACCGCCAATTCCATGGAACATGGGCTGGAGGGCGAGCAGAAGATTCTCGCCGCGGTGCGGGAGGCCTCGGGCGCTGAGGCCCTCTCAACGGCCCAGGCCGTGGTGGAGGCCCTGCGCGCTTCGTCCATCACCAGCATGGTGCTGGTGTCCCCCTATTCGCAGTCCCACAACGACCATGAGAAGGCCTATCTGGAAGCCCTTGGCTTCAGCGTGGTCCATGACGTGGCGCTGGGCGTGGCCTCGGGCGGCTATCCCCATGTCCCCCCCTCGAAATGGGTCGAGGTCACCCGCGCCAATCTGCGCGATGACGCCGACGGGATCTTCCTGAGTTGCACCAACACGACCCAGATCGATGTGATCGAGCTTCTTGAGGCGGAACTGGGCAAGCCCGTGGTCAATTCCAATCAGGCGACCATCTGGGCCAGCCTCAAGCGGCTGGCGCCGAAGCTGGGCGCCATGGTCCCGTCTGCGGCGCTCGGCGCCTTGATGGGGCGCTGACAGGGCGAAAAGCCGCAGCCCCGGAGCGGCCGGGCGCTTGCGAAGTGGCGGTTCTTGCGTAAAGTACGTCGCAAAGCTGGAATGATGGCCGGGGAACGCGGCCCGAAGTCGAGGGAATGTCATGCTGCAATCGATCACGCCCACGCCGTCGCACGCCCTCACCCGTGAGGAGCTTCTGGCTCGTGCGGAAAGCATGATCCCAAGACTCGCCGCCCGTTCGGCCGATTGCGAAAAGGCTCGCATGGCCCCGCGCGAAACCGTTGAAGAATATGCAGATCTCGGCTTGCTGCGCATTTGCCAGCCCGCCCGCTACGGCGGTTTTGATCTGGGCTATGATGTGATGTGCGAGGTCATCCAGACCCTCGCGCGCGGCTGCGGCTCGCAGGCCTGGGTGCATATGGTGCTCGCCGACAATCCGCTCAAGCTCGCGGCTTTCAGCCTCGACGCGCAGGACGAGGTCTGGGGTCGGGATTCGCGCGCCCGCATCTGCGTCGCCATCGCCGCTGTCGGCAAGGCCAAGCGCACGCCCGGCGGCATCGTCTGGACCGGGCTTCATGGCTTTTCCAGCGGCGTCGATCATGCGGATTGGGTGATCTGCGGCGGCAATATCATCGAGGAGGGCAAGGCGCCCGAGGGATGCTTCGCGCTAATCCCCACCAAGGAGATCGAGCTCATCGACGACTGGCATTCGGTGGGTCTGGCGGGCAGCGGCAGCCGCAGCTTCAAGGTGAACGACGTCTTCGTGCCCGAGCATCGGGTGCTGTCGAAGAAGGACTACGACGCTGGCACCTCGCCCGGCACGCTGTTTTACACGGCGCCGATCTCCAAGCTGCCGCGCGGCGGCGTGTCGGCGGTGAGCTATACGGCGGTCTGCGTGGGCGTGGCCGAGGGCTTTCTGCAAAATTACATCGACTTCACCGCCCCCCGCAAATCACGCGGCAATCCGGTCGCCGATCAGGTCAGTATCCAGATGGGTATCGGGCAGGGCTCGGCGGAGATCGAGGCCGCCTCGCGCCTCTACATGGGCGCCGTGCGCGAGACGATGGAGCTGCTGGGCCAGGGCGGGACGCCATCCAAGCTGATGGGCGCGCAGGGCAAGCGCAACGCCGCCTTCGCATGCCAGCTCGCCATGGGCGCAGTGCAGAAGCTGTTCAATGCGGCTGGCGGGCGCGCGCTCTATCTGGACAGCGTGTTGCAGCGCCAGTTCCGCGACTGCTTCGCCGCCGCCGCCCATCATTCGGTGGTCTGGGATGGCGCCGCCGCCGAATATGGCAAGACCGCGCTGGCTGTCGCCAACGCCCGGCTGCGGAATTAATCGAAAAAGCGCACCGCGAAATAGCCGCCTGTGGCGGCCAGCGCCGTCACGCATGCGCCCCAGGCCGTATCGACCACGCTGACCATCATGGGCCAGTTCTTCAGGGTCGCCAGATTGGTCAGGTCATAGGTGGCGTAGGCGAAGAGGCCGAAGAGCGCGCCATAGAGGGCCGCCGAGCGCCAGGTGTCGTCGCGCAGGCCCGCCATCACGCCGAAAATGACGATGCCGACGACATAAAGCCCGTAGAAGAGCCCCGCGACATCCATCAGCGGCTTTTCCAGCAGCATCCCCTCGAGATTGTCGCGATAGAATGAGCGCGCGACATAGCCGAGCCAGACAGCATCCGCAGACAGAAAAACGACGGCTGTCGCGATATAGGCGATGACATAACGCATGGTGCGATCTCTCCCGGACGAGCGACGCTGACGCGCGAACCCTGTTATCCCCATACGCAGCCGCGGCACGATTGGATTGCGCCCCGTCGCAGTCTGCTGCGTGCTCCCTCAGGCGCAAATTGGAAAAGGCCGCCCCCGAAGGGACGGCCTCAATTTTTTCGTGGACCTGGTTAGAATGGACTTAGAAGTCCATTCCACCCATGCCGCCCATGCCGCCGCCGCCGGGCATCGGCATTGCCGGGCGATCCTTCGGGGTGTCGGCGATCATGGCTTCCGTGGTGATCAGGAGGCCTGACACCGAAGCCGCATCCTGAAGGGCGGTGCGAACGACCTTGGCCGGATCGACGATCCCCGCCTTGATCATGTCCACATACTCTTCCGTCTGGGCGTTGAAGCCGAAGGTCTCGGAGGAATTCTCCAGGATCTTGCCGACAACGATCGAGCCTTCGCAGCCAG
>CANCSY010000146.1 GCA_947380915.1 Beijerinckiaceae bacterium
GGCGGCCATCTCATCATGACCGTGGGAGCGGCGATGGGGGCGACGCTGTTGCTGTGCTGGTCGCAGGTGCAGTCGCTCTGGGGCCTCTACGCCATCTGGGCCTGCATGGGCGTGGCCCAGGGCTTTTCGCTGGGCATGGTGCCCGCCGCCGTGGTGACAGCCAATGTGCGCGATTACCGGCGGGGGCTCGCCTATGTGTCCTTCTTCTCCGCACTCGCGGGCACCATCGCCATTCCCCTCGTAAGCCTGCTCATCTCGGCCGTGGGCTGGCGCCATTCGCTGATGGTGCAGGCGGGGGTGCAACTGCTGGGGCCGGTCTGCGTCAACGCCATCATCCTGCGCGGCACGCGGGGCGGCTCGGGCGAGCGCGGCAAGGCGGGCGCTGCGAGGGAACCCTCGCCCGTGGGCGCCATCATGCGCACGCGCGCCTTCTGGTTTCTGGCGGTGGCTTGCAGCATCCACTGGTTCACCTCCATGGGCCTGTCCATGCATATCCTGCCGCTCATGCAGGAGCGGGGCATGAGCCTGCAGACCTCCGTGGCGCTGATGATGATCAATGGCCCTGCGGCCGTCGTGGGGCGGCTGATGATGTTCTTTCTGGTGCCGGGCAATTCGGGGATCGTCACCGGGCGCTTCATGTTCCCCATGTTCGCAGCGGGCACGTTGATGCTGGCCCTGGCTTCGGATTTCACCAGTTTCGTCGCCTATGCAGTGACCTTCGGCATGTCGGCGGGGGTGCTGATGATCGTGCGCCAGACCAGCGTGGCCGAGATTTTCGGCACACGGGGCTATGGAGCGATCTCGGGCGCGCTGGCCACCGTCTCCATCGTGCCGCGCACCACGGGCGCCCTGGCGTTGGCCATCATTCACGACTGGTTCGGCAGCTACGATGTTGTGGTGTGGATCCTGTTCGGCCTGACGCTGGTGGGCACGGCGGCCTTCTATCTGGCGGCGGCGTCGCGGCGGGGGGATTAACGCAAACGGCGGCCCGCAAGGGAGCCGCCGCGTAAAATCTCGGAAGTGATTTTATCAGATCTTGCCGTGGGTGCCGTCGCACAGGGGGCGGTTCACCGATTCCTTGCAACCGCAGAAATAGGCCTTGCCGTCCTTCGGCGCGGTGTAGCGGATGGGGCTGATGGTGCTGCCGGCCTTGTGGGCGCCGTCGCAGAAGGGCTGCTTCTTGGACAGGCCGCAGGCGCACCAGGTGTAGTTCTTGCCGGCTTCGACATCGACCGCATAGGGAGCCTTCTGGGCGGCGACGGGGTGGGTGAGCTTGCTGTCGGACATGTTTCCTCCTGGGAGCCTGCTATTGGGGAGCCTGCTGGTTTGGCCGGCGTAGGGCCTATTGTTCTGGCTGCGCCGGTTTTGTCCAGCCCGAACCGTGATCTCCTGCGCTTCAGGCGGCGCCGCCCGCCTCCGTCTTGAGCCAGGCCGCGCCGCAGGCCTTGGCCAGCTCGCGCACCCGCAGAATATAGCTCTGCCGTTCCGTGACCGAAATCACCCCCCGGGCGTCCAGCAGGTTGAACCGGTGCGACGCTTTGATGCACTGGTCATAGGCGGGCAGGACCATCTCGTGCCGCTCGCCCTTGTCGCCTTTTTCCAGCAGGGCCTTGCACTCGGCCTCGGCGTCGCGGAACTGGCGGAACAGGGCCTCGGTGTCGGCGTGTTCGAAGTTGTGGCGGGAATATTCCTTCTCCGCCTGCAGGAAAACGTCGCCGTAGGAGATGCGGTCGTCGCCTTCAAGGCCATTGAAATTGAGGTCGTAGACATTCTCCACGCCCTGCACATACATGGCCAGGCGCTCCAGCCCGTAGGTCAGCTCGCCCGAAACCGGCGCGCATTCGATGCCCGCCACCTGCTGGAAATAGGTGAACTGGCTGACTTCCATGCCGTCGCACCAGCATTCCCAGCCAAGGCCCCAGGCGCCCAGCGTGGGGCTCTCCCAGTCGTCCTCGACGAAGCGGATGTCATGCAGGGCGGCGTCCACGCCGATGGCGGCCAGAGAGCGCAGGTAGAGGTCCTGCAGGTCGGGCGGGGAGGGCTTCAGGATCACCTGAAACTGGTAATAATGCTGGAGCCGGTTGGGATTTTCTCCATAGCGCCCGTCCTTGGGGCGGCGCGAGGGCTGCACATAGGCGGCCTTCCAGGGCTTGCTTCCCAGCGAGCGCAGGGTGGTGGCGGGATGGAAGGTGCCGGCGCCCACCTCCATGTCATAGGGCTGCAAAATCACGCAGCCCTGCTCCGCCCAGAAACGCTGGAGCGTGAGAATAAGGCCCTGAAAGGACCGGGCGGGATCAAGCGATGGCGACATGGTGGAGCCCTGATGATGTGGCGCGCAACCTATTGGCGCAGGCGGCGCCGGTCAACGGGGAAGGAACTGGCGCGGCCCGGGAGAGGCGCCAAGATGAACGCCAGATGAACAGACTGCTCAGGCCCGGTTCAGGCGACAAGGTTCATATTTTGACTACGTCTGGCGGAATGCACATTCGGTCGGGCGTTTCCTCCCGCCCTTGCCGGCCCTTTTCGGGGCCGGTTTTTTTGTGAGGACAGGTGCGGCGTCCTCTCCCGTTTCGATCACTTTTCAGGTGGATCGGCTTTCGCCCCCCTTTCCTGAAACGCAGCCTTGGGGCATGGTCCACCCCCGACAACCTGCCGGAGAAGCGCCTTGAAGACGATAGCCACCGCCACCGCCCTCGTTATGTCGCTGGGTATCGCCCAGCCCGCCGTCGCCCAGGCGCCGGCCGATTTCTTCAAGGGCAAGACCCTGACGATCTATGTGGGCCTGTCTGCGGGTGGCGGCTACGACATGAATGCGCGCCTCGTCAGCCGCCATATCGGCAAATATATCCCCGGCAATCCTGCGGTCGTGGTGCGCAACATGCCCGGCGCCGGCGGCCTTGTGATGACCAACCACGTCTCCAATGTCGCGCCGCGAGACGGGCTGCATCTGGGCGCCCCGCAGCGCGGCGTGCCCTTCGAGCCCCTGCTGGGACAGGACTCCAAGGCCAAATTCGATCCGCGCACCCTGAACTGGATCGGCAGCGTGAACTCCGACACCAGCATCGCTCTGGTCCACAAGCGCACGGGCATCAAGACCTGGCAGGATCTGCGCAATCGCGACACGATCATCGCGGGCACCGGGGTCGGCACCGAAAGCGTGGTCGTGCCCTATGTGCTGCGCAATCTCATGGGCCTGAAGTTCAAGGTCATCGCTGGCTTCCCCGGGGGGAGCGAAATGAACCTGTCCATGGCGCGCGGCGAGGTGGACGGTCGCGGCACCTTCTCCTGGACCAGCCTGAAGCCCAATTACAAGGAATGGGTCGAAAGCGGCGATTACGTGATGCTGTTTCAGATGGGCCTGCGCAAGCACAAGGAATTGCCGGATGTGCCGCTGGTCATCGATCTGGCTGATTCGGAAGACCTGAAGCGTTTGCTGAAAGTGCAGTTCACCGCCTTCGAACTCGGCCGCCCCATCTTCGCCTCCGAGGGCGTCCCTGCCGACCGCATCGCCACCCTGCGCAAGGCCTTCGACGAGTCCATGAGGGACAAGGACCTGATGGTGGAAGCCGAAAAGAGCGACCAGGAAGTCAATCCCATGTCCGGGCAGGAGATGCAGGAAATCTTCAAGGAGATCTACGAAACCCCGAAGGATCTGATCGCCCGTCTGGCGGCGGCTTCGGTGGAGAAGGCGGATCTGAAGATCCTCGAGGGCGCCGCCAAGGGCGGATCGGAATAGCATTTTGCGAGGCGCTTTCGTCTGGCGCCTGCAACGCCCCGGATATGCCCATGCGAGCCATCGCATGGGCAATTTGTTGAAAGGAAATATTTCAGTTAGTAGCTGAGCCCATCATTTCCTGAGGTTTCTATGGGCTTGGATCGAAATCACAGGCGCGACGTCGACGGCCTGAGAGCTGTAGCGGTTCTATTCGTTTTCCTGTTCCATCTTGATTTTGCTTTTGCTTCGGGAGGCTTTGTCGGCGTTGATGTCTTTTATGTGATCTCGGGGTTTGTCATTTTCCGCAGCATTCAGGACGCGCCTTTATATGATCGGCGTTTGGTTCTGGCCTTTTACTGGCGCCGCGTCAGGCGTCTCCTCCCCGCGCTTCTTTTCACGATCGCGTTTTGCCTCATGGTCGGCCATGTCGTTTTGACCCCGACTGAATATATCGCCACCGCACGATCGGGGCTCGCCGCCGTCTTCTCCGTCTCCAATATCTATTTCGCCGATACGCTGTCCTATTTCGCCGATGGCGCGCGGACCTTGCCGCTTCTGCACACCTGGTCGCTGGGCATTGAAGAGCAATTCTATCTTGTCATTCCCTGGGCGCTGGTTCTGCTGGCGCGCCTTGATAAAAGAGAGAGGCTTTTCGCCGCTATAGCCGCGATCTCCCTTCTGTCCTTCATCTACAACATCTTCTCGAGCTACCTGGGCTTTGACGAGCGCCACGCCTTCTACATGCCCATGTCCCGATTCTGGGAAATTGGCGTTGGCGCGCTCGTGGCGCTGATGGAGAAGAAGGGGCTGTCGTCGCCGAGGTTTTCCGGGTTGTTTTCGCTCTTCGGCGCTGCGGGATTGGCGCTGAGTTTCCTCATCATTGATCCGCGCATGGTCTTTCCCGGATTTGCGGCGCTTTTGCCGGTTTTCGCCACGGGCCTGCTGATCCTGGCCCAGCCCGGCAAGCAAGCGCTCCAGATGCGGATCCTGGGCTGCGGTCCCGCGCAGTTTTTCGGACGGATTTCCTATTCTCTTTATCTCCATCATTGGCCTCCCATCGTCCTGATCGGGCTGCTGCTGGGCCGCGATTTCGAACTCCATGAAAAATGGCTGATCCTGCTGGTCACCACGCTGAGCGCATACGCAAGCTGGCGGTTCATCGAGGTTCCCTTCCGTGACCCCGCAGTGATGGGAACGCGCGCTTTTTCCATCGCGCTGGGCCTGATGATGCTGGCGATCCTGTCCGCAGCAGGCGCCATCCTCTTCACCAAAGGCGCCATCCACCGGCTCAATCCGGCGGCGCTTTCCGTCCATGCCGGGCGTCATTCCGGCGATGAGGACATCCAGTGCAAGGCCTATGAGGCGTTCCCGCAGATTCGCCGCGCGGGCGCCTGCGCGGTCGCCGCGTCCAGTCCTCCGGTCGACTATATTCTGTGGGGGGATTCCCATGCCGGCGTCTACACCAGGCGCCTTGGCGCCGACCTCGCCGGCGCGGGCTTCTCTGGATTTGCCGTTGAAATGTCCGATTGTCCGCCCGTTCTGGACGTGCATTTTTCCAAGCGGAAAAACCAGAGGGAATGCGAGCAACTCTCGGACGCCATTCTGGATTGGGCGCAACAGGGCAAGGTGAAGGTTCTCATTCTCAGCAGTCGCTGGGCCATGCTGGCCTCCGACCATCGCTCGCCCGCAGAAGGGGTGCTGCCCAAGAAAATCTATGCAAACGCCGATGGGGCCGAACTGACTTTTGAAAAAGCCTTTGACGCCACGATCAGGAAACTCGCGCAGATCGGGGTCAAGATCCTCATCATCGGCCCATCGCCAGAGTTTCATTTTGACGTGCCGAACGCTCTCATTCGTTCGCTGCAACTGAACATCAGGATGCCGGTGCTTCATCGGCGCGATTTCGACGCGCGCCAGCGGATCATTCTGGGAACATTCGAGAAGATGGAACGTGAGCCGAGTGTCGCGGTTTTCTACCCCCATCGGACCCTGTGTTCGGAAGCGTCATGCCTGTCGCAGGTCGATAACATCCCGCTGTATGTGGATGACGATCATCTGGGCCCGCAGGGCGTTGCGCGCCTGACGCCGTCGATTGTGGAGACTTTCAGGAAACTGCGGGGCGGCTGATTGGGGGCGACTTTGGTTGCTTGCCGCTCACCCCTTCCCCAGAACCGCATCCCCCCGATGCAGCGCCTCCACCAAGGGCGTGAAATCCGCCCCCTCATGCAGCATCAATCCCGGCAGGATCCGCAGCGGCGCGCCGCTGCCCTTCACGCCCCGCACGATGATCCTGTGCGCCGCCTCGCCCGCCCTTGGGTGGATCGGCAGCACGGACAGCGCGCCGAAGCGGCCTTCGCAGGCGCCAAACACCTCGTCCAGATGATCGGCCCGGTGGATCAGGGCAAGGCGTCCCCCGGGGCGGGTCAGGGCGGCCACGGCGCGCATCCAGGCCTCCAGCCCGCCGCCTCCCTCTTCATGGGCATGGGCGGCGGCGCGGCGGGGCTCGGGGGAGACCCGGGCCTGCCCGGGCGTCAGCCAGGGCGGATTGGTCGCCACCATGTCGGCGAAGCCGTCGGTGAGCCCCGCCGCCCGTCTGGCGCGGGCCTGCGTCAGGTCGGCCTCCACCACCTGCGCCCTCGCCTCCAGCCCGTTCAGGGCCACATTGGCGCGGGCGAGGTGGGCGGTGAGGGGATCGCGCTCGATCAGGGTCAGGCGCAGGGCGGGGGAGCGCAGGGCTGCGGCGAGGCCCACGGCGCCCACGCCCGCACCTGCATCCACGAGCACGCCCTCGGTGAGCCCTATGGCGGCGGCCAGCAGCACCGCGTCCGTGCCCGCCCGATGGCCGCGCGCGGGCTGGCGCAGGCGCAGCCGCCCGCCCAGAATCGCGTCCTCGACGGTCTCTTCGGTCACGGCGCATCCCGCAATTCGTGCTCCAGCCCCGCCTCGGCCAGCAGGCGGCGGGCTTGAGGGAGCTGGCTTTCGTCCACCAATACCCGGCGGGGCAGGAATCCGGTGGAGCCTTCCAGCGCGCTCATGTGGGTATCTGCTACGAAAAAGCGCACACCGCCCTCCCGGAAGATGGCCTCCACCAGCGAAATCAGCACGAGGTCGTTGGTGCGCAAAAGCTCTTTCATAAGGCCTTTCAATAGCTTGATCTTTGATCCGAGGGGCCTGCCCACCCGTAGAGGCTGTCAGGTTCCCCGCATCTTCGCAAGCCTGTCAGGCTTGCCCGGAGCGTGCTGCGCCCGTAAGTTGCGCCGCGCTATGAAGCATAAGGATTTTACTGGTGGGCGTCGTCATCTCTCTTGAAGACAAGGGCAAAGAGCCCGGCCTTGCAAGCCTTTCGGGGCTGGTGGCGCCTGATCTTGAACGGGTCAATCAGGTGATTCTCTCCCGCACCGGGTCGGATGTGGCGATGATTCCCGAAGTGGCCAATCATCTCATTTCCTCCGGCGGCAAGCGTCTGCGGCCCATGCTCACCCTGGCCATGGCCGGCCTGTGCGAATATCGGGGCGATGGCCATGTGAAGCTCGCGGCCTCCGTCGAGTTCATGCACACCGCCACGCTCCTCCATGACGATGTGGTGGACCAGAGCGACATGCGCCGGGGCAAGGCCGCCGCGCGCATGCTCTGGGGCAACGAGGCCAGCGTGCTGGTGGGCGATTTCCTGCTGGGGCAGGCCTTCCGCATGATGGTGGAGGTGGGCTCCCTGCCGTGCCTCGACGTGCTCTCCACCGCCGCCACGGTCATCGCCGAGGGGGAGGTGATGCAGCTCGCCGCCGCCAAGAACATGCAGACCTCCGAAGACGAATATCTGGACGTCATCCGCGCCAAGACCGCCGCGCTCTTCGCCGCCGCCTGCGAGGTGGGTCCGATCCTCGCCAGCCGCCCCAAGGCCGAGATCGCCGC